>JAJEEA010000020.1 GCA_022821235.1 Vicinamibacteria bacterium
CGCCGCCTGCGCCTGCGAGCCGGCGCTGGCGTCCTTCGGCGGGGGCGGCTTCCTCCTCGCCCTGCCCGCGGGCGGCCGACCCCGCGTCTACGACTTCTTCGTGCAGACCCCGCGGCGGCGGGCCGCGGCGGCAGAGATCGAGTTCGAGCCGGTCGTCGTCGACTTCGGCCCCGCCCGGCAGGAGTTCCACATCGGCCGCGGCACCGTCGCGGTGCCGGGCGTCGTCCGCGGGTTCTTCGACGTCCATCGCGACCTGTGCACCCTGCCCGCCGCCGACCTCGTCGCCCCCGCCTGCGCCCTCCTGCGCGACGGCGTGGTGACGACCCCGCTGCAGGCCCGCTTCCTGCACCTGTTGCGGCCCATTCTCGGCGCCACCCCCGAGGCCCTGGCGCTCTACTCGAGCCCACGCGGCGGCCCCGCCCTGATCGAGGAGGGCGAGCGCCTGCGCAATCCGGACCTCGCCGCCCTCCTGGAGCTGATGGCCGTCGAGGGGGACGACGTCTTCTACCGCGGCGCGGTGGCGCAAGCGCTGGTGGAGGACCTGCGCGACGGCGGCCTCGTCGGCCTCGACGACCTCGCCGCCTACCGCACCGAGGTTAGGCCCCCGCTCGCCCTCGACTACCGCGGCGTCGCGGTGCTGACCAACCCGCCGCCGTCGGCGGGCGGCGCGCTGATCGGGTTCGGCCTGGGCCTGCTGAACGGGCTGCCGGTCGCGCCGCCCGGGAGCGGCCCCGCCGTCGCGATGCTCGCCGACGTGATGCGCGCCACCCGGTCCGCGCGCGCCGAGGCGCATGGCGGCGAGCCCGCGGGCGCGAACGAGGGCCTGCTCGACCCCGCCCTCCTGGCGCGGTGGCGGAACGAGGTCCGGGGACGGGCGCAGGCCGCCCGGGGCACGACCCATCTCGGGGTTATCGACGCCCGGGGCAACCTCGCCAGCCTCACCCTGTCGAACGGGGAAGGCTCGGGGCGGGTGGTCCCCGGCACCGGCGTCATGCTGAACAACATGCTGGGCGAGGAGGACCTCAACCCCGGCGGCTTCCACCGGTGGCCGCCCGACCACCGCATGGCGTCGATGATGGCCCCGAGCGCCCTGCGGTGGCCCGACGGCCGGCTGGTGGCGACTGGCTCCGGCGGCTCGAACCGCATCCGCAGCGCCGTCCTGCAGGTGATCGTGAACCTCGTCGACCACGGGATGGACGTGGACGCGGCGGTGCGCGCGCCCCGCATCCACGTCGAGGGCCCCCTGCTCAGCGTCGAGGGGGGCCACGACGGCGAGGAAATCGCCGGGGCGCTGGCCGCGTGGCCCGAGCACCAGGTGTGGGACGACCGCAGCGTGTTCTTCGGCGGCGCGCACACGGCCGAGCGCCGCGGGGACGTTCTCGGCGGTGCCGGCGACCCGCGCCGGGACGGCGCCTCCCTCACGGTCTGACCGCACCAGCCCCCGCCGCCGCGGTCCCGGAATGCCGAGATCCCGTCGGCGCCGCGGTCGGCCCCCGCCGGGGACGCCGCCGGCCCGGCCGCTAATGGGGCCGCCCGTGAGTCCGCCATGCTGCGGCGAGACCGCCTCCCGGCCGGGTGTCAGCGCGGCAACCCGGGTGTCCAGGCTCGGGGGTCGCCGCGAGAGGGCCAGCGAAGGACGGGCAGCCGCGGGTTGGCCAAGCCGCCCCGACTTGTCAAGACCTTCTCCGTCTGGCTCAGGAGGCCGGGGCGGCAACGGGTAACGCCAACTTCAGATGTGCGATTCGATGAACTGACGCGGCGTGGGGACCACCACGCCGCCGCGGCAACGTGATGGGAAGTGTCGGATGTTGCCGGTCACGACAACGCTCGCGGTCGCCGCCGCAACGGCGAGGAACATCCCGTCGTTCGGATCGGGCAGTCTCGTCGACCACGGTGGAACCGCCGCTACTCGACGACCGAATCCGTCGATGGTTGCCAACAGAACATCGACGCGACCCGGTGGCAGCGCCAACTCCGGTCGCCGGAGTACCTCTTCGTACTCTCGACGAATCGCCTCGTCGAATACGAGCTCCAGGTGTCCAGCGAGAGCGGCTTCGACGATGCGACCCGGTGGCCCCGTAGCGGAGAGCAAACCGGAAACGAGGACATTCGTGTCGAGGACGATCTGCATCCCCGCACTCAACGGGGCCGTGAACGACGTGTGCGGGTGACGAGCGCATCGATGTCGGCGGACGTCATGCGGGCGACGCCGCTCGATTGACTCTCTCGGCGTATTGCCCGGAGGGCTTCGAGACCACGGGCGCGGCGTACCACCTCGATCGTCTCGTCGAGGGAACCGTCGTCGACCGGCAGCAGTACGGCGACCGGTCGACCGTTGGCGGCAGTCAGCAGGGCCTCCTCGCGGACATGAACCTGCTGCGGATGCGTGCGCAGGTCAGGGATGGCGATGGTCTTCACGACGAGATCGTATCACCGTTCTTGGGGCCGGGGCGTGATCCCTTGGGGCTGTTCCGCCGTCTCGTGGGGGCGGACGGCGCGGTCTGCCATGTCACGACCGAGTCCGTGCCCGCCCTCCAGCTCAAAGATCGTCGATTATCGCGTTCAGGGTCGCGCTCGGCCGCATGGCGCGCTCGACCCGGGCGTCGTCGGGGCGGTAGTAGCCGCCGATGTCGACCGGACTCCCCTGCGCGGCAAGCAGCTCGCCTGTGATGGCCGCCTCGCTCTCGGCAAGACGCGCCGCCGCCACCGCGAAGCGGGCCTTCAGCTCGGCGTCCTCGTCCTGGGCGGCGAGGGCCTGCGCCCAGTAGAGGGCGAGGTAGAACGTGCTGCCCCGGTTGTCGATCTCGTCGACCTTCCGCGACGGGTAGCGGGCGTTCTCGAGGTAGGACCCGATGGCCTGGTCCAGGGTCTTCGCCAGCAGCGCCGCCCGGGCGTTGCCGGTCCGCGACGCAATCAGCTCGAGCGACGGCACGAGAGCGCAGTACTCCCCGAGCGAGTCCCAGCGCAGGTGCCCTTCCCGCAGCATCTGCTCGACGTGTTTGGGGGCCGAGCCGCCGGCCCCGGTCTCGAAGAGGCCGCCGCCGTTGAGGAGCGGCACGATGGACAGCATGCGGGCGCTCGTCCCCAGCTCGAGGATGGGGAAGAGATCGGTGAGGTAGTCCCTCAGGACGTTGCCGGTCACCGCGATGGCGTCCTCGCCGCGGCGCACGCGGGCGAGCGAGAAGCGCATGGCGTCGACCGGCTTCAGGATGCGGATGTCCAGCCCCTCGGTGTCGTGCTCCGGCAGGCAGGCGCGCACCTTGGCGATGATCTGCGCGTCGTGGGCCCGCGCCTCGTCGAGCCAGAACACCGCCGGCGCCCCCGACGCCCGCGCCCGGCCGACCGCGAGCCGGACCCAGTCGCGGATGGGCTCGTCCTTGGTCTGGCACATGCGGAAGATGTCGCCGGTGCCCACCGCCTGCTCGAGGAGGACGGCGCCGTCGCCGGCGACGACCCGGATGGTCCCGGGGCCGGGCCCCGTGAAGGTCTTGTCGTGCGAGCCGTACTCCTCCGCCTTGCGCGCCATCAGCCCGACGTTCGACACGTTGCCCATCGTCGCGGGGTCGAACTGGCCGTGCTGCCGGCAGTCCTCGAGGATGGCCTGGTACATGGTGGCGTAGGAACGGTCGGGCACCATCGCCACCGTGTCCTGCAGCTCGTCGGCGGCGTTCCACATGCGGCCGCCGTCGCGGACGACGTTGGGCATAGACGCGTCGATGATGACGTTGTTCGGCACGTGCAGGTTGGTGATGCCCTTGCGCGAGTCGACCATCGCGAGGGGGGGCCTCTCGGCGTACACCGCGTCGATGTCGGCCTCGATGGCGGCGCGCTCGTCCGCCGGCAGCTTCGCGACCTTCTCCAGCACGCCGGCCACGCCATCGTTCACGTTGGCGCCGATGGCACGCAGGGTGTCCGCGTGCTTCCGCAGGGCCGGCTCGTAGTACACCGACACGCAGTGGCCGAACATGATGGGGTCGGAGACCTTCATCATCGTCGCCTTGAGGTGGAGCGACAGCAGGGTCCCGTCCTCCCTCGCCTCCTCGATGGTGCGGCTGAAGAAGGCGCGCAGGGCGGCCACGTTCATGACCGCGGCGTCGACCACCTCGCCCGCCTCGAGCGGCACCCGCTCCTTCAGGACGGTGACCGCCCCGGCAGCGTCGACGAACTCGATGCGCACGTCGCACGGGGCCTCGACGGTGACGGACCGTTCGCTGCCGAAGAAGTCGCCCTCCGCCATGTGGGCGACCCGGGCCTTCGACCCGTCGGCCGGCCACGGCTTCATCATGCGGTGCGGGTGCTTCTGCGCGAACCGCTTCACGGCGGCGGCGGGCCGGCGGTCGGAGTTGCCCTCGCGGAGGACCGGGTTCACGGCCGACCCCAGGACGGCGGCGTAGCGTGCCCGCACCGCCCGCTCGCCCTCGTTCGCGGGCTCCTCCGGGTAGTCGGGGACGTCGAACCCCTGACCCTGCAGCTCGGCAACGGCCGCCCGCAACTGGGGGACGGTGGCGCTGATGTTGGGCAGCTTGACGATGTTGGCGGCCGGGGTCCGGGCCAGCTCGCCCAGCGCCGCGAGGTGGTCGGGGACGCGCTGGTCCTCGCGCAGCCGGTCGGGAAACGCGGCGAGGATGCGCCCCGCGAGCGAGATGTCGCGGGTCTCGACCTCGACCCCCGTCCCCTTGGTGAACGCCCGTACGAGCGGCAGCAACGCGAACGTGGCGAGCGCCGGCGCTTCATCGATCTTCGTCCAGATGATGGTGGAAGCTGACATGGTCTCCCCGAGATAGCGGCGTCGAGCCGTCTTTGGACCGGCCCCGGAGGGGCGCAGATCCGATAATCGTACCCGATCCGCGCCGCCGGCACACGGCGTCGCACGGCGTCGCGGCGGCGCCGGTGGGGATATAATTCCGTCCCTGCAATGCCGCCACTGCATGGGCTGCGCGTCGTCGACCTGACCCGGGTGTTGGCCGGGCCCTACTGCGCCATGATGCTGGGCGACATGGGGGCCGACGTCGTCAAGGTCGAGGAACCCTCGCACGGCGACGACACGCGGGCGTGGGCGCCGTTCGCGGACGGCGTGAGCACCTTCTTCCTGGGCCTGAACCGCAGCAAGCGCAGCGTCGCCCTCGACCTGAAGACACCGGCCGGGGCCGGCGCCCTGAGAGGCCTGCTCGCCGAGGCCGACGTCCTGATCGAGAACTTCAGGCCGGGCAGCCTCAAGAAGCTGGGCTTCGACTACGAGTCGGTCCGCGGCGACTTCCCCCAGTTGATCTACTGCTCGGTCACCGGCTACGGCCAGCAAGGCCCCAAGAGCAGCCTCCCCGGCTACGACGCGGTCATCCAGGGCGAGTCGGGGGTCATGCACGTCACCGGCTCGCCGAACGGCCCCCCGACCCGGGTCGGGGTCGCGATGACCGACTTCCTGGCCGGGCTCTACGCCATGAACGGCATCCTCCTCGCGCTGCGCGACCGCGACGAGACGGGGCTGGGGCAGCACGTCGACATCGCCCTCCTCGACTCGATGACGTCGACGCTGGCCCTGCCCGCCAACGTCCTCTTCGCCACCGGGGAGGAGCTGGGGCGCGAGGGCAACGACCACCATTCGCTGACCCCCTACGAGGCGCTCGAGGTGAGCGACGGCCTGGTGATGATCGCGGTCGGAAACCAGCGCCTCTGGCGCCAGTTCTGCCGGGCCATCGGCCGGCCGGAGCTGGAGGCCCACCCGCGGTTCGTCACCAACACCGAGCGCATGCGGCACCGGGACGAGCTGAAGACCCTGCTCGGCTCGCTGCTCGGGACGTGGACCCGCGACGAGGTGATCGAGCGCCTGCGGGCCCATGCGGTCCCCTGCGGGCAGGTGCGCTCGCTGGCCGAGGCCCTCGCCGACCCCCAGCTCGCGGCCCGCGACATGGTGGTCGAGCTGGACCATCCGCGGCTCGGCGCCATCCGGGCGCTGGGGAATCCGATCAAGCTGTCGCGCACGCCGGCCGTCGTCGACCGTCCTCCGCCGGCCCTCGGCGAGCACACGGAAGAGATCCTGGCAGAGCTGCCGGGCGGCCCGCCGGCCGCGTCGGCGGCGGAGACGCCGCCAACCGAGACGGCGCCGGCCGCGGTCACGGCCGACGTCGGGGAGTGACGGATGGACCATCCGAGAACCACGCTGGACGAGCCCGGACGGGACGGGCGGAGGGGCGGCGAGGCCGGGCCGGCGCGGTCGCCCGGCGGATCCGCGTTCGGCCACACCCGTCCTGCCGGCGCCCGCCCCGTTCGTCGCCGCGGGCTTCTGGCCGGGCGTCTCGCCTGCATCGGCGTGCTGCTGGCCGCCGCACCCGGCGCGCAGGCGCAGGACGGCGCCCGTTTCGGGGGCCGCCTCTCGATCGTCCCGGTCGATTTCGCGACGCGGCCGAACGTGTCGGGCTCGGGCGAAGCCGAGGCCGTGCTCGAGGACCGCACCCTCACGGTCGCCGGCACCTTCGAGGGGCTGAGCTCGCCGGCCACCGAGGCCCATCTCCACCGGGCCCCGCCGGCCCGGCGCGGACCCGCGGTGTTCGCCCTCGAGGTCACCGGCGCCGCGGCGGGCCGGGTCGACGGCGAGGTCGAGCTCGACGACAGGCAGGTGGAGGCGCTGCGTCGGGGCGAGTACTACGTGCAGATCGCGACCCGGAACAACCCCGACGGGGAGATCCGCGGATGGCTGCTGCCCCGCGACGAGGAGGCGCCCGAGGCGGCGGCGCCGGCGCCGGCCCGCTACCTGGCCAGTCAGGCGCGGACCGGTGAGCTCGCGTACCGCGACGTCTGCGCCTCGTGCCACCAGCGCGACCTGAGCGGCGGCTTCGACACCCCGGAGCTGGCCGGATCCGCATTCCGCAGCATGTGGACCGGCCGGCCGGTGCGCGAGTTGGTCGGCTACGTCAAGGCGGCGATGCCGCCGGCGGGCCGCCAGCCGGACGAGGACACACTGACCGCCATCGTCGCCTACATCCTGCGGGAGAACGGCGCGGCCCCCGGCGGCCTCGCGCTGTCTTCGGCATCGGCGGGAACAATCGCAATCGGCCCCTGACACGGGTGTGCGCGACGGGGCGGCAAGACGCCGCCGAGCACGGCGCCAATCGCCAACCCGGCCTCCGCCGGGGCGATCGGCTCACGAATCCGTGCTGCACGCTGACACGGGAACGGCTGGCGGTACGGCGGGCATCTGCTTTATCATAGATGGGGAGCCTGTGTCGAAGGTCCCCACGCCGCACCACGGGCTCCGGGCGGCCCACGAGCCGCACCGGGTTTCTTGATCGGGGTGTCGTGTATGGCGGTACGTCCGCGCGGCCGGAGCACGGGGCCGTTCGTCGGCGTTGTCGCACTGGCGATAGTCGCCGGTGTCGCCTCGTACGACTTCTTCCTCGCGGACCCGGGTGTCGAGGGGGGCGCGCCCTCCCGCGAGGAAACGCCGGCTCCCGCGCCGCCGGCCGTGGACGCCGCTCCGGCCCCCCCACCCGACCCGCGGGTTTCTCTCGACGAGAGCGACGGCCGGGTCCGGAACCTGGTGGCGAAGCTGTCATCTCACCCGGGCCTGGCCGCGTGGCTCATTCCCGACGACCTGGTCCGCATCTTCGTCGTGGTGGTGGACAACGTCGCCGACGGCCACACGCCGGACCGGCACCTGCCGCCGTGGCGCCCGACCCGGCGCTTCCAGACCGCCGGCTCGTCCCGCGAGCTCCACGTCGACCCCGTCAGCCACTCGCGCTACGACACCCACGCCGAGATCGTGGCCGCGATAGAGCCGGCGGCGGCGGCCAGGCTCTATCACCACCTCCAGCCGCTCATCGCCACGGCCTACGCCGAGCTGGGACGTACCGGGGACGAGTTCGACGCGACGGTGCTGCGCGCCTTGCGCAACCTCCTCGAGACCCCGGTGCTGGAGCGCGAGGCCCGGCTGATTCACCGCGCCCCGTTCTTCGAGTTCGCGGACCCCGCGCTCGAGGAGCTCCTGCCCGTCCAGAAGCAGTTTCTCGGCATGGGCCCGCGCAACGTGCGGGCGGTGCAGGCCAGCCTGCTGGAGATCGCCGAGGCGATCGGATTCGACGTCGCGAGCCTGCCGGTCCCCGAGGTCCTCCGATAAGGGTGCTCCCGGCATCGACGCCCCCATGCGGCTCATCGTGAAGCGTCTCGACTGCGCCGGGGCCCGCCTGCCCGAGCGCGCGCACCCCGGCGATGCCGGGCTCGACCTGTTCGCGGCCGCCGACGTCGACATCCCCCCCGGCGAGGCCCGGCTCGTCGGCACCGGGCTCGCCATCGAGCTGCCCCCCGGCACCGAAGGTCAGATACGGCCGCGGAGCGGCCTCGCCCTCCGCCACGCGGTCACCGTGCTGAACGCGCCGGGCACCGTCGATGCCGGCTATCGTGGCGAGATCGGCATCCTTCTCGTCAACCACGGCCGCGAGGCCTTCCGGATGCGGCGCGGCATGAGGGTGGCGCAGCTCGTGGTGACGCCGGTCGTCGAGGTGGAAGTCGTCGAGGCGGACGCGCTGTCGGAGACGTCGCGGGCCGGAGGCGGCTTCGGGTCGACGGGGTGATACGGGTCCACGGCGTGTGCGGGTCGACGGGGTGATACGGGTCCACGGCGTGTGCGGGGTCGACCGCGTAATGCGCGCGACGCGGTGATATGGGTCGACGAAGTGTTCGACGGGGTCGACGGGGTGATGCGAATCGACAGGGTGATATGGTGAGATCGCCGACGCCATGGCGACCGATCCGAACCGCCCTACGACCGACGGCACTACCCTGCGCGTGGCCCTGTGCCAGTGCAACCTGCCGGTCGGCGATCTCGCGGGGAACCTCGACCGGCTCCGCGACCTGATCGCCCGCGCCTCGGAACGCGGCGCCGACCTGACCGTCTTTCCGGAGCTCTCCGCCACCGGGTATCCGCCCGAGGACCTGCTGCTGAACCCGCGGTTCACGGCGGCAGCGGCGGACGGGGTGCGCCGCCTCGCGGCGTCGGTGACGGAAACGGTGGCGGTGGTGGGGCTGCCGGACCTCGCCGGCGACCTCCACAACGCGGCCGCAGTGCTCGCGGGCGGCGAGGTCGCCGCCGTCTACCGGAAGCACTTCCTGCCGAACTACGCGGTCTTCGACGAGCAGCGGTACTTCGCCCGGGGCGACGCCGCCCTCACCGTCGACCTCGGCGGCGCCCGCGTCGGCGTCACCATCTGCGAGGACCTGTGGTACCCCGGGGGACCGGGCCGGTGGGCGGCGATCGCCGGCGGCGCGGTGGTGCTCGTCAACCTGTCCGGCTCGCCCTACCACCGCGGCAAGGGCGTCGAGCGGGAACGGATGCTCGCCCAGCGCGCGGCCGACTACGGCTGCTTCGTGGCCTTCTGCAACGCCGTCGGGGGCCAGGACGAGCTGGTCTTCGACGGCCACAGCCTCGTCGTCGATCCCGCGGGCAGGGTCGTCGCCCGGGGCGCACAGTTCGAAGAGGACCTGCTCGTCGTCGACATCGACACCGTCTCGGCCACCCGGCGGCGCCTCCACGACCCAAGGTGGCGGCAGGCCGGCGGGGACCGGGACCGCGTGCGATCGGTGACGATCGAGACTGCGGCTCTGTCGCCCCACGCGGCGGAGCCGGCCCAGGGCGAACCGCGATTGCGAACGGTCGAGACGGCCCCGCCGCCTCACCCGGCAGGGCCGGCCGTCGGCGCCCGGCCATCGCGATCGGTCGAGACAGCCCCGCCCTCCCCACCCCCGTCGCCGCCTCTCGGCAAGCCGCGATTGCGAACGGCCGAGACCCCCCCGCCGTCCACTCCGGCGACGGACCCGGCCCTCGGCGAACCGCGGTCGCCCCTGGCCGAGGCCGCCGCACCGCGGCCCTCCCCGGCCCCGGCCCCGCGGCTCCGGCCGCTGCTCGGGCCCGAGGCCGAGGTCTACCGCGCCCTGACCCTCGGCACCGCCGACTACTTCCGCAAGAACCGGTTCCGCCACGCGGTGCTCGGCCTCTCCGGGGGCATCGACTCCGCCCTCGCCCTCACCGTCGCGGCCGACGCCCTCGGCCCCGGCGCGGTGACCGCGGTCTCGATGCCGTCGCGCTTCACCGCGGCCGAGAACCGGGACGACGCGCGGGAGCTGGCGGACCGGCTGGAGGTCGAGCTGCTCGAGCTGCCCATCGCCGAGCTCGCCGGCGCGTACGACCGCGCCCTCGCCGGGCCCTTCGGCGACGCCCCGCCCGACGTGGCCGAGGAGAACCTGCAGGCGCGCATCCGCGGCAACCTGCTGATGGCCCTCTCGAACAAGTTCGGCTGGCTCGTGCTGACGACGGGGAACAAGAGCGAGATGAGCGTCGGCTACGCCACCCTGTACGGCGACATGGCGGGCGGCTTCGCGGTGCTGAAGGACGTGCTGAAAGGGTGGGTGTACCGCCTGGCGCGGTGGCGGAACCGCAACGGCGAGGTCATCCCGCAACGCATCATCGACAAGCCGCCGACGGCCGAGCTGCGCGAGAACCAGCTCGACACCGACAGCCTGCCCCCCTACGACGTCCTCGACGCGGTGCTGGAGGCGTACGTGGAAGAGGACCGCAGCCCCGAGGACATCGCCGGAGCCGGCCTGGACCCCGCCCTCGTCGACCGCATCGTCGCGATGGTCGACGGCGCCGAGTACAAGCGCCGTCAGGCCCCGCCGGGGGTGCGCATCTCCGTGCGCGCCTTCGGACGCGACCGCCGGCTGCCCATCACCAACCGCTACACGCCGCGCTCGAGCGCCGGCGTGCTACCCTGAAGATGGATGGAGACAATCACTCCCTGGCTCACGCCGGCTCTGGTCATCGCGCTCGGCGCATGGCTCCGCTCGGATCTGCAGGGCGTCAACAAGCGTCTCGACCTCGTCAGCAAGGAGATCGGCGACCTTCGCGAGCGGATGGCCCGCCTCGAGGGGGCGCTCAAGGGATTCCTCGCCGGTCGGCGTGACCGCGACGCCGCGTAGCCTGCGGCTCGGCCGCCCAACCCCCTCCGCGAAGAGCCGCGCCGTTCAGCGGTGCAGATTCCCCGTCCGTCAATCGGGTCCGCCCGGCTCCGCCACGGCGATCATCCGGCCCTTCAGCATCCGGCGCACGAAACGGTCGAGCCGCTCGTCGACCGGCTCGACCCGGTCGCCGAAAGCCGCGCGCATCGCCCGGGCGATCTCGGCCAGCGACGTGCGGCCGTCGCACGCCTTCCACACGAGGGTGCCGACCTCGTCGAGCCGGATCCGGTAGTGGGGGTCGCCGGCGAGCCCCGCGAGCCACCGCCCCGGCCGGCTCGTGCCGAAGCGCGGGCGCAGGAGGACGCAGCGTCCGTCCTCCTCGCGCCACTCGAGCAGCCGCCGCGGCCGGGCGTCGGCGGAGATCACGACGGGCGCGCGCCCGGATCCGGCTCGTCCTCGCCGGCGGCCAGCGGCACGCGGACCAGCAGGTGGTAGAGCAGGCCGAACACCAGGGCGCCGAGCAGGGACTGCAGCCAGGTGGGGAAGCCCGCCGTCTCGGCGATAGACGGCAGGACCCGACCCACTTCTCCCCCGCCGGCGACCCCCGCCGCCCCCAGAACCATGAACGCCAGGAGCACCGCCATCAGCGCCTCGCCCGCGATGAAGCCCGACGACAGCAGCACGCCGGTGTTGTTGGCCCGCGTCACCGCCGCCTCGCCCGCGTTGCGGGCGGCGAGGGCGCGCGACAGCAGCCACGCGATGATTCCGCCGACGAAGATGGCGGCGGTCGCCGAGAACGGCAGGTACATGCCGACCGCGATCAGCATCGGCGAGGGCGACTGGATGAGGATGAGCCCGAGGGCGAGGAACATCCCGGCGATGACCAGGGGCCACGCCATCTCGCCGCCGACGATGCCCTCGGCCATCAGCGCCATCAGCCCCGCCTGGGGCGCGGGCAGGTCGGCGCTGCCGATGGTGTACACCTCGTGCATCGCCATCATCGGCAGGATGAGGACCAGCGCGGCCACGATCACCCCGATGATCTCGCCGACCTCCATCTTCCACGGGGTCCCGCCGAGGATGTGGCCGACCTTCAGATCCTGCAGCATGTCGCCGGCGACGCCCGCCGCGCAGCAGACCACCCCGGCGACCCCGAGGACCCCGAGGATGCCGGCGGGGCCGGTCACCCCCAGCCCCACCATGAGGATCGCCGCGATCAGGAGGGTGCTGAGGGTCAGGCCGCTGATGGGGTTGTTCGAGCTCCCGAGCAGGCCCACCAGGTACGCCGCCACCGCCGCGAACAGGAAGCCGAGGACCAGCATGACCACGGTGAGGACGAGGGCCCCCGCGATGCTGCCGCTGAAGAACCAATAGAGCCCGAGCAGGGGCACCGACAGGGCCGCGATCGCGACGCCGATCTTGCCGAAGTCCAGATCGAGGTTCAGCCGGGCCGCCGTTCCCGCCCCGGTCCGCGCCCGCCGGATGTCGGTCCACGCCCGGCCGATCCCCTCGATGAGGGCCGTCCGCAGGTTGAACAGCGTGTAGAACGCGGCCACGATCATCGTCCCCACCGCGAGCGGGCGTATCTGCCGCTGCCACACCTCGTCGGCGAGGGCCGCCAGGGCTTCCCGGTCCGCGTCATCGGCCGCCGCTTCCGGGTTCAGGAACAGCCCCAGCGGCACCAGCAGCAGCCAGCCGAGCACCGCCCCCGAGAACAACGTCGACGCGATGCGGGGGCCGACGATGAACCCCACCCCCACGAGGGCCGGCGACGCGGCCGGCGACTGCAGGATGAACCCGCCGGCGTAGCTCACCGGCTGGCCGAGCATCTCGACCGTCGAACGCCCCAGGTTGACGAAGGTGGTGGCCGAGTCCCTCACGATCTGGAGGCCGTAGGAGTTCTCGACGAGCTCCCACGCCCCCGCGATGCCCATCGCCTGGAAGACGTACTTGGCCCCGGTCTGGCGGCCCTGCCCCGCCTTCACCAGCTCGGCCGCGGCCACGCTCTCGGGAAACGGCAGGTCCGCCTCGACGACCATGGTGCGGCGCAGGACGATGATGAACAGCACCCCGAGCAGCCCGCCCACGAGCATGATGGCGGTGCTCTCCCAGTAGCGCAGCTCGTCCCAGACCCCGCTGATCACGAAGGCGGGGATCGTGAAGATGGCCCCCGCCACGAGGGCCTCGCCGACCGAGGCGGTGGTGCGCGAGATGTTCTCCTCGAGCACCGAGCCCCCGATCCCCCGCAGGGCCGCCATCGCCACCACCGCGGCCGGGAACGTCGCGGCGACGGTCAGGCCGGCCCGCATGCCCAGGTAGGCGTTGGCGGCCCCGAGCACGACGGCCATCACGACGCCGATGAGCACCGCGCGCACGGTCAGCTCGGGCAGATCGGTCTCCTCGGGCACGAACGGCGTGAACCGCGGCGGCGACGGGTCGGATGCGCTCATGGCTGCCTGTTCTCCCCTGACGTCCGTGGCCGGATCGCCGGCGCCCGCACGCGGGCCGGTCCGCCCCGGCGGGATCGGCATCGACTCGGCGGCCGGCCCGGGACGACCCGACGACGCCGGCCCCCGAATGCTCCCGTGGCCGCAGTTATACGGGCATCCCGTGCGGGACGCAACCGCCGGCGCGTGCGCGACGGATCTGCTGCGGCCCCGGCGGCTCCGGCGACTCGGCGTCGGCTCCGGCTTCCAGGCGCGGGGGGCCCGCGCCGATGGCTCGATCGGCCGCGGCTCACTTTCCTGGCGCCGCCGGTTCGAGCCACGAGGCCTCTCGGCCGCGAGGACGACTCCGACACCGCCCTCGTGCCCTCGTCGGGACGCAGTTCGCGATCACCGGCGAGGACACCCGGTTCTTCCTGAACGGCGCCCTGTTCCTGGATCGTCTCGATGGTCACGACCGGCTTGTCGCGCTCGCCGATGTTGGGCAGGACCTCCTGGGCGAGCGAGAGGGAGTTCTTCTGGCAATGACGTCTTCAAGCCCAACGCAGGACGGCCGGCCGCCGGGTCGGCCGCGCGGCCGGATGTGGTACTGTCCCTTCCGCGCAAATCCGATTGACCCGCATGACATCGACCGCAGAACGGCGCTCCGCCCCCGGATCGGCGGGCGCCGCCGCCGTCCTCCCCGCCGCCCGGCTCGTCCGCGACATCTACGCCGAGGAGGGGCGGGCGGGCCGGCCCGTCGTCTCGATCGAGCTCTTCCCGCCCCGGACCCGCGAGGGGCTGGTCAACCTCTTCGAACGGACCCTGCCGGCGATGCAGGCGCTCCGGCCGCACTTCTACTCGGTGACGTACGGGGCCGGCGGCAGCACCCGGAACAAGACCCTCGACATCGCGGACCGCATACAGCGGGAGCTCCACGCCACCGCGATGGCCCACCTGACGTGCATCAGCACCCCGCGCCCCGAGATCGAGCGGTACCTGCTGGAGGCGCGGGAGCGCGGCATCCGCAACATCCTCGCCCTGCGCGGCGACCCGCCGCAGAACGTGGACGAGCTGGCCGAGCTCGAGAGCGGGTTCGAGTACTCGTACCAACTGGTGACGTTCATCCGGCGGCTCGGCGGATTCTCCATCGGCACCGCCGGCTTCCCCGAGAGCCACGTCGCGTGCACGGAGGGCAAGCACGTCGACTGGCAGCGGCTCAAGGCCAAGATCGACGCGGGCGCGGACTTCGTGCTGACCCAGCTCTTCTTCGACAACGACGACTACTTCGCGTTCCGCGACTACCTCGTGGACACGCTGGGGGTCCGGGTGCCGCTGACGCCGGGCGTGCTGCCGATACTCGGCACCCAGCAGATCAAGCGGTTCACGGCCCTCTGCGGGGCGACCCTGCCCGCACCGCTGCGCGCGAAGCTGGAGAGGTTCGGCGACGACGCCGAGGCCGTCGCCGACTTCGGCATCGAGTTCGCGACCCGCCAGTGCGAGGCCCTGCTCGACGGGGGGGCGCCGGGCCTCCACGTCTACTCGCTGAACCGGGCCCGCGCCGTCACCAGCATCGTCGAGAACCTCGGGCTGCGCGGCTGAGTCGCCGCCCGCCTTCGGTCGTGACCGCGGCGCTCGACTTGGTGTTCCTCACGATCCGGGGGCCGAACTACGGCGGCGGCGGCCATCCCCGCGTGGAGCGCCTGCCGCGGGCCGTAGCGCCCCGGGGTCAGGAGCGCTCTATCCACTCGACGAACTTCGAGCCGTCGACGGAAGCGTCGACGATCATCACCCGGGTCACCCGGGCGTTCTCGTGGATCAGCGCCTTGGTGGCGTCGCGGGCCTCCTCGACGGTGGCGTAGCGGTTGAAGAGGATCGGCGAGTTGGCGGCGCCGCCGCGCACGGTGGGAATCAGCTTGAACATGGCGGGGAGATCATACCCCGGCCGGAGCGGGGGCCGCGGCACCTCGCGGCGGCTCCTGCGTCACTCGGACCCGGACGGTCCTGGGGCATCCGCCTCCGGCCAACGCCGGCGCCCGAGATCCGTGCCCACGGCGAGCTGCAGGACCTCGCCGTAGCTGCGCACCCCGCCGGCCACCCGGTTCGCCCGGAGGTACCCGTCGTTGAGGCGGCGGGCGTTCCGCTGGATGACCGGCACGACGCGGCTCGTCCGCGCGCGGATCGCGGCGTAGTCGGCGCGCGGACCCGGACCGAGCTGCGCGCCGAGGGCCTCCCGAGACGGCTCCGGGACCGCGGCGAGGAGCCGCCCCACGAGATTGAGCCACCCGCTGTACTGCATGCGCTCGTCGCCGGCGAGGCAGGTCAGCCACGCCAGGAAGTTGGCTTCCGCCTCGTGGGCGTAGCCCGCCACGTGGGCCCACTCGTGCGCGGTGATGAACGGCCGCTCGAACGGCAGCACGGTGTCGTTGACCAGCACCTGGAGCGAGAACGGGTCGGTCATGCCGTCGATGCCGGCGCGCCGGAAGTACGGGGTCAGCAACGAGCGCCGCGGCACGACGGCGGGGGCGGGGCGAGACGCGCCCAGCTCGCGCTGCACGCGCTCGAACGCGGGGCCGAGCTCGGCCGGCAGCTCCTCGAGCTGCGGCCACGACCGCGTCTCGACGGCCTCGAACAAGCGGTTGAGACGGGTTACGGCGGACGCCGTCAGCTCTTCCAGGACCGCCGGGGTCACCCGGTCTTCCGCGTAGCCGAGCTTCACGGCCAGCGTCTCGCGCCGGTAGTTCAGGCCCCAGGTGGCGAGAAACACCAGGTATAGCGCGGCGGCGACGACCGCGAGCCGCGCCGCGACGGCGCCGAGTACGCGCAGCCGGCCCTGCGGCCCCGAGCGCAACAGCCGCCAAGCGGTCCATCCGAGGATGGCCGCCGCGCCGCCGAGCAGCAGCCAGTCGAAGAGCACCAGGGGCGACCGGTTCGTCGCCGCCGTCACCAGCTGCCGCAGAACGGGATAGACCCCCTGCGAGTACGCGGACTCGACGGCGGCGCGCGAGACCGGCAGCACGGCCATGAGGACCGCGCCGACGACTAGCGCCGCCGGCAGCCAGCCCGGCCCGCGGCGAACGGGCCCCGGTCGGGATCGACGCCGCGCCATGTCCGTACCCTACACCAAGCGGAGCCGGGAGCCGTGCCGTGGGCCGGCGCGGCCCGGTGTTACACTGGCTCGATGTCCAGACCCGACGACGAGCCGACCTGGGGCCGGTCGACGGTGCATACCGTGTGCCCCCTCGACTGCCCGGACACCTGCAGCCTCGAGGTCGCGGTCGAGCGGGGGGCCGTCGTGTCCATCGACGGGTCGCGCAGGAACCCCGTCACCGACGGCTACATCTGCGGGAAGGTCCGCCGGTTCGGCGAGCGGGTGTACGGCGACGCCCGCCTGACCCAGCCCCTCGTCCGCCGGGGACGCCGCGGCGACGGCGAGTTCCGGGAAGCCACGTGGGACGAGGCCCTCGCCCTGATCGCGGGGCGGATGATCGAGATCCGCGACACCGACGGGGCCGACGCCATCCTCCCCTTCTCGTACGGCGGGTCGAACGGCCTCCTGACCCAGGACACCGTCGACGCCCGGCTGTTCCGGAAGCTCGGCGCCTCGCGGCTCGCCCGCACCGTCTGCGCCCTGCCGACGAGCACCGCCAACCAGGCCCTCTACGGCAAGATGCCGAGCGTGACCCCCGTCGACTACCGCCACGCCCGGCTCATCGTGGTGTGGGGCGCCAATCCGTCCAGCTCCGGCATTCACTTCGTACCGCCCATCAGGGAGGCGCAGGAGGCGGGGGCGGCGCTGGTGGTCGTCGACCCGCGCCGGACGAAGCTGGCCCGGCGGGCCGACATCCACCTCGCGGTCAGGCCGGGGACCGACGTCGTGCTCGCGCTGGCCGTGCACCGCTACCTGTTCGAGAACGACCGGGCCGACCAGGGGTTCCTCGCCGCCCACGCCGAGGGCGCAAACCGGCTGCGGGAGCGCTGCGCGGAATGGACCTTCGACCGCGCGGCGGAGGTGGCGGGGCTCGACCCGGGGCTGATCGAGAGCTTCGCCGAGATGTACGCCGACTACTCCCCCGCCGTCATCCGCTGCGGGTGGGGGCTCGAGCGCAACCGCAACGGCGGCAGCGCGGCCCTCGCGGTGCTCGCCCTGCCCGCGGTCGCCGGCAAGTTCGGGGTCCGCGGCGGCGGCTACTCGATGAGCAACACCGCCGCCTGGAACCTGTCGTCCGAGTCGTGGATCGGCGCTTCCGAGCCCGATACGCGGGTGGTCAACATGAACCGCCTGGGCCGGGCCCTGCTCGAGCTGCGGGACCCCCCGATCAAGATGCTGTTCGTCTACAACTGCAACCCGGTGGCGACGATGCCGAACCAGAACCGGGTGATCGAGGGGCTCTCCCGCGACGATCTCTTCACCGTGGTGTTCGACCAGGTGATGACGGACACCGCGCGGTTCGCCGACGTGGTGCTGCCCGCCACCACGTTCCTCGAGTCCTACGACGTCGCGCAGAGCTACGGTTCGACCAACCTGCAGCTCGCCCGCCCCGTCATCGAGCCGGTGGGCGCGTCGCGGCCCAACGTCGAGGTCTTCGCGGAGCTGGCAGGCCGGCTGGGCCTCGACGTCGGCGCCGGGAACGGCAGCGACGCCGAGGCCCTGCTCGAGCTCGCCGCCGCGCTGCCCGAGGAGGCCCGGGGCGATCTCCTGGAGTCGGGCATCGCCCTCGGGGTCGCGGACGGCGCGCCGGTCCAGTTCGTCGACGTCCACCCCAGGACCCCGAACCGGAAGGTGCGCCTGTTCCCCGAGGAGCTCGAGCGCGAGAGCCCCGAGGGCATCTACCGCTTCCGACCCGATCCGGCCACCGCCGACCACCCCCTCGCCCTGATCTCGCCGTCGACCGGCAAGACCGTCAACTCCACCCTCGGCGAGCTGCGCACGCGAGTGGCAAGCCTGCAGATGCACCCCGACGACGCCGAGCCGCGCGGCCTCGCCGACGGCGACACGGCGCGCGTCTTCAATGCCCTCGGCGAGGTGCACTGCCCGGTGGCGCTCGACGCCGGCGTCCGCCGGGGCACGGTCGCCCTGCCCAAGGGGCTCTGGCGCATGAGCACCCTCAACGGCGCGACCGCCAACGCCCTCGTCCCCGACGACCTGACCGACGTCGGCGGCGGCGCCGTCTTCAACGACGCCCGCGTCCAGGTCGCCCGGGTGGTCACCGCCACCCTGCAGCTCGACGGGCAGGAGCCGGCGGTCTCCACACCCGGCCGGGATGCGTCAGTCCACTGAGACCGGTTTCGGTGGGAAGCGCAACGCCAAGGGAATGTGCACGGAGCGCCTTGAAGTGCGTTCAGTCGGAGTGCATGCCGGGCGTGGTCACGTGCGTGACGAGCAGCTCCTGGAGAGTCCGGACCTGACCGGTCAACTGGTCGACCTTGCTGTCGACGATCAGCACACCGATCGCGCTGACGAGCGAAACCAGGAGCGTCAGCACCTGCGACACGGTCGAAAGGGTAGCGTTACGCTCCATGTCTCCCCTTTCTGACCCGGCGGCCGCAGGCGAGGCCCCCTCGAGCCGTCACGCTTCCCGCGGCGCCGCCGGGGCGGGCGCGTGGTCGGGATGGACGAGGTCGGAGACGCGGCCGCCGGGCATGCGGACGGCCGCGATCGCCGCCACTCCGGTAACGGCGGCGGTGAGCCCGAAGACGCGGTGAATCGCCTCGAGCATGCCGGCCTGCGAGGGTTCCGCGTTGGCGGCGACGGTCGCCGCGATCACCGCGCCGAACAGGGCGACGCCGACCGCCCCGCCGATGCTGCGGGTGAACTGGCCGAAGGACGTGGCGACCCCGAGATGGCGCCGCGCGACCCCGCTCTGCATGGCGAGCACCAGCGACAGCATCGCCGTCCCCATGCCCATGCCGATCAGGGCGAGGTCGGCCCGGAGCACCCAGTCGGGGGTGTCCGCGCCGACGAGGGTCAGGCCCACGAAGCCGAGGGTGACGGCGCTCAGGCCGCCCAGCACCATCGGCCGGTAGCCGGTCCGGTGCACGAGGCGGCCGGCGATCACCGACACCACGACCCAGCCGAGGACCAGCGGGGTCAGGGCGCGGCCCGCCTCGACCGCGGTGCCGCCCAGCCCCTCCTGCACGAGGAGCGGCACGTAGGTGATGGCGCTGAACATGGCGGCGCCGACGAGGAGGCCGATGCCCGCGATGGACGCCACCATCCGGTCCGCGAGGAGATCGAGGGGCACCATCGGCTCGGCCGCCCGCCGCTCGACCCGCACCAGCCACCAGCCGAACCCCGCCGCGGCCCCGCCCGCGAGCGCGGCCCAGGCCCCCCGGCCCGCCACCCCGGTCTGGCCGACGGCGAGCAGCAGCAGCGTGACCGACGTCATCAGCAGGGCCGCCCCCGCGTAGTCGACGCTGCGCCGGACGCCGGGCGCGGGGTCGCGCAGGGCGGCGCCCACCGCCACCGCGGCGAGGATGCCGAACGGAATGTTCAGGTAGAACACCCAGCGCCACGAGAGCAGGGCGGTGATGTAGCCCCCGGCGAGGGGCCCCACCACGGAGGCGACTCCCCACACCGCGCTCAGCAGCCCCTGCGTCCGGCCGCGCTCCTCCAGGGTGTAGTGGTCGCCGATGATGCTCATGCCGAGAGGCATGAGGCCGCCGGCCCCGAATCCCTGCAGCGTCCGGAACACGATGAGCGCGGCCATCGAGGCGGCCGCCCCCGAGAGGGCCGAGCCCAGCAGAAAGATGCCGATGCACCACAGGTAGAAGCGCCGCCGTCCGTACAGGTCGGAGAGCTTGCCCCAGAGGGGAATCGAGACCGTCGACGCGAGCAGGTAGGCGGAGAAGACCCAACTGTACCAGGCGAGCCCGCCGAGCTGATCGGCGACCGTGGGCATGGCCGCGGCCACGACGGTCATCTCGATGGCCGCGAGGAACGTGCCCCCGAGCACGCCGGCCATGGCCACCGTCCGGCGGGCGCCGCGGATGGGTTCGTGATGGGTCATGCGCCTGGTGGTGCCTCCCGGGAAACCGGCACCCGGTCCAACCTTCCCATGTTACGATCCCTCGACCGGCGCCGCCAGCCGGACCACCGCCATGCCTGATTCCGACGCCCCCGTCCGAACCGTGAAGTGCGTTAAGCTCCAGCGGGAGCTGCCCGGGCTCGACGAGCCCCCCTGGCCCGGCGAGCTGGGCCGGCGCATCTACGAGCAGGTCTCCGCCGACGCCTGGAAGTTGTGGGAAGAACGGATGACGATGATCCTCAACGAGTACCGCCTCATGCCC
This sequence comes from Vicinamibacteria bacterium, assembly GCA_022821235.1. Taxonomy (GTDB): domain Bacteria; phylum Acidobacteriota; class Vicinamibacteria; order Vicinamibacterales; family UBA8438; genus JAJEEA01. The sequence goes on from JAJEEA010000020.1 coordinate 20,658, forward strand.
TGGCAGAAGGAGGCCCAGGACCTGGTGGCGAAGTACATGGAGGAGTTCTTCTTCGGCGAGGAGTCGGCCCCGCCCCCGGACTACGTGCCCCAGCAGCAGAAGTGACGTCCCGCCCGCTGGTCCGTCGGGGGTGAGCCGAGGCTCTCCCACGCGGCCGTGACGGCTTCCCGGCAATGACCGGGAGTCCGTATACGGGACCGCGAGATCCAAATAGATCCCGTATTCATTGGGTGAACCGACAAGCAGAGCACGGCAGAAACCGGCAGAAACCGGCTCTCTCCCTCAGAAACGGCTGGCAGTTCGGCTGGCAGTCCAGGCCGCATCCGTAGCGGGGCGGCCATCGCCCTCGTAGCGGCCCGCGAGCCGAGCAGGAACGTGGGCCGCTGCGGTCAGCGTCCACCTGCTCATCTCGCCAACGATTGTGCCGATGTCCCGGCTTACGGACGAACTCCCCGCCGTCCTCGACCAGCTCGTACTCGACGGCGTGTGGCGAGTCCTTGCCCGCCTGAAAGGCCCCGTAGGTGGCGTCGAAGGCCTCGACGTCGAGGGTGCCCATGCGGTCTGCCGGGTCAGTACCTCTGTATCCGCTCAGGTGCGATGTGTGCCCGTGGTCTCGACGCCTGGCGGGCATACGACGACGCGGTGACAGATCATGACACTGAGGAGCTGCCCCGTGGTGCCGCCCTTCGGGAGGTCGGCCGGCGCGGCTGCCCCTTGAGAGGGGACCGCGGAGGATGCGCGGCGGTGCCGCTCGGAAAGGGCGAACCCAGAGAACCGCAGCAGTCTCTGGGTCGCGGGTCAGACCGATGTGTCGTGCAAGGTGACGCCCGAGCCGCCGACCCCGCCCCCCGACCTGGTCGAACGCGGCGGCCTGCCGGGTTCCCTGGGGGCCCGGCGGCTGGGACGCGGTTGCGAGGACGCAGCCGCGGTGCCGGGCAGCAGTGCTCACGCATGCGCGGGTGACCGCCGTCAGTCCCTACTTTCCGTTCCGCGGGGCTTGGGTGGTGGAGGCTAAACACGTCGCCCGCCGTGGCCCGTCAGGTCCGCTACGGAGAGAGGCGCGGCCGGCGCGGCCGAAACCCTGTGCGGGCCATCGGGCACGGGGCAGAACGGCTTTCGATCGAGCGCTGGCCGCGGCTCTCGGCCGCCGGTTCGTCCGGGGCTCGCTGGCCGGCGTCGAGAAGCCGGCGGGTATTCTCGGCACCGCCCGGTCCGCGCCCGCCGCGGCGCCGGGGCGCCTCGTCGACGCCCTGCGGTAGCTCGGCCCCTGCCGGGCCGGGCCGGCGACAACCCGCTGGTCGTCCTCGGCGAGTTCGACCGGCTGGGCGAGGCGGCGGCCGGCGCGCTGCTCGGGGCGCGCCTCGACCGCGCGCGCAACCACCGCTTCCGCGACCGCTACGCCGCCCTGCCGCTGGACTTGGCCGGCGTGCTGTTCGTGGAGGCAGCCGGGGTCGCCGCCTGGACCCCAGGGCGCACCGGGCCATTGGTCGACCCCGAGCAGGACACGGCCTTCGGCAAACCTCCTGGCGGCGGGCTAGAATCCGTACGTCAGGTTCAGGGCGACGCCCATCAGTATTGTCTCACCGGCCGCGAGGGTCATCGTCAACGGGTGGCTGCCGTCCGGCTCCCAGTTCCTGGCTCACATAGAGCCCGGCGCCGGACTGCGGCCCGGGCCTGGTCCGCCGTCACGACCCCCGTGACCACGGCGAAGAGACCGGCCATCGCAACGTATCTCATCGCTCGATGCCCTCCCGCGCCGGTCGTGACGTAACCCCTCGATTGCACGGGCCCGGGCACGAGCCCGGCCCTGGCGATGCCTTCACCAAACGGGGGTAGGGTCAACCATTTGCGCCACCAGCTGAAGCGTCGCGTATCCTGCACCGACGACGAGACCACCGTACAATGCGTAGCCGGTGAAGAGCAGGACCAGCACGAACACCTCCCGCAACGACTGCGGGCGAGCGAGAAAATCTGCCGCCCGTTCAGCCAAATTCCCGTGCAGCCCATGACGTACGAACCAGCCCAAGAGAGCGAGGAGCGCGAGTAGCCCTACGGCGGCCAAGATCCTCACGGTACGGGCCAATTGTAGGCGCTCGCGGTTGCAGCGGCCAAGGTCGTCGGCGTAATACGCGCGCGGCACGAGATGCCACCGCCGGCGATGACTCCTACTCCGTGCGCAACGCGACGAGCGGGTCCACCCGGCTCGCGCGCCGCGCCGGGGACCAGGCGGCGGCCGCGGCCACCCCGAGCAGCAGCAGGGACACCGCGGCCAGCGTCGCGGCGTCGAACGGGGCGACGTCGAAGAGGAGGCCGGTGAGGGTCTGCGAGAACAGCAGCGAGGCCAGCAGGCCGACCGCGACGCCGGCGCCGGCGAGGCCGACGGCGCCGCGGACGACCAGCCACACGACGTTGCGCGGCTCGGCCCCCATGGCGAGGCGCAGGCCGATTTCGCGGGTCCGCTGGGACGTGGCCACCGCGATGACCCCGTAGATGCCGAGTCCGGAGAGGGCGAGGGCCGCCGCGCCGAACAAGGCCAGGAGCAGGGTCGTGAACCGTCGCGTGGCGAGCGTGTCCGACAGGAGCTGCTCGACCGTCGCGACGCTGTAGAAGGCGAGGTGCGGCGCGGCGCCCCACACCACGTTCTGGATGGCGGGGATGCTGGCGGCGGGGTCCCCCGACGTCCGCACGACGTAGGTCATGCCGCCGTTCGGCGCCTGCGCGTGCGGGATGAACACCTCCGGGCGCGGGGGGCTGTCGAAGCCCCCCGGACGCACCGCCCCGACGACGCCGACGATCTCCGCCTCGAAGACTCCCTCGAACGCCTGCCCCCCCTGGAGCTGCACGGTCACTCGCCGCGTGATGGGGTCCCCGTCGGGCCAGTGCTGCCGCGCCAGCGTCTCGTTGACGACGGCGACGGCCGGCGCCTCGGCGTCGTCGCGTTCGTCGAACCAGCGTCCGGCCCGGAGGGGGATTCGCATCGCGTCCAGGTAGCCCGGGGTCGCCATGGAGACGGCTGCCGACGGCTCCTCGCCGGGCGGCGGCGGCGGCCGGTCGTGCAGCCTCAGGGGGCTCTCCGCCGACAGGTCGGCGAGACCGAGCGGGAACGCCGACACGGCGCCGGCGGCGGCGACGCCGGGGAGGGCGCGAATGCCGGCGAGCGTCTCGCGGAAGAAGTTGGGGGTGGCCTCGGCGCCGCCGTCGCCGTAGTGGAACACCTGCAGCATCGCGGTGTTCCGCGGGGTGAAGCCGAGGTCGACGTTGACCAGCCGCACGAAGCTCTGCAGCAGCAGGCCTGCGCCGACCAGCAGCACCAGGGCGAGGGAGACCTCGGCCGCCACCAGCATCCGGCGCAGCCGCTGCTGGGCCGGGGTGTCGCCGGCACGCTGTCCGCGGGTGAGAGGGCCGTTCACGTCCTGCCGGAGTATGCGGACGGCGGGAGCGCAGCCGAAGGCGAGGGCCGTGAGAATGACGAGGCCGGCGGTGAAGGCGAGGACCCGTTGGTTCACGCCGATCTGCGCGAGCCGGGGCACGTCGGCGGGCATGAGGGCGACCAGCAGGTCGAGGGCGTAGGCGGTCGCCACGAGCCCGCCGATGCCGCCGATGGCCGCGATGACCACGCTCTCGGTCAGGAGCTGGCGCAGCAGGCGCGCGGGGCCGCCGCCCACCGCGGCCCGAACCGCGAACTCCTGCTGGCGCCGGGCGTAGCGGGCCAGCATGAGGTTCGCGACGTTGACGCAGGCGATGAGCAGCACGAGGACGACGGCGCCCCAGAGCAGCAGCAGCACCGGGCGCACCGACTCGACCTGGCGCGCCTGCAGGGGGATGACGCGAGCGCCGACGCCGGCGTTGGTGCGCGGGTGGTCGGCCGCGAGCCGGCCCGCGACCGCATCCATACCGGCCTGCGCCTCGGCGAGGTTGACATCCGGGCGGGTCCGGGCGATCACTTGCCACCAGCCGCCGTTCCGTATGAAGGTCTCGTACTCGGCGACGGCCTTGGGCAGGAAGACGTCGCGGTCGCTGCGGCCCTGCTCCAGGCGGAGCTCGAAGCTCGGGGCGAGGACCCCCACCACCGTGTGCGGCTCGTCATCCAGCACTACCGAGCGGCCGACGATGTCGGGGTCGCCGTCGAAGCGGCGCCGCCACAGCCCGTCCGTCACGACGGCGACGCCGCTGCCCGGCCGGTACTCGTCGGGCAGGAACGTGCGCCCGTGGGCGGCGCCGGCGGCGAGCGCCTCGAAGAACCCTTCCGTGACCATCCACCCGTAGAGCACCTCCGGCTCGTCGGCGCCGGTCAGATCGACCGAGTACGGTTGGAGCGCCGCGACGTGCTCGAAGCTCGTGGCCTGCTCGCGCCAGTCGAGGAAGTTCGCGGGGGCGGCCTCGATCGGTCGGTTGCCGTTCTCCGGGTCGGTCTCCCACAGCGTGACGAGACGGTTCGCCTCGGAAAAGGGCGGCGGCTGCAGCAGCACCGCGTCGACCACCGAGAAGGTGGCGGTGGTCGCGCTGATCGCGAGGGTCAGGGTGAGGACCGTGGTGGTGGTGAAGCCCGGGTTCCGGCGCAGGACGCGCAGGACGTAGCGGACATCCTGCAGCCCCTGCTCCAGCGCAGCCCCGAACCTCGCCTCGCGAACGTGGCTGCGGGTCGACTCGAGGCCCCCCAGGGTCGCGAGGGCCTGCCGGCGCGCCTCCGACGGCGGGACCCCCTTCGCACGCCGCGCTTCGATCTCAAGCGCGACGTGGTGCCTCAACTCGTCGTCGAGCTCGCGGTCGACGCGGTCGCGGTCGAGGAGCATTCGCAGGCGGACCCGCCACGCGTAGAGCCATCGCTCGAAGGGCATGACCCTTTCCTCCTCAGTCGGCCGGCCCGTGCAACAGATTCGACGGTCCGGTCATTCCGAGGGTTGCTCTGCGCCTCCCCTCGGTCACCGTGTATTGTGGCACTGTTCCTCTCGGTAAACCAGGGGTATGGCGGCGTGGAATGGACGGGAGCAACGGGTCGAGAGTACGCGGATGCGCGCGCGGTCTCGAGGTGGCGCCGGGTCGGGTCGCCGTCACCCCAACGGACCACCGGCGACGCTTGTCACCCGAGGTCGTCATGCCGCGGGCGAGTGATACTGCACGATCATGGCCGTCATGTCGTCGTGCTGCGGGGCCGATGCCGTGAACTGCTTCACGCTGGCGAAGATGTGGCGCAGGCGAGAGTCGGCCTTGGCTTCCGCGACTTCGGCGAGGCAGCCGACGAGCCGGTCGTCACCGAACTCCTCTTCCGCGTCGTTCATCGCTTCCGAGATTCCGTCGCTGAAGAGCACCAGGTAGTCGCCCGGCCCGAGAGTCACACACTCCTCCGCGTAGGGCGCGTCCTCGAAGATACCGAGCACCGTGCCGCCGGTCTCGAGTCGGCGAACGCCGGAGTCGCTCGCGAGGATGGGAGGGTTGTGACCGGCGTTACAGTAGATGACCCTGCCATCGGGGAAGAGTACGCCGTAGAAGAGCGTGACGAAGCGTCCCTGTATCCCCCGGCGGACGAGGGCAGCGTTGACCGCGGCCACCGTGGCCCCCGGCCCGTCGCTCGCGGGCGCGTGCGCGGCCAGCGATCCTTGCATCAGCGCCGCGAGCAGGGCGGCGGGCGGTCCCTTGCCGGCGACGTCACCCAGCGCGAAGCCGAGCGCATCGCCAGGCAGGTCCATGTAGTCGAAGAAGTCGCCGCCGATGGACCAGCACGGCATCGCCGTGGCGCCGGCGTCGAAGAAGGGGCCGGCCCGATGGGTGGTCGGCAGCAGCGCCCTCTGGATCGCCGCCGCCGTCTCCATATCGTGCCGCAGCTTCGCAATCTGGCCGACGGCGTCCGACAGCAGCTGCCAGCCCGTGTCGTCGCCCAGCCGGTTCCGGCCGGCCGCGGTCAACCGGTAGAGCTTCGCGAGTCGGCCGCCCGACGTCTTCCGGGTCGCCGCGAGCAGTCCGGCGCTCTCCAGCCGGTGAAGCGTCGGATAGAGGGTTGTCGGTGGAACGTGGAACACCTCGCCTGAGAGTTGACGGAGCCGGTGCATGACGCCGAAGCCGTGCGCCGGGCCCGCGGCGACCGCCTGCAGGACCAGCATGTCGAGGGAATCCTGGCTCAGGTGACGTCCCGCCGAACCCATCGGGTGTGGTGGCTGCATTCGTTGTCTTCGTCGATCGCGCCGTGTATTGTCGCGTTCCGCGCGAGGTCGGCGGCCAGCGGGTGCAAGGCTCAGCTCGAGCTTCGGGTTCATCGAGCAGGACCGTCAGATGACGACCAGCGATGGACGTGCCGCCCGACGCACCGCCGCCACGAGAATGGACGTGTCGAACGTCACGAGGCGACAGCCGTGTTCAACAGCCAGGGCCAGAAGATAGACATCCGTCAACTGCCGGGGGCGCGAGACGCGCCGGCAGTCCACCACCGCATCATCCAGAAGGCTGACGCTGTCCGCCAGGAACCGGTGGTGCTGTCCTGAAATCGCAGTTCGCAACCGCATCACGGCGTCGGCAACGCTCAGCGTGTTCGGATACGCAGGCTGCGACAGAATGCGCACGCAGCCGTTCTGCGTCAGCGGGCAGGACGCCCAACCGTGGTGGATATTGCCCGCGAGCCAAGTCTCCGCCGCCGAGTTGTGCGTGTGGTTCTCGTCGAGCAACGCGACGAGTACGTTCACGTCCAGCAGCGCCCTCAACGTTCAAACGCCCAGATCATCGCGAATCTTGTTGACGACTTCGTTGGTCACCACCGCCCCGCCGGCCGGGATCGGCCTTAACCCGTACCGCTCACCCGCGCGCATGGCGTTCGTCCCGCCGCCTCTAGCCGGCAACGCCTCCCGCAGGAGCTCGGAGACGAACTGTCCGACGGGCTTGCGTTCCTGCGCCGCAAGCGCCTTCGCTGCATTCAGGATGTCCTCGTCGAGATCGAGGGTGGTACGCATGGCTCTTCCTCTCCACCACACTGCGACGGCCCCACACGCCAGACGCTGAGAGACCCTGCGCCTGTGGCGCGACGGCTTCTGCGACTCATGCTATCACCCCGGCGGGGGCGCTGAACGCCGTCTCGCCCCCCGTCGACTACCGCGCGGCGCTGCCGGCGAGGGCTTGGGCGATGTCCCCCCCCTCGGCGTCACGCATCAGGTGCGGGAGCTGCTGACGGGCCGCTTTCGACGTCGGTCGGGCAGCCGGACGAGCCCCACCCGCGCGTGAAGATGGTGGCGCGCTCCCGCGGCGGGCGGCGGTCAACGTTGGTCGGCCGGTGCGCCACGAACGCTCCGTCGTCCCTCGACCAGCTCGCACTCGACGGCGTGCGGCGAGCTCGTCCGACTCCTGGAAGTTGGCCTCGTAGGCGGCGTCGAAGGCCTCGGCTGACCCGTGACGCCGCCCTTCGCAGAGGCGGACGGCGTCCCCACGGCGTTCCAGCCACCACCGCACCTGTTGACCACACGGGCTGGTGGCGGACGGCGCGTCTGCCACGGAAAACCATGCCGACCACCCGGCCGCGCGGCCAGCGGGCTCTACCGAGCGGGCCGGGTGACACTGATGCCGGAAATCCTCCCGCGTGCGTGCTCGATGACCGAGTCGGGGGAGATCAGGAAGACCGCCAGGGCGTAGTTGCCGGCAGCGGCGTCGGTGAATGTGTAGGGAATCGAGAACCAGTCGTGTCGGATCGCTCCGCACTCGTAGATCGGCTCGGTGGCGGAGGATCCCCGCAGCCACCTCACGCACGCGATGTGGTGGTCGGCGTCCGTGTCGGTCACGGTTCCCGAGACGGTCACCGTCTGGCCGGTGGTGATGGCGGCCGGGACGGCCTCGTCGAGCAACACGCCCCGGAACTCGCGGGGGTCTATCGGGAGACGGGCGACTTCGTGCTCCAGGGCGATCTTCCGGTGGCGGATCGGCGTCACGTCGGTCAGCAGCGGCATCCTGCCGCCGGTCGCCTCGAAGAACGAGGGCGTTCCACGCCAGGAGGTCACCCCCTCGGTCGCGGCGTGCCGCGCGGCGAAGAGGTTCCAGTAGCTCATTTCCTCGGCGGAGAGCAGTCCGTCCCGCGACACGACGACCGTCACCCGCGACCACGTTTGGTCGACCGGCCCTCGACGCACGCCGTGCTCGGCCATGAGGTCGTTGATGTGCACCGCCCGGACGCCGCCTTCGACCGGGGCTCCAGCCGCTGGCGGGATTCCGTTCCTGCCCTCGAACTGCCCCTGGCGCTCGAAGACGAGCAGGTCGGGCACGCTCTCGGGACCGATCAGGCCCATGCGGTAGAGCGTCGTCGGGTGGTACAGGGCCGGGCTCGGCGTGTGCTCGATGGCGTAGGCAGCCCCGTCGGCGACTGCGGCCAGGCGGAGGTGCGCCGGGAGCACGGCGCCCGCGTAGACTTCCCCGGGATACAGCAGGGGCGTGTGGGTTTCTGGCTGGTAGCCGGTGCGTTCGACGCCCCCGGCCACGGCCGACCAGTTCCAGTAGTCGACCCACTGTTGGGCGATCTGGTGGTTCGAGGTGCTCGTCGCCGCGAACCGGGCCGACGGGTAGAACTCGACGGAACGGAGCACGCCGGCGCTCCCGTAGGCAGCGGAGTTGTCGAACACAGGGAGATCGCCGAGGCCCGCGATCGGATTGCGCACGTTCAGGTGGAACGCGTTGTACGGCACGACGTGGAGCTGTCGAGAGAGGAAGGCGATCGACTCGTAGTCGTCCTTGAAGTGGCGGTAAAACCGCCTCGCGGCGTCGGCGAGGTCGTACCCGTAATCGCCAGCCGACAGTCGGCGGTCGCCGAACCCGGGTACGACGAGGTTGACGACGTGGCTGGCGTACTGGGTGTCGGCGTCGATGCGCGTCAACTGCGCTGGCGGCAGGTTCAGCGGCGTCCAGTTCAGTACAATCCCGAAGGCGCGGCCTTCGTCATGGTCGGGCGACGGGACGGTCAGCCGTCCGAAGTGGACGTACGGGGAGTCGAACCCCCGCGTCCGCGCGCGGACGGCGTCCCACAGCTCGGCGGCGGTCCACCGCGGGTTGAAGATGCTGATGAGCCACCCCTCGACGGCAGTCGTGCCGGTTCGGTGCCAAGTCTCCGGGACGGTGCCGGAGCGGTCGGACCAGCGCTCGAAGTTCAGGGTCTCGACGTCGCCCAGGACCAGGAGGTTGTCAAGGGCGAGCCCGCCGGTGTGCGCCGCGTGCAGCAACCGGGGGTTCTGATCGTACCAGAGCGGTTGCCCGTCGGACGCTCCCGTGTGCGCGAAGCGGTTCGACCCGAGTGGCGCGAACGCCGAGGCCCGCTGGAGGGCGACGAGGGCCGGGGTGCCGCACGCGGGCTCGGGCTGGCCCCCGGCGGGCGGCGGCGCCAGGCTGGCGTAGGGGAGAGCTGGCTGCGGCGGTGCCGGGCGTGGCAGCAGGCCGACGGCGACTGTGGCGGCCGTCGCGAGGCACCGGAGGGCATGGGCGGCCGGCGTCGGCGGGCGATCGCGCACTGTTGAAGTTGGCACCGACTCCGCCAAGCCCCCGAATTGGCAGGGGCGCAGCGAGGAGTCTGAGGGCGTGGTCGGGCATGGTCCGGCGCGCGGGCTGGGATGCATGGCCGAGGTCTCTGCGCTCATCCTCGCCGGTGGACAGTTCGGCGGGGTTAACCCTCGGGGTTCTGGCGGTCGTGCTCCCGCTCGAGTGCACGTATCGACACGTGCGCCCTCAACCTCCACTCGACGCTCCGGCGCTTACCGAGCCGGGACTTCCACCCGCTGGAGAAAAACAGCGTGACGCAAACGGTTTCCCGGCCATGTCGTCACGACGCGACATGCCTTCGAGTCTACGACATCCAGTCGCCCCAGGTCGACCCCGATCGTCCTTGTGCGCGCGATTCTCGTGTTTACCTCACTCCGGAGGGCCCTCCCGCCACACCTGCGCTTCTTTCCCGCACCACCGCCACCTCTGTGAAAGATCGCTCACCTACGTTCAAGTCCGCCGACAACCCCTCCTCCACGATCCCGACGTATAGTGAGGCCCCTCCGCTGACGTCTACGCCATCCACCACGTCAACCGTCAACGTGGCGCGCCTCGTGTTCGCCGGCACCGTCAAGTCCAGCAACCATGGACGGGTCGCATTTGCCGTGATGCGCGCCGGACTAGCCGCCTCCAGCCTGTAGCCCGCATCCGTCAGGCCGCCCCCCGGATCCCCAACCAGCTGTACGGTAACTTCCCGGTCGACTCCGCGGCTCAAAAGAAGAGCCAATTCCGCCGCACCTCCAACCGGGGCCACGTATGTCGCCTTGCCAAACGAAACCGTCGGCGCACCACAAACCGCCACGCCGTCGGCTCTCGCCAGTCGCCCGAACGGCGCCCCCGCCAACTCCCTTGTGAGACAGAGCCCCGTGTCATCATCTAGCGACAGCGCCCCCAAGCGAGCCAAATTCCCCAGCTCTGCAGGTACCGGCCCGCTCAGGACATTGCCGTGGAGAAACAGTGCCGTCAAGCCGGTCAAGTTTCCAAGAGATGCGGGGATGCCTCCACTCAATGCGTTGTCCGACAGGCTCAGCCAAGTCAAGTTCGTCAAGCTCCCAAGCTCCTCGGGAATCCGCCCGCTGAGCGCGTTGTCCCCAAGAGACAATACGCTCAAGTTACGCAAGTTCCCAAGTTCGCTCGGAATGGCTCCGCTCAGCTTGTTGCCCGAGAGACTCAACGTTATCACATTTTCCAGGCCACCCAAACTACTCGGAATCGGGCCGCTGAGCTCATTGCTTGAAAGGTTCAACTCCCTCAAATTTGCCAGGTTGCCCAGCGTAGCTGGAATAGCAGCCCTCAAGTTGTTGGATGGCAGGCTCAATCTCCTCAAGTTCGTCAACCGCCCCAAGAAATCGGGAATCGTCCCGCTCACTCCATTATCCCCAAGCTCGAGCCACGCAACCCGCCCGCCCCGGTCATTGACAACGCCGTACGCTCCTCTTCTTGCGCCTCTCCTTCCCCAACCCGCCTTCTCCCTCCATCCCGCGCCGCCTGTCTCCTCATAAAATCTAATTAGTGCGTCCAGCTCCGCATTCTCTTCACCCAAGTCCGCATCGCGTCGAATGGTACCAAGAGTCGCGTTGTTGCCCGCCCCACAATCTCCGACCCCCCCCCTAATCAGCTCGCTCAGCGCGCCAAATAGCCGCCATTCGACATCGAGCCACTCAAGATCACTCAGCGTCTGCAATACGATCTCGCCATCATCGCCCTTTTCGCCGTTCCTACTACCCCGAGCTCTTCCCCTTCCGCCGGCGCCACCGCCCGCATGCACGTCAATTCCCAATATTCCGCCATAGACACTCCAATTTTCCGCAAGGATTTCCCGCGACCGAAAATAACCGTTCCCAAACCCAGCTTGCATGACATCGTCCGCTTCCAAAATAAACCGCAGCTGCACATCCCCTCCGTCGCCCCCATTTCTGCCATTCCGATTCGCCCACCACCCAACGTCGTTGTCACCACGCCCGTCAATACCCGCATGGCCATTGGTTAGCACGCGGATTAAATTCGCCCCAATTCCACCCGCAACGGCGACCCGCTCAACAAAATCCAGCACCGAATAACCCAACAGGAAATCAATGTCTAACGACATCCCGTGCCCATCCAAGTAACCCGACGTAGGAGGTGTCGGCGGATCAAGAAATACTTGCCCGCCGTAATATCCAGCAGGAAGCAGTTGTGGTCCACCTTGCGCCGCTCCATCTATGCTTAACGGATCGGACAAACAACTGCCGCCATCCAGTAGCCAGAGCCGCCCAATCATCACTGCTTTCGTGTCGTACGGTTCAAAAGGCTCAAATCGAATCGTTGCGGGCCCCGTTGTAGTCAGCGTTCCGATTGCCATTGTAACACTAAACCCCGCCCCACCACGCACCACAAGTGTCGCGCCGTCGCCCATGTGCAGATCTTCGATAAAGTACGGCTGCTCTACCAGTGCTCCACGTTGCATGGTTGCCGCATCAATGCTGTAAGTCTCACCGTCAGGAATGCTGACGGACGTGGCGAAACCGAAGTCTTGGCCGCGCGACGCACCAACTGCCACCAACAACAGTACGACGGCATGCAACGTCGCTGCCATCAACTTGCGCATGTTAGCCGAGCTGCGGCGGTGACTACCGTGTGGGCCACCACTAAACCTTTGCATCTTCATTTCCAAAAACGTCCCTTCTCGTCCGTGCCAACTAACGACCCTCGGTCTCCTCACCGCATCCCTCCTTGTAGGTCGAGCGCCGACCGACGCCTGCCCGTCGGCCCCGCGCCCAGTGGGCGCCCTCCTGCTGTCGTAACCTTCTGTTCTTTCCCCGCATCTCCGGGCCGCCGCCTCGCTCACCGGCACCAAGGCCGACGCGGCCACAAGATGCATCCCGAATCGGCCCGCTTCGCAGCGCGGCGGGTTACCCCGCCCCCTACCGCGCCACGCGCCTCGACCCCTTGCGGGCATTTCGCGTGGTGTCGACTGCTGTCGACCCCGCCGCCATCAGTCCGTCCGGAGTTCGAGAAGTTCCTCGATCGCATCGACGGCGAGACACGCCACGGGCTGGTTACATCCACCCCATCCTTGGACAATCACAAGTACGCACAAAGTCGCCCCGGATTCGGCGGTGGCTGTCGCGACACCCGAGGTCACGGAGCCGCGGCCTCCGCGAGCGGGACGTCGCCAAGGCCCGGAAACCGCCGCACTGTGAGTACCGGATGGCGGAATTCCGCCGACGCTTCAGCGCTGAGCTCCTCGGACTGTAGTACATCTTTCAGCTGGTCGATTGCGGAATCAACCTGGTCGACAAAGTCCGGCCAAGACGCCACTCGGAGGTCTCTTGTCTGCACAACCTGCAGCAGATCTGGAACTGCAACCCAACCCGCAGCAAGAGCCGTGGCCGCTTCCGACCGTCCGATGGCATCGCGGAACGCCAAGGCAATCCAATGCCGCAAATGCGCGCCTCTGATGGCTAGGTCCCGCGCCAACTGGGTGAATTCCGGTGTGTCGACTAGGACATCGCGGACGTAATCTGACGATGCCAAAGACTCCAGTCTTTCACAATGCGCCTCGCCAGCCGGAGCCAGACAGTTCCACAACATGTCCGCAGGGCTTCCGACCGCGCGCAAGAGAATACTTGCCAACCGCCCACGACTCCACACTTCCTCAAAGAGCTCCGAGAACACGGTTGGCCGTGTGCCGTCGCGATACACGCGCAACTCTGTCCTGATCTCTTCCGCGAAGCGGATTAAATCTGACCGCCACACGGCCATCGCTGTCGAAAACTCATTACGCTCGCCGATTAGTGGGTCCTGCGAGGCAAACTCGGGGTACTGAATGATAAAACCGTCGTGGGATTCCATTACTGACAACCAAGCCTCGGGCCCTACTAGGGAGTCGGGCAAGCCTGCGGCACGGTCGACGCCCGCCGGCCCGGTCGTGCGAAGCAAACGCTTGAATGTCGCGATGTCCCACGAGAGGGTACGATCTGGACGAGCCGTGAGCCACTGCTCGGCCGTCATTGCGGATCGAGGTGCGGGTAACTGACGGGATGGGAGTCCACGGTGCAACCCCGCGAAGGCATCTCGACACCGGCGAAACTCGGTCGTATCTACGTTGCCACCAGTTGACCGTGGACGTAGACAGCCAGCGAGAGCAAGGTCAAGTCTACGGAGTTCCTCTGAGATCCACTCGAACTCGTGAACCAGTATTGCTTGCGTATCGAGTTGCACCTTACCGATGTCACTCAGTCGCGCGTGACTACGGGCAAGCGCTGCAATGACGGAGTCCAGCAAAAGGGCGTTGCGTGAAGTCGCCACCGCCAATTGCCTCGATATGGCAGCGTAGACCGCGTGAAGGTGTTCGTGTACCCCGTCAAACAGCTCGTGAATTTCCGCTCGAATCGCCGCCACGTATTCTGACAGCCGGCGAAGTTCACCAAAAAGGAGTTCCGCTTCGGAGGGAGCGTCGCGTAACGCTCCAGCGAGTGTGATACCGGCGCCCACCAAGCTACCGGTAAGTCCGATAGCCGCCAAGTGCTGGCTAGCTCCTGGCGGCCGGGTGCGGAACGTCGTCAGTGCATCGTACACGTCCAGCGTGACGGTACCGGCTGTGCCGATCTGGGCACCTAGTACTGGGTCTTGGGAGCCTATGATGGTTTTGGCCAAGTAAACGGCTTGGCGGTATCCGTGCATGTTGGCTTCAAAGACGGCCCGGTCGAATTCGGGCTCAGTTTTGCTCTCAATAAGGCCATCAATTTTCTCGCCAATGTCGTCTCGCAGACGACGCGCACTGCGCTCCCAGGCTCCCACCGTGCCGACCTGTGCAGGGCGCCGAAGTGGCGAGCAATAGTCTCCGGCTGGTTCCATGCGGCGTTCAGTCACGGCGTCGGAACTACCCGCTGTTGATCCCGGATTGCGAGACGGTCCGGCGACTGAACAGCCAAAAACGTTGGAGCGGTTACCGTCGCGCTCCGGTGGCGAGCACAGAGTCCCAAGCACGGTTCCGGTGTCAGTACAGTGGTAGCCGGCTTCTCGCGCCAAGTCAACATTGGTGCCCGCTACGGTGACGCTCCCGTAATGCCTCCAGGCCGCAGGAAGGATTGCCGGTTCGGACGCGAGGACAACACCTGCGAACCGGTGGCCTTGCGCGTACAGATGCAGGGTAACCATTTTACCTGAGGGAACGGTAGCGCGATAGCGGGAAACTGCGTATGCGGAGGCACGATCACGCCTGAACGCCTGCGCCAAATTAAGAGAATTCAGAGAGTCGCGGAGAGCAGTCCCGTAATCGGGTGCTTGTCTAGACGGAGGCACCAAAAACCCGTGCCGAGCGGGTTGTCGCCGTACGCGAGAAAGGGACTCGAGGTCGTCGGGGCCCGGGACCCAGTGGTCGGGTGGTGACGACGGGGCGGGAGCGGGAGCGCCGCTGCCATCGGCCTGGGCGGGGCTGCCAGCGGTTGGCTGTCGAAGTGGCGCCACCTGCGCGTGAATCGGCAGGGCTCGGAGGACGCACATAACCAGCAAGACCCACAACAAGCAACGGGGAGGGTGGGGACCGGGGAAGGGCCGGTGGGCGGTGGTTGCCAGCGGGGCGGGAGACCTTCCGGCGGTCGACCTCGCTCGACGCGTCTTCCAGGGACGGGTATTAGTCTGCATTTTAATATACTCTCAGGTACGGTACTCGTTGTCCAGGGTGGATGTGGCCACGTGGGCGCTGCGACTGACGCCGGAGCAGCGGGCAGCCGCCGGACTGTCGGACGCCGTTGTATCGTTGAGGCCCGCTGGCGACGACGGCTGATCGCGCAACCGTTCAGGCCAACGCTTCGGCGGTGTCGTCGACGCTCCATCTTCGTGTGGATCACGCCGAAAAGGGTAGCGCGTCGACGGCAGTCGCCGCGGCGCTTCCGTCGTTGTAGGCGTCGATGACGGTGCCCACGACGTCCGGATCGGCGTCGAAGCGCCGGGTCAAGGCGCGGTGGCTCAGCAGCACGACCCCGTCCGCCCCGCTCCGGGCTTCGTCGTCGGCGAAGAGCCGCCCGAGGTGCGGCCTCGCCTCGAGCAGTCGCAACAGCCCCGGCGAGACCGCCGTGCCCCACGGCCTCGCGCCGTCCGGCGCGATCCACTCGAACATGAAGGCCCCGTATGCTGCGAGTTGCTCGAACGATTCGGCGTCTTGCCGCACCTGCTCGATTGCACGAGCACTCAAGAACGGCCCTCCCGGACCCAATCGGAACGACTGCCCGACGCGCACGATGCGCGCGGCGTCGGGATACGGCGGCGGCCGGATCAACATGCCGTAGACGATGCCGAACATCGCGGTGGCGACGCCGGTTCCCAGCGCCAGGACGCTCACCACCGCGGCCGTGAAGCCGGGGCTGCGGCGCAGGGTGCGGACGGCGTGGCGCAAGTCCCGCCCCAGGTCGTCGAGCCAGCGCCAGCCCCACACGTCGCGGGTCCGCTCGCGGATCGGGGCGTCGTTGCCCCGCCGCCGTCGAGCCGCGCGCAGGGCCTCGTCACCCGGGACGCCGGCGTCGCGACGGTGTTCGCGCTCGAGCTCCAGGTGGAGCCGCAGTTCCTCCTGCAGGTCCTCGTCGGCCTGACGGCGGCCCAGATACGGCACGAGGCGATACATCCACGCTGGCCATCGCATGCGCATCCTCCCGCTTCGTCGCGTCCCGTACCCGGAACGGAGCGTCCTCATCGGCTCGACGCGGGTTGCCTGCCGCGCCCGGAAGCCAAGAGGCGACGAGCGCCGCCGCGACTGGCGCAAGCGGCGCCAGCCCGTGAGTCCACCCCGCCGGTGGCAGCTCTAACGGATCCGATCTCACCGGGGCCACGTCGACAATCCGGCCTGGCCGGCCGCCTTGCGAAGTTGACGGTCGAAGGTGGCGAGCAGCACGTCCACTCCGAGTGCGTCGACCATGTCCTGGCACGCGAGAGCCGCCGCGAGCTGAACGGAGTCATACGCGCGCAGGCCATGCTCCCAGGCCAGGGCATCAGCCCGCTCCACCAACGCGTCGGTGACGGGGACCCTGCCGAGATCCGGCCATTCGCGCAGGAACTTTCGATATGCCCGCCGCGCCTCGTCTTCGTCCACACGGTGATCGCGGATCGCCTTTGCGAGGGCGGCGGCCACTTCCGTTCGCGTGACCAGCGACGTGGCGACGGCCGCGGCATCGGCCACCAGGGCGATGACGTCATCGGAGCCCTTCTCGGCGATGTAGCACTTGACGAGAGCGCTGGTATCCAGGTAGAGGAAGGTCACCCGCGGTTCTCGATGACGATGTCACTGATGCTGGCCCCGCCGCGCAGACGCACGTCCGGTTTTGCAATATCCAGCCGCCGCCCGCTCCAGGGAAGTGCACCGGTGTGCTTCAGCATGGCGAGCCGCTGGTCGAGCGAGTCCGTTTCCGGAACGATGCGGGCCACGTGGCGCCCGTGGTCGGTGACCACAATCGTCGTTGCACCGGCCTCGACGTCCCGGATGTATTCGATCAGCTTCGACCTCAGATCGTGAAGACCGACACGCTGCTCTCTCATCGCGTTTCCATCCCCTCGGGGACAATGGACCGTCGTTGCCTCACGCCCCCACGGTAGCACCGTCCCGCCAGCCCAAACAACCCTCGGGACCCTCCTCCGGGGGCGGACGGCGCGCTGCCATGACACGGCGGCCACGCCGCCGGCCGCTCGGAACCGGGGAACCGGTGCCGAGCGAGGTACGTGGGCGAGCGGCCAGGGCTGGGGCAGAGCGGCGTGGGGCGGCTGGTCGAGCCTGGCGCAAACCGCGGGCGCCCGTCGTCGGCGACTCCGAACGGCTACCACGGGGCCAGTCGGATGAACCGCGGTTCAGAAGCTGAGCGAGACGGCGACGCCGCGTCGGTCGGGGGTCAGCAGCGGCGTCACGCTCCAGGCGCGGCTGGGGTCTGTGGCCAGAACTCTTCCTCGCTCGCGATCAGACCGTCCAAGCCGACGCCGAGCCAGGCACCCACCGCCCCGAAGAAGCTGCCGATGAGGGCGAAGTCCTTGACCCGGGGCTGTGGGGTACACGAGTCCGAGCCGCTAAAGCAGAAGCCGTAGAGATACCACAGCCCGGCGGCCGCGCCGGACGCGAACCCGACCCAGGCACCGTTCCGCGTGGGGTCTCTCACCCGGCGGTGGATGAACCAGACGTCTTCCTCGCCGAGGTCGACGTGCTGGCCGTGGGTGACCACCGACAGCGTCTCGGGTGTCACAGCGACGACCCGCGCCCTTCCCTCCCGTCCGCCGCTGAAGGTCACCCAGACGCCGTCTCCCGGCTCGACCAGCCCGACGAGCTGGTCGAACGGGCCGACGGTGACGGTCGACGAGATCGAGCGCTTCGTGATCTGAGTGGTGGACGAGGCGGGACAGGTGTCGCAAACGAACGACTGGCGCGCCCCTGCGGAAGGGCGATGTGCTCGTCGTGTGGAGGCCCGGCCGCGCGCGAAGCACTGGACGGCGGGCGCTGAAGGTCACTTCCGAGTATGATGCGGGCATGAGGAAGTTCGTTCCCGCCGTGGCGCTGATGATCGCCGTCGTCGTACTCCAGACGTCCCACCCCGCGGCCCAGGACGATGGCGAGGAAGAGGCCGAGCGCATCACGCGCTCGGCGGCGGCGCTCGATGCGATCATGGCCGCCGACGACAGCGCTATTCCGGACACCGTCCTGGGACGTGCCCAAGGCATTGCGGTGTTTCCCGGCACCACGCGCGCCGGGTTCGGCTTCGGTGGCATGCGCGGCCGGGGCATCCTGAGCGCGCGCCGTGGTGACAGCTGGTCGGCCCCGGCCTTCCTCACGCTCACGGGCGGGAGCTTCGGGCTGCAGATCGGCGTCCAGCGCAGCGACATCATCCTGGTCATCATGGTGCCGGAGGGGCTCGACAACCTCGTCAGCAACCAGTTCTCGATCGGCGTCGACGCGGGCGTGGCCGCTGGCCCGGTGGGCCGCAACGCCGCAGCAGCAACCGACATCCAGTTGAGCGCCCAGATCCTCAGCTATTCGCGAGCGCGGGGCGTGTTTGCCGGTGTCACGATCAACGGCAGCACCATCCGCCAGGACGTGGACGCGAACGAGCGTTTCTACGGCTCGCGCCTCGAAACACGTCGGATTATCTTCGAGGAGGCTGGCGGCGGCACCCGCGAGCCCGTGGGGCTGTGGCGTCAGACACTGGCCCGCCACACCAACTAACGAGGGCCGCGAGTAGGGGCGGTATCGCGGGCTGATGGCCGCCGGTCCCGCCGGGTCGAGTCTGCTCGACCCGGCGGGACCGGGTGTCGTTCGGCTCGTCGCCGACTGCCTGCATCTTCGGCTGGTACGCGCAGTTCCCCGATACGGCGCTCGTCGACTGAGGCGGTCGGCCGGTGCGGACGGGTCGGCGTTTCTCGCGGCGTTCGTCACCGTAGGTATGCCGAGGTTCCGCGTGCGAGGGAATGGCTGAGAGCGAGGCGGATCCGAAGGCGGTGGCGGTGACCTCGACGGCGATGCCTGCTTCACGGTCGCCCACTCGCCGCCATCGACATGGTCAACTTGGCGCTCGCGCGGAGGAATGAAGGTGTGCGCGACCGCGAGCACGCCGGCGCGCTGGCGGTGAATCCAGATGGTCTCTGCGGCCGGATCGACGAGCCAGTACTCTGCCACGCCGTGTCTGCCGTAGAGCGCGCGCTTGTAGCCCCGGTCCCGCTCGGCGGTGGCGGGTGACGGTATCTCGACCACCAGATCGGGCGCGCCCCGCACGTTGTCGCCGCCGCTCAGCAGATGCTCGTGCTCCCGGGAGACGAACAGCAGGTCCGGTTGCACGACGTCGTCGTTGGCCGGATGACGGCTACGGCGCAGGCTCCTGCGCGACTTCGATCAGCACCTTGGCCGCCGCCTGGGTCCCGAGGACGACCCGGCGCTCGCCGCCCGCCCGGAGGCAGACGCGGTCCGCGACGGGGTCGCGGGCCTCGACCTCCACCGACTGGCCCGGCTTCAGCCCCTGCGTCTCGAGGAACTGCAGGAACGAGGTGTCCTGGTCGGCGATGCGGGTGACGGTCACCGGGGTCCCGAGGGGGCACTTCAGAAGCGAGTGGTACCGGCGCGACTCCATCGCGCCGTCGGGGCTGGGGATCGGATCGCCGTGGGGATCGACCGAGGGATGGCCGAGCATGGCGTCCATGCGGTCGATCAGGCGGTCGGACACGACGTGCTCGAGCTTCTCCGCGTCGTCGTGGACGTCGGTCCAGCTCATGCCCATGATCTCGACGAGGAACTGCTCGATCAGGCGATGGCGCCGCAGGACCATCGCGGCCAGCTTGGCCCCGGCCGGCGTGAGCCGGACCCCCGCGTACGGCTCGTACTCGACGAGCCCCGACTCGGCGAGCGCCTTGACCATGGTGGTGGCGGTGCCCGGGG
Organism: Vicinamibacteria bacterium; assembly: GCA_022821235.1. Classification (GTDB taxonomy): domain Bacteria; phylum Acidobacteriota; class Vicinamibacteria; order Vicinamibacterales; family UBA8438; genus JAJEEA01. The sequence goes on from JAJEEA010000020.1 coordinate 40,534, forward strand.
CGACGCCGACGGCGGTGGCGAGCTGCCCCATCGGCACGAGCCGCCGGTCGTCGCTGGCCGTCTCCGCCTGGTACAGCGCCTTCAGGTAGTTCTCGACGGTGGCGGAAGGGAGCATCGGATTCGCGGCCTGATGCCGACCGCGCCGCGCCTCCGTCGCGGCGGGGCTGATATTCTGCATCGTGCCTCCGCGGAAGGAAACCGTCAAGATGGCGGTGGGTTCCCGAAACGGGACGCGCGCGCCGCGTGGCGGCGGCTGGTAGGATCGGGTGCCGGAGCTGAACGTGGAAGTTGTCGTGGTGGTCGTTGGGCTCCCGGTGGTGGCGCCGCGAGCCTGGCGGAGCTGGCGAGCGCCGCTGAGTTCCTTCACCGGCGCAGGGCGGCCCGGCCGGAAGATCGCTCCGCAAGCGGGACTGCTGAAGAACGCGGTAGAGTCTCCAACCGCCCGCCCACTTTGCCGACTCGACCATGGATCTCGACACCACCGACTGGTCGGGCGAGGGTGCGTTCACCCAGACCCTGATCGACGCCGTCCGCGGCCTCGACGAGGTGACCTTCCTCCGGGTCGAGGACGCCCGCTCGTCCCGTACCGACGTCGACTACAACTTCATCAGCAACGAGGTGTTCGTCCGCTTCCGGACCCGCGACGCGGTGCGCCGCACGAAGGTGCTGGGCCTGCTGCCGGTGACCCGGACCGTCGCCGAGCCGGTGATGACGGTAACCGGACTCGAGCAGGCCCTGGGCGGGCTCGACGAGGTCGGCCCGCCCGACTACGCCGACGAGGGCATGCTGCAGTACCTGCGGACCGAGCGCATCGTCCCGCCCTACCAGACCCGTGGCTACAAGCTGGTGGAGCTGGTTCGCGTCTACGAGGTCGGCACGCCGCCGCGCCGGGATGACGATGTCTGAGATTGCGGCCGTGCCCCGATACGAGGCCGGCACTCCGCGCCGGGACGACGATGCCTGAGATTGCGGCCGCGCCCCGATACGAGGCCGGCACCCCGCCGCGTCGCGACGACCATGGCTGAGATCGCGGAGGTGCGCCGGCGGGTGCGCCAGACGATAGAGCAGGCCCGCCTCGAGGCGGCGGAGCGCCGCGCCCGGGCCGCCGTCGCCGACGAGCAGGGCCGGCGGTTCGTGGCGCGGGTCGCCACCCCGGTGGCGCGGCAGGTGGTGTCGGTGCTGCGGGCCGAGGGCTTCGTGTTCCGCCTGTCGACGCCGGCGGGAGCGGTGCGGCTGGTGTCGGACCGGCGCCGCGAGGACTTCATCGACATCGCCGTCGACGCGACGGACGACGCGGTGACCATCCTGACCACCGTGAGCCACGTCCGCGGCGGGCGCGTCCTCGCCACCGAGCGGCCCCTCGCCGCCGACGTCGGCATCGACGCGCTGACCGAGCAGCACGTCCTCGACTTCTTCCTCGACGCGATCCGCGTGTTCGTGGAGCGGTGAGCCCGGCGGCGCGCCGTGTGGGCGGTGCGCGGCATCGAGGCTGCCGGAAGCAGGGCCGCGGTCGCCGCGCGGACTCGTGGCAGGGTCTGGCGGGCATCCAAGCCAAGGCGCAAGCGACGATTTGGCGGGTCGGGCGAATAGTCGGCCGAGCCGCCGCCGTCAGTTCACCCCGGCTTGCTCCAGCGCGGCAGCGCGGCGATGCGACCAGCGTCGTAGCTCCTCGAGCACGCCGCGCGTGCGCTGCCGTCAGATCGCCCCGGCCTGCTCCAGCGCGGCGATGCGGTCCGCGTCGTAGCCCAGCTCCCCGAGCACCCCGCGGGTGTGCTGCCCGAGCACTGGCGCCGGCGTCCGCACGCTGCCGCCGTCGCCGGCCAGCTTGACCGGCACCCCCAGCACCTGGATCGGCCCCGCCTTGGGGTGGGTCAGCGGCAGCACCATCATGCGCTCCTGGAGCTGCGGGTCGGACAGCACCTCGGCGAGGTCGCGGACGGCGCCGCACGGCACGCCGGCCCGCTTCAGGCCGTCGAGCCAGTGGCCCCGGGTCTGCGTGCGCAGCCGCTCGCCGAGCAGGGGACGCAGCGCGTCCTGGTTCTCGACCCGGCCCTTGTTGGCGGCGAAGCGAGGGTCCCGGGCCAGCTCCGGGGCCCCGATGACGTCGCAGAACTTCGCGAAGAGGGTGTCGTTGCCGGCCGCCACCACGAGGTCGCCGTCCGACGCGGTGAGGGTCTCGTAGGGCACGATGGTCGGGTGCTGGTTGCCGAGCCGGGGCGGGGCCTCGCCGATGGCGAAGCAGATGCCCGCCTGGTAGGTCAGGAGGGCCGCGACCGAGTCGAGCATGCCCACGTCGACGTACTCTCCCCGGCCGGTGCGCTCGCGCGCGAGCAGTCCCATGGCGACGCCGAAGGCCGCGAACATGCCCGAGGCGATGTCGGCGATGGCCACCCCGAGCCGGTACGGCGTGCCGTCCGGGGCGCCGGTGATGCTCATCAGGCCGCCCTCCCCCTGCATCACCGCGTCGTAGCCGGGCTCCGAGCGCCGGGGCCCGGTCTGGCCGAACCCGGAAATCGAGCAGTAGACGAGCCGCGGATGGGCGGCGGACACCGCGCCGTAGCCGAGGCCCCGGCGCTCGAGGGCGCCGGGGCGGAAGTTCTCGACGAGGACGTCCGCCTCGGCTATCAGCCGGTCGAGCACGGCCCGGCCCTCGGGGTGCTTGAAGTCGAGGGTGACGCTCTCCTTGTTGCGGTTCACGCTCATGAAGTAGGAGCTCTCGCCGTTCTGGAACGGCGGCCCCCAGCCGCGCGTGTCGTCGCCCTTGCCGGGCTGCTCCACCTTGATGACCCGGGCCCCCATGTCGGCCAGCATCATCGTGCAGTAGGGGCCGGAGAGCACTCGCGTGAGGTCGAGGACGGTGAACCCGGCCAGCGGGCCCCCGGTCGTCGAATCGGTGTTCGCAACGTTGTCGTTCATGGGTGGTCCAGTCGTCCGTTGGGCGGTCCGTCTTCCTCTTGGTCGCATCTCCACCGGCGCGGGCGGTCCTCCGCCCCGGCGACGTGCGCGCGGCCCGCGATGGCGCACGAGCGCCCGGCGCGAGCAGTTTCGGCGCATCGGTCGAACCGGCGGTCAGCCGTTCGCTTCGAGCACGTGTCCGACCCTGTCGAGCCCTTCCCGCAGCGGCGTCGGCTCGCCCCCGATGCCGATCCTGAGATGATGCTCCAGGCCGAAGTGGGCGCCCGGCACGACCAGCACGCCGTGGTCGGCCCGCAGCCGTTCCGCCAGCTCGGCCGAGGGCCGGGCGCCCGAATAGCGTATCAGGGCGACGCCCCCCGCCTCGGGCGGGATCTGGCGCACGGCCGGGAGGCCGGCGGCCCACTCGGCCACGAGGGCCTGGTTCTCGAGCAGGATGCGCCGGGTGCGCTCGAGCAACCGCACGCGGCGCCCCGGCTCGAGGGCCAGCCGCGCCAGCAGGTCGTTGACGGCGCCGGGCGCGATCGACGTGTAGTCGCGGCGCGCCCACAGCGCGTCGATCAGCCCGGCCGGGCCGGCCAGCCACCCGATGCGCAGCCCCGGGAGGCCGTACGCCTTCGACAGCCCGCCCGTCACGAGGACGCGTTCGCCGCCGCCCCATGCCGACGGCGTGTCGCGGCCGTCGAGCTCGGCGCCCCGGTAGACCTCGTCGGCCAGCAGCCAGCAACCCCGGTCGGCCGCAATCCGGCGCAGCTCGGCGACCGCCGCCCCGTCGAGGCGCGCCCCCGTCGGGTTGTTCGGGTTGCAGACGGCGATGAACCGGGTGCGGGGGCTGACCGCCCGGCGCACCGCGTCGAGGTCGAGACGCCACCGCGACGGTCCGGGCTCGAGCCACACCTCGCGCACCGTCGCCCCGAACGACCGGATCAGCCCCGGGATCTGCATGTAGACGGGATGAACGACGACGGCTTCGTCGCCCGGCTCGATCAGGTGCCAGCACGCGAGCAGGTTCGCCTCGGCGCTGCCGTTGGTGACGAGCACGTTGGCGGGCGACGCCCCGTCGTAGAGCGCCGCGATGCGCTCGCGCAGCATCTCGCTGCCGTTGGTCTGCGTGTATTCCAGAGTCTGGCCGAGCAGCGCGTCTCGATCGCCGCCGGCCGCGAGCTCCCCTACCCGCAGGGGGTGCGCGCCGCTCTCCGTCAGGTTGATCCCGGTGTGGTGCTCGTGGATCGACTGCCAGCGTTCGAGCTCGAAGGGGTCGATGCGCATTTCGTGGGGTCGTGCGGCGCTCCGGCAGAGAATCCTGCGTCGGGGGGGTGGGGAACGAGCACTACGGGGTCGATCCGACCAGCCCGCCCATCGTCGCCCACGGCTCCGCTGAGCGCCCGACCAACCTCTGCACCGTTCTACGGCGCAGACCCCGGGCGGAGCTCCGCATGGCCGGATCGAGGCCGTCGAGCGAGGCAGGCGGAGGCGGCGTCACTCCGCGTGCCCTTCCAGGTGCCTGTCGATGCGAGTGTTGATGGCGCGCATCTCGGCCCGCAGGCTCTCCAGGGCGGCGACGATTCGCGCCTCCGACTCAGCGATGCTCCTGGCGACCTGGGCGAGCTCTTCCCTGACGGCGGCCATGTCCTCCTTGAGGGCGGCCTCGACTCGAGCGGTGTCTTCCTCCAGAGCCGTCTCGACCTGGGCGAGATCCTCCCTGAGGTCGTCGAGATCGGCATCGGTGGCAATCCCGACGAAGAAGCCGGCTATCAGCAGGGCCAGTGTCACGAAGCTGACGCCGGCCGTCCCCGCCTTGGCGATCGTGTCCAGGTTCCAACTCTTCACTGAAGCCTCCCGACTCTCGATCGCCCGACCTGGCGACAGCAGTGTACTACAGGGGTGACGGCCGAGGGCGTCGAGGGCTCGACGGGTCGGCCGGGGGCGGGCGACGGCGGGGCGCCGGACTTGAAGCCCGGCCGGGGCCGAATTAACATGTAACGGTTGCGGGCTCGCCGGATTGAGCGACAGTCATGAACGATCACGCGCTTCGCGTCTACGACTCGATTCTCGGTCTGCAGTGCGACGCCGACAATCCCTCGCCGCTCGTGCGCCTGAACCGGGTGACCCCGTTCGAGCACACGCGGGTCTACGCCAAGCTCGAGTGGTACAACCCGTTCGGGGCCGTCAAGGACCGGGTCGCCGCCAACCTCGTCTCGGATGGGGAGGAGCGGGGGACCGTGCACGCCGGCCAGAAGCTCGTCGAGCCGACGTCGGGCAACACCGGCATGGCCCTGGCGATGATCGCCAACGCCAGGGGCTACACGCTGACCACGCCGCTGTCGAGCGAGATTCCCCTCGAGAAGCGCACGATGCTGCGGTTCTTCGGGGCCGACGTGATGGAGCTGCAGGACACCCTGTGCCCCGCCCCCGGCGCCCCGGAGGGGGCCATCGCCAAGGCGACCGAGATCGGCGAGCGGCCGGACTTCCACATGCTGAACCAGTATGTGAACGAGGCCAACCCCGAGGCGCACTACAAGACCACGGGGCCCGAGATCTGGCGGCAGACCCGCGGCGCCGTCACCCACTTCGCGGCGGGGCTGGGCACGTGCGGCACCATCACCGGCACGGGGCGGTTCCTGAAGGAGCAGCGCGCGGGCGTGCGGGTGGTGGGCGTCTATCCCAGCGAGGGGCACGACATCCCGGGGGTGCGCAGCCTGCGGCAGCTCCAGCAGACGCAGCTCTACCGCCCCGACGAGTACGACGCCCAGGTCGAGGTCTCGAACCAGCAGGCGTTCGACCTGTGCCTGCGGCTGAACCGCGAGGAGAGCATCACCGCCGGCCCCAGCTCGGCGATGGCCCTGGCCGGCGCGTTCGCGACGGTGCCCGACGAGCCCGGCAACGTGGTCGTCGTCATCTTTCCCGACAGCGCCTTCAAGTACGCCTCGTCGGTCGTCAAGCATCTGCCGCAGCTAGCGCCGGGGGCGCAGGCCGGCAACGGCGCGGGGCCCAACCCGTTGCTCGAGCGCATGCGCGAGAACGTGCGCGGCAATCCCGAGCTGACCGTCGACGTCGACGACGCCCACGAGCAGTGGCGGCGGGACAAGCCGTTCGTCCTCGACGTGCGGCCGGCGGGCCAGTACGACGAGGCGCACATTCCGGGCGCCATCAACATCCCGCTGGCCGAGCTGGGCGAGAACGCCGAGTACCTCGCGGTGCTGCCCCGCGACCTCGACGCGCCGGTGCTGAGCGTGTGCCAGCGCGGCAACGCCTCGCTGTCGGGCCTGCTGTTCCTGAAGTCGCTCGGCTACCGCAACGTGCGGAGCATCAACGGCGGCACCCTGGCGTGGCGCGAGAAGGGCTACGTCACCGACTCCGAGTAGCGCGGTCATGCTGACCATTCGGGCGGCGGCCGACGCCGGCATCCGCCGGCACGGTCGGGACGCGTATCCGCACGAGTGCTGCGGCGCCCTCATCGGGCGCGCCGGGGTCGTGACGGAGGCGCTCGCGTTGCCGAACGCCACCGCGGAGGGTCCGCGCCGGCGGTTTCTCGTGCGGCCCGTCGACTACCGGGCGGCCGAGCGCAGGGCGGCGGAGCGCGGAGGGGAGCTGGTCGGGTTCTACCACTCGCACCCCGACGGGCCGGCGCGACCGTCGCAGGTCGACCTCGACCACGCCTGGCCGGCGTTCGCCTACGTCATCGTGGCGGTGGCGAACCACGAGCCCGGCTCCCTGACGTCGTGGCGGATGCGCGACGACCGATCGAGCTTCGACGAGGAAGCGGTCGTCATCGAGACCGCGGACCGGAATCAACCAGACGAGCACGACGAGACACCATGGCCACCAGGATCCTGATTCCCACACCCTTGCGCGGCTTCACCGACAAGCAGGACGTCGTCGAGGCCGACGGGCAGACGGTCGGCGAGCTGCTCGCCAACATGACCGCGCGCTACACCGGCCTGCGCCAGCACTTGTATGCCGCGGACGGGTCGCTTCGGAGCTTCGTCAACATCTACGTGAACGACGACGACATCCGCTACCTCGACAAGGAGAAGACGCCGGTGACCGCGGACGACACCGTCAGCATCATTCCCTCGGTGGCCGGCGGGAGGGCGTCGTGACGGTGGCGGCGGCGTTGCCGGCGTTGACCAACGACGAGGTGGTCCGCTACAGCCGGCACCTCATCATGCCGGAAGTCGGCATGGACGGGCAGCAGAAGCTGAAGGCGGCGCGGGCGCTGTGCATCGGCGCAGGCGGCCTCGGCTCGCCGGTCGCCCTCTACCTCGCGGCGGCCGGCGTCGGCACCCTCGGCATCGTCGACTTCGACGCCGTCGACTTCAGCAACCTGCAGCGGCAGATCATCCACGGCACCCCCGACGTGGGGCGGTCCAAGCTGGCCTCGGCCAAGTCGCGGCTGAACGCCCTCAACCCCGAGGTCGAGGTGGTCACCCACGAGCTCGCCCTGTCGTCCGCGAACGCCCTCGCCCTCTTCGCCGACTACGACTTCGTCGTCGACGGCACCGACAACTTCCCCACGCGGTACCTCGTCAACGACGCCTGCGTGCTCTCCGGCAAGCCGAACGTGTACGGCAGCATCTTCCGGTTCGAGGGCCAAGCCTCGGTCTTCGCCACCGCCGACGGGCCCTGTTACCGGTGCATGTTCCCCGAGCCGCCGCCGCCGGGGCTCGTGCCGAGCTGCGCCGAGGGCGGGGTGCTGGGCATCCTGCCGGGCGTGGTCGGGACCCTGCAGGCGACCGAGGCGGTCAAGCTGATCCTGGGGGCCGGCGAGCCGCTCGTGGGGCGGTTCCTCCTGTTCGACGCGCTGAAGATGCGGTTCCGCGAGCTGACGGTGCGCAAGGACCCCGACTGCCCCGTCTGCGGCGAGCACCCGACGGTGACCGAGCTGATCGACTACGAGCAGTTCTGCGGGGTGCCGGCCGTCGAGGCCGAGCCCGCGCCGGCCGCGGCGGACCCGGTGGCGGCCGGGGCCGCGACGGTCGAGGAGCTGAAGTCGCGCATCGACCGGAACGACGCGTTCCTCCTGCTCGACGTCCGGGAGACGCGCGAGTTCGAGATCTGCCGCATTCCCGGCTCGGTGCTCATTCCCCTCGGCGACCTCCCGTCCCGGCTGTCCGAGCTCGAGGGGCGCGACGACATCATCGTGCACTGCAAGTCGGGCGTCCGGAGCGGCAAGGCGGTGCGCCTGCTGCACTAGGCCGGCCACGCCGGGGCGCGCAACCTGGAGGGCGGCATCCTCGCCTGGATCGACCGGATAGACCCCACCCTGCCGAAGTACTGAATTCTCAATCCGCGGGTCGTCTCGTGGAACGTCCCGGGCCTCGGTCCGGGGGCGAACCGCTAGCGCAAACGGCCGTTGTCCCGGCCGGTGCCGGGCGGGACATGGAACGCGGGCGAACGCCTACTGCACGCGGCCGTTTCCCGTCCTCCAACCCGGCCCGCCAGAGCCGGCGAGCAGGCGCGCGCAAGTCACCACCGCCAGGGGCCGTTTCAAGGCGCCGCCCCCGATCCTGGTGGGTCACGGAGCGTGCTGCCGGTCGCGTCGGGCAACTCGCCGGCTGGACTCCTGCGGCACGAGCGTCCGCCCGTCTTCTCGCGGCGCCGGCCCGCAGAGGGTCCGGCCGGCGCCGTGCGCGTCGAACCCGGTCGAGGCGGCGGCCGGGGGAGGCCTGGCCTCGGGCCGTGCTTCAGCCCTTGATCCGGTTGGTCGCCCTGACCGCCAGGACGCTGGCTATGGCCGCGTACAAGGACGTCGACATGCCGTCGACGATGCCGTCCAGATAGGTGCCGATGGCCGGGATGTTGCTGAGCACGTCCGCCCCGGCGGCGGCGCCGACGGCCAGGACGAAGACCAGGAACCCCGTCGCGTCCTCGGCGTTTATCGCCACCACGGGATAGGCCAGACCGAGAAGGACCAGCACGATCGTCAGGGCGTTGCCTGCGTTCGCGTCGGGCGCCACGGCCAGCACGATGGCGACGAGGACGGTCAAGCCGACGATGACTCTGGTTGCCATTTTCTTCTCCCTTCACGGAGCCGGTGAGACGAACCGTCGGTCGACGTGAGCCGGCGTCTTGTGCGGATTGGACTCCTTTCTCCCAAGCGGAATGCACCGCGCTGGACAGGCTGGCCGCTGACTCTCGCCGACGGCGGAGCGGCCGCGCGGAGGCCCGCGCCCGGGCGGAGCACGGGCCCGCGAATCGGAGACTGGAGGGGAAGGCGGACGAGACGAACGCCAAGCAGGCCGGCGCCCCCTGCCGGCGGGGCCGGACAGTGACGAGACAAGGCGAGCGAGACGCAGCGGCAGCGGCATGGCGCGCTCACGCTCCCTACTCTCTGCGCGCCCCCTTGGGGGGGCCGCAGCCCTGACTCTCTTGCACTGTCGACGAAGGTCAACAGTCTTGTCCTCTTCACGCCTTCCGGTCAAGGAAAATCGCACTCCGTCGCGCCGGGCGGGCCGCGCGGGCATGCGACCTGTTGACAATCCATGGAATCAGGCCAGACTTGCCGAGAATCGACAGATCGGAAGGGGTGGCTGACGGCCGAGCGGGGGCGTTCGGAAACCCCACCGGAAGGCGAAGTTCCACCAGCCGACCTCCGCCGGCCGCCGGCATACCGGGAAGGAGGCCCGCACCTGGAAGCGCGTCTCGGTCGCCATCGAGCTGGCGTTGCGCGACGCGGGGGTGGCGTGATGGGCATCTGGAAGCGCGTCTCGGTCGCCATCGAGCTGGCGTTGCGCGACGTGGGCGTGGCGTGATGGGCATCCGGCATTCCTCCGTCGCCGACGGTCTCCGCCGGCGCCTGCGCTACGGTTGCCGCAGGCTCCGGGCGTCGCGCGCGTTCACGGCCGCGGCGGTGGTCACGCTCGCCCTCGGCATGGGCGGGACGACGGCGATCGTCACGCTCATGGACAGCGTCATGCTCCGGCCGCTGCCGGTGTCGGACCCGGGACGGCTGTACCGGATCGGGGACGGGGACGACACCACCGTCACGGGCCGGCACGGCCGCTGGGGCGTGTTCTCGTTTCCGCTGTACGAGCGGCTGCTGGCGGGCGCGCCGGAGTTCGTGGACATCACCGCGTTCGACTGGGGCGGCACGCTGTTGAGCGTCCGCCGGCAGGGCGGGGAAGACACCGCCGCCAGGCCCCTTCGCGCGGGCTACGTCACGGGAACGTACTTCTCCACGCTCGGTGTCGGTGCGTCGAGCGGCCGGGTGTTCGCGGCCGACGACGACCGCCCCTCGGCGCCGCCGGCCGTCGTGCTGAGCCATCGGACGTGGCAGGGCGTCTACGGGGCGGACCCGTCGGTGGTCGGCTCGACGCTCGTGGTCGAAGGCCGTCCGTTCACGGTCGTCGGGGTGGCGGCGGCGGGGTTCTTCGGCGAGACCGTCCGCGCGTTTCCCCCCGACCTCTGGATCCCGCTGCAGCACGAGCCGACGATTGCCGGCGAGGGCTCCCTGTTGCGGCAGTCCACCTCGCCCTGGCTGTTCGTCATCGGACGTCTCCGGGACGATGCCTCCATCGCGGGAATGGCTCCCCGGCTGACCGGCATCCTGCGGCGGTGGATCCGGTTCGAGGCCGACTACCCGGCCAACCTGATGCCGGACATCGTCCGCGAGCTCCCCAACCAGACGATCCGGGTCGTGCCCGCGGGCTCGGGCATCGGCCTCGCGGGCATCTCGCTGAAGGAACGATACGGACCCAGCCTGCGGATTCTGCTCGCCATCTGCGGGCTCGTGCTGGTCATCGCATGCGCGAACGTCGCGAACCTCCTGCTGGCCCGCGCGGTTGCGCGCCGGGAGCAGACGGCCATGCGGCTCGCGGTCGGCGCAACCCGCCGGCAGGTCGTCGTGGAAGCCCTCGTCGAGAGCGTCCTGCTCGCGGCGGCCGGCGGGGCGGTCGGGCTGCTCGTGGCCGTCGGCACCACGCGCCTCCTGGTCGCGCTGGCTCTCCAGGACTCGTCGGTGGTGCCGATCGCGACGACGCCGTCGCTCGTGACGCTGTCGTTCGCGGCGGGGCTGTCGCTCGTGGCCGGCGTCGTGGCGGGGGTCGCGCCCGCGTGGCTCGCCGCGCGGACGGATCCCCTCGATGCCCTGCGCGGCTCCGGACGCAGCGCCGGCGGCTCCTTCCGCGCGCGCACGGTGCTGCTGGTCGTTCAGGCATCCCTTGCCGTGGCGGTCGTCGCCGGCTCCACGATGCTCGGGCGAAGTCTCGTGAACCTCCAGCGCCAGGACCTCGGCTACGACGTGCCGGGACGCGTGCTGATCGGCATGAAGCGCCTGCCGTCCACCTACACCGCGCAGCGACTGTCGACCCTCTATCGCGATATCGAGCAGCGGCTCACCAGCCTTCCCGGCGTGCGCGGGGCCGGACTGGCGCTGTACAACCCGCTCGCCGGCAACTGGGGCGAGTCGGTCGTCGTGGCCGGCCGCCCGCCGAACGCCGCCGGTGAATCGGGGGCGTCGTGGAACCGCGTCAGCGCCGACTATCTTCAGAACCTGGGCGTTGCGCTCACCAGGGGACGCTGGTTCACGACGGCGGACGACGAGATGAACGAGCCGGCGGCCATCGTGACCGAGGCGTTCGTGGGGCGCTTCTTCGCGGAGGGGGAAGACCCGCTCGGCCGGCAGTTCGGCGTCGACGGGCCCGAGAGCGCCGGTACCTACCGTATCGTCGGCGTCGTCGGCGACGCGAGGTTTGCAGGTTCGGCGCTGTATGGACCGCCGGGGCCGATGTTCTTCGTGCCCCTCGCTCAGCGTGTCGATTACGCGACCGACTACAGGAGGATGGTCGAACGGCTCTCCCACCTCGTCCAGGGCGTGCTCGTGGTTGCCGATTCCCCCCTCGGCAGCCTCGAGCCCATGATGAGGAGGACGCTGGCCGATGCCGACCCCAACCTGGCGATCACGAGCGTCGGGACCCTGCAGCAGCAGGTCGATCGCTCGTTCTCCCGCGAGCGCGCCGTCGCGAGCCTGGCGGGACTGTTCGCGATGGTCTCCCTGGTATTGGCCGCGGTCGGCGTGTACGGGGTCACGGCCTGCATGGTCGCGCAGCGGACGAAGGAGATCGGCATCCGGATGGCCCTCGGTGCGGATCGCGTCGAGGTGATCGCGCTGGTGTTGCGGCAGGCGTTTCAGCGCCTGGCGATGGGTCTCGTTCTCGGCCTGCCCCTCGCGGTCGGCGCCGCCCGCGTCATGGCGGCGCGACTCCACGGCGTGTCGTTCTGGGACCCCTTCTCCCTCGCCGTCGCCGCCGGCTCGGTCGCGGGGTGCGCGCTCGTCGCCGCCATGATTCCCGCGGGCCGTGCCGCCGGCCTGGCGCCGATGAGAGGGTTGCAGGGCTGAGTTGATTGGGCGCCCAGCGGCGCCGCAGGCGACGACTGGCGGGCCGGGTCGCGTGTCCCGCAGATCGCCTGATGTCTCCCGGAGGAACGGACAGATGACACGACGCGATGTTCTTCGAGGCTTTCTCGGCGCCGCGGCCTGGCTCGCGGCCGGCCGGCGCGGGCTCGCGCGGGCGCAGGCGGCCCCGGTCGCCCGCGAGGTGTGGGCGAGAATCGACGCCGTCGCCGACGGCGTCTGGGCCGTGGTCTCCACGCCGAGTCCCGACGACCGTACCTCGTTCGCCACCCTCTGCAACGGCGGCATCATCGCCGGTCGCGAGCGGGTGCTCGTGTTCGAGGCATTCGGCTCGGCCGACGGCGCGGCGTGGGTGGCCGAGCAGGCGCGGGTCCTGGCGGGGCGGCCGGCGACCGACGTCGTGATCAGCCACCGCCACGGCGACCATCACGGAGGGCTGAGCGGCTTCGGCGCGCCCGGCGCACGCCCCACGGTGTGGGCGACCGCGTCGACGCGCGACACCGTCCTGGCCGAGGACAGGGACGAGGCGCGCGACATGCTCGAGTCCGCCGCCGTCGTCGCGGCCGACGGCCCGACCACCATCGATCTCGGCGGCCGGGAGGTGGCAATCACGCCGTACGCCGGCCACACCGCCAGCGACATCATCGCCACCGTCGACGACGTCACGTTCTGCGGCGACCTGCTGTGGACCGGCCTGGTGCCCAATTACGTCCACGCGACGCCGATCGACCTCGACCGGACCGTCGACGCAATGCTCGCCGATCGCACCGCGACGATGGTGCCCGGGCACGGGCCGCTCCCCGACGCGGACGGCCTGGAAGAGTACAAGGCGTTGCTCGACGCGATCGAGGCCGGGGGCCGACGGTCGTTCGAGGCGGGGGAGTCGCCCGCAGAGGCGGCGGCGAGCTTCCGGCTGCCGGCCGGCCTCGAAGCGTGGGGCGCGTTCGGGTCCCTGGCGAGTGCCTTCGAGGTCGCGTTCGGCGCCTGGCATCGGCAGCTCGGGCGGTGACGGCGCCTGGCCCCGCGGGCGGCCCTTCCGGGGATCCGGTCGTTCAGGAGCCGCCGTCGACGCGGTCGTTGCGGCCGAGGACGCGGCCGGCGGGCTCGAACGCAAAAGGCACCGACCGGTTGTCGGGATTCCAGAGGTCGACGTGGGTCTGCACCTGGAGATGAAGGTGCGGCAGGGTCGTGTTCCCCGAGTTGCCGACCAGGGCCAGCGTATCGCCCTTCCGAACCCGGTCGCCTTCGCCGACCCGGAGCGTCCCCTGCCGGAGGTGCGCCAGGACGACGAAGAGGCCCGTGTCGAGCTCGATGACGACGACGTTCCCCGCGGCGTCCGCATTGTCGGTCACGAAGTTCATGCCTTCGGCATCCTCCATGTCGTCGCGCGCCGCGACGATCTCGCCGTCACAAGCCAATCAAGCCCGTCTACATTCGGCATCTCGTCGTCCTGATCGAGGCACAGAGCCATGAGATTTGAAGACTATTCGCTCACCGTGACGCCTCTGCCCGAGGACGACGGGGGAGGCTATCTGGTCCTCGTCCCCGATCTGCCGGGCTGCATGGCCGACGGCGCCACCATCGAGGAGGCGATCGACGAGGCGCGCGACGCCTTCGCGGCCTGGGCCATGGCCCAACAGGAAGAGGGCCGCGCGCTCCCCAAGGCGAAGACCTACAGCGGGCAGTTCATCCAGCGCGTCCCGAAGAGCCTGCACATGCAACTGGCCCGGCGGGCCGCTATCGAGGGCGTCAGCCTGAATCAGCTCGCGACTGCGCTCCTGGCCCAGGGCCTGGGGAGCCGAGGCCGGACGTAGCCCGTTTCGCGCAGGGCGGCGCATCGAGGAGTCGCCGAGGAACCGCGCGGGGCGGGGGGGATCCGGCGAAAGCGATTCTCCTCACCGGACACTGACGGTCACGTCGTGCTCGGTGGTCGGTACGTTGTCTTCGGCGTGGCCCTGAGCGGGGTTCGCGCTCGGCCGAGTGAGGCGGCTCCGGCGAAGGAGGCTGCTCTCCTCCACCCGGTCGGCGCCTTGCTGCATAATCCGGGTGGTGGCGGTCAGAGCCGCCCGAATCGATCGAGGAGCGTTGGTTGGGATTGCGTCATGATCATCAGAGCCGACCGTGACCGTCGCCGGCGGAACCGGTGGCGCCTGGCCGCCGCGGCGGTGGCCGCGTTGTCGCTCGGCGGAGTTCGCGCCCAGACGGCGGCGGACCTCCTGCTGGTCGGCGGCCTCGTCCACGACGGCACGGGACAGCCGCCGGTCCGGCAGGACGTCGGCGTGACGGGCGACCGCATCAGCTTCGTCGGCGACGCGGCGGCGGCCGGCCTGGACGCGGCCGTGGTCGTCGACGTCGACGGGCTGATGGTGACGCCCGGCTTCATCGACATGCACTCGCACGCCGAGCTGGCGGAGGACTGGGGGCGGGACGCGCTGCCGTTCCTCCACCAGGGCATCACCACGGTGGCGATCGGGGTCGACGGCGGGGGCACGCCCGACGTCGCCGGGTCGCTCGCCGCGCTCGAGGGCCGCATCGGGGTGAACGCGTTCGCCTACGCGGGTCACGGCGCGATCCGGCGGCGGGTGATCGGCGACGACGACCGCGCGCCGACGCCGGCCGAGCTCGACGAGATGCGCGCGCTGGTCCGGCAGGCCATGCACGAGGGGGCGTTCGGCCTCTCGACCGGGCTCTTCTACGTGCCGGGCTACTACGCGACGACCGAGGAGGTCATCGAGCTGGCGCGGGTCGCCGCCGAGTTCGACGGCATCTACGACACCCACGACCGCGACCTCGGGGCGAGCTACCGCGGCGTCGGCTACCTCGCCTCGATACGCGAGGCGATCCGCATCGGC
>JAJEEA010000073.1 GCA_022821235.1 Vicinamibacteria bacterium
CGAGCATTACCGCATTACCGGCCAGAAGATCTTCATCACCTGGGGCGAGCACGACATGGCCGAGAACATCGTCCACACCGTGCTGGCCAGGGTCGACGGCGCGCCGGAGGGGACGCGCGGCATCTCGCTGTTCATCGTGCCCAAATTCCTGGTCAACCCGGACGGCTCGCTCGGTCCGCGCAACGACCTCCGCTGCGCGGCGCTGGAGCACAAACTCGGCATCCACGCGAGCCCCACCGCGGTGATGTCCTACGGCGACGACGAAGGTGCGATCGGCTACCTCGTCGGCGAGGAGAATCGCGGCATGGAGTACATGTTCACGATGATGAACAACGCCCGGCTCGGCGTCGGGCGGGAAGGGCTCGCGATGGCCGAGCGCGCGTTCCAGCAGGCGCGCGATTACGCCGCCGGGCGGGTCCAGGGGCGCTCGGTCGCCGATCCCGCCGCCGGTCCGGTCGCCATCGTCAAACACCCCGACGTGCGTCGCATGCTGATGACCATGAAGGCCGAGATCGAGGCGATGCGCGCGCTCTCCTATGTCGTCGCGGCGGATCTCGACGTCGCCGGCCGCCACGAGGACGCGGAGGAGCGCGCCCGCCGCCAGGCCCGCGTCGACCTGCTGGTGCCGGTGGTCAAGGCGTGGTGCAGCGACACCGGGGTCGCGGTGACCTCCGAGGCCGTCCAGGTCCATGGCGGGGCCGGCTTTATCGAGGAGACCGGCGCGGCCCAGCACTACCGCGATTCGCGCATCACGCCGATCTACGAGGGGACCAACGGTATCCAGGCGCTCGACCTGGTGCGGCGCAAGGTCCTCGGCGACCGGGGCGCCGCTGTCGGCGATCTCATCGTCGAGATGGATGCCTTCGCCGGCGGTGCCGGCGGCGACGGAACGGCTGCCGTCCGCGAGGCGCTGGCGGAAGGCGTGGCGGCGCTGAGGGAGGCCACCGACTGGCTGCTGGCCGCGCGGCCGCCGGAGACCTGCGCGGCCGCGGCGACCCCCTATCTCGCCCTGCTCGGCACCGTTGCCGGCGGCTACCTGCTTGCGCGCTCGGCGGCGGTCGCCCAAGAGAAGGCGGACAGCGCCGACGGGGAGGAGGCTTTCTACCGCTCCAAGGTCGAGACCGCCCGTTTCTACGCCGAATGCGTCCTGCCGCGGGCGGCTTCCCTCAAGCGGACGGCGATCCAGGGCGCCGCGCTGCTCGAAGGCTTCGACGAGCAACGCCTCTGGCACTGATCGGCGGCGGAAATCCACCGATGGCGATCGATACCGCGACCGCCCCGCGAGACGGGGATTACCTCGTCCGGACGGACGGCACGGTGCATGCGGGCACCCACGTGCTGGTCGACTTCTGGGACGCCTCCCATCTCGACGACGCCGCCATCGTCGAAAGCGCGCTGCGCGAGGCGGCCGCGGCCTGCAAGGCGGAGCTGCTCCACATCCACGTGCATCCGTTCCAGGAGAACGGCGGCGTGTCGGGCGTCGCGGTGCTCGCCGAATCTCATATAAGCATCCACACCTGGCCCGAGATCGGCTACGCCGCCTTCGACGTCTTCATGTGTGGGCGGTGCGAGCCCGAGAACGCGATCCCCGTCCTGCGGCGCCGGTTCCGGCCCGGGCGCGAGTCGGTCGAGGTGCGGCGGCGAGGCGTCCTCGGATGAGCGACGAGTGGTTTACCGAAACGCTCTACAGGGACTACCAGCAGCGGCTCAGGGTCTCGAAAATTCTCCACCGGGAGAAGACCGCCCACCAGGACGTTCTGATCTTCGAGAACCCCTATTTCGGACGGGTTCTCGCGCTCGACGGCATCGTCCAGACGACCGAGGGCGACGAGTTCGCCTATCACGAGATGCTGGTCCACGTGCCGATCCTCGCCCACGGCGCGGCCAGGCGGGTGGCGATCGTGGGCGGCGGGGACGGCGGCGCGCTGGAAGAGGCGCTCAAGCACGATGTCGAGCGCGCGGTGGTGGTCGAGCTCGACCCCGCCGTGGTCGCGCTCTCGCGCCGCTATTTGCCCTCGATCTGCGGCGATGCGTTCGACGACCCGCGCGCCGAGGTGATCCATGCCGACGGCGCCGCCTGGATGAAGGCCGCCGACGAGACGTTCGACGTCATAATCGTCGATTCGACCGACCCGGTCGGCCCCTCCGTCGCGCTCTTCGAGCAGCCCTTCTATGCCGATTGCCGCGACCGCCTGAGCGAGTCGGGCATCCTCGTCACCCAGTCCGGCGTGACCTTCATGCAGGAGGAGGAGGCGCGGAACACCTACGCACGGCTGAAACCGCTCTTCGCCGATGCGTGGCTCTACCTCACCCAGGTGCCGACCTACGGCGCCGGCTACATGACGCTCGGCTGGGGCGCGATGAGCGCCGAACCGAGGGCCACGCCGGCCGATGAGATCGAGCGCCGGTACCGCGCCGCCGGCATCGAGACCCGCTACTACAACCCCCAGGCCCACGCCGCCGCCTTCGGCCTGCCGGAATACATCCGCGCGCTGATGGGGTGAGCGGCAGCCTCCTCCGTCATGGTCGGCCTTCGCCGACCATGACGAAATGGGAAATTCGGTGTCGATCCGCCGCCCGCTCTCCTTGTCGGCCGCGTCGACCGGACGGGGGCGCGCTCGATGGGTTGAAGGTATGGCCGGAGAATTCGCCGCTTGTCCGGGCGGCGGCGGATGTTTGGGAGGCGCACAAACAAAAAGCCCTCCGGGCGGAGGACGGATGATGTCAGGCTGGGCGAACCATATCGAGCCCATCGAGGGCACCCGACGACCCGAACTTCGTGCGTCGGCGCGGCGCTGTCAAGCGTAGACGAAGAACAAGGTGCGTGTGCGCACGGCCCCGACCTGCGGCATTTTCCGACCTGACCGGGTCGCTGCCCTCCCCCGGCCCCTCCCGCAAGCGGGAGGGGAGAAGGT
>JAJEEA010000001.1 GCA_022821235.1 Vicinamibacteria bacterium
GCCGCAGGCGTCGCCGGCGCGGGGGCGGGGGCGCGGCGACGGGCCCCGCGGACCCCGGCCGGCGGGGAACCGGGTGGTATGATTGGCGTCAGGTCTCCTTGCAGAGGGAAAGCGACATGGCGATCACTCGATGGCGCGGGCGCGGCGGCGGCGTGCGGTCCGTGGCGCGGCGGTCCGGGTGGGCGACCCTGGCCCTGGCGGCGGCGTGGGTGCTCCTCTCCGGCGCCGGCGTTCCCGCCCAGGAACAGCAGGCGTCCGCTCCCGATCGGGCCGACGGGGCCGACGCCCCGCCGCAGACGCCGGTGTTCCGTACCGGCGTCAACTTCGTGCGGGTCGACGCCATCGTCACCGACGAGGACGGCAACCCCGTCCTCGATCTGACCGCCGACGACTTCCGCGTCTTCGAGGACGACGTCGAGCAGACCGTCGAGTCGTTCCGGCTGGTGGAGACCACCGGCGTGCCCGACCCCGCGCTGCCGCCGCCCTCCAGCATCCGCAACGACTACGACCAGGAGCGCGAGGCGGCGCGGCCGGACTCGCGCATCTTCGTGTTCTTCCTCGACGACTACCACGTGCGCGACACCAACGCGATTCGGATGCGGCGGGACCTCGTCGAGTTCGTCGAGACGCAGCTTCGGCCGACCGACCTCGTGGGCGTCATGTACCCCCTGACGCCGATCATGGACATGCGGCTCACCCGCAACCACGATCAGATCGTCCGGGCGCTCGAGAGCTTCGAGGGCGTCAAGTACGACTACCAGCCGCGCAACATGTACGAGCACGTGTACGCGAACTTCCCGACCACGACGGTCGAGATGATCCGCAACGACGTCAGCCTGTCGGCCCTGAAGGCGCTGGCCATCCACCTCGGCGGGCTGCGCGAGGGGCGCAAGTCGGTGATCGTGCTCAGCGAGGGCTACTCCAACTACGTCCCGCCCCAGTTGCGCGACATCGACGCCATGGCCGGCGGCTTCTTCAACCCCGCGAGGTACGACCCGCTGGCGGGCGAGTCGAACATGGAGCAGACCCAGCAGTTCTTCGAGATGTCGTACATGCGCTCGGAGCTCATCTACACCGCCGACATCGCCAACCGGAACAACACCAGCTTCTACATGGTCGACCCGCGCGGCCTGGCCACCGGAGAGTTCGACTCGAGCCAGGTGCCCATCGACATGCGCACCGACTACCGCATGCTGCGGGAGCTGCAGGACACCCTGCACGTCCTGGCCGACGAGACCGACGGCCGGGCCATCGTCAACCGCAACGACCTGCTGCCGGGCCTGACCCAGATCGTGAACGACCAGAGCGCCTACTACCTGCTCGGCTACACCTCGTCGGCGGCCCCGACCGACGGCGAGTTCCACGAGATCGAGGTGGAGGTGCTGCGCGACGACGTTCGCGTGCGGGCGCGCAGGGGCTACTACGCGCTGACGGCGGAGAACGCGGCGCGGGTGCTGGCCCCGCCGAAGCCCGAGCCCCCGCGGGCCGTCGACACCGCCCTCGCGACCCTCGCCGAGCCCAGGCGGGGCCGCTACGTCCGCACCTGGGTGGGCGCCCGCCGCGGCGACGAGGGCCGGACGGAGCTGACGTTCGTGTGGGAGCCGATCGGCGGCGACCGCGCGCGGCGCCAGGAATCGGCGTCGCAGGTGATGCTCATGGCGATGAGCGACAGCAGCGCCTACTTCCGGGGAGAGGTGCCGGGGCGGGGCCGGACGCCGCGCGTCCGCTTCGACGTCGACCCGGGCGAGCTCGAGCTGAACATCGGCATCGAGGACGAGTACGGCGACGTGCTCGACCGCGACGTCGACGAGCTGGTGGCCCCCGACTTCACCGCCCCCGACGTCGCCCTGAGCACGCCCCAGGTGCTGCGGGCGCGCAACGCGATGGAGATGCGCGGGCTGCTCGCCGACGCCGACGCGCTGCCCACGGCGTCGCGCTTCTTCCGCCGCACCGAACAGTTGCTGTTCCGGGTCGAGGCCTACGCGCCGGGCGACGTCACGCCGCGGGTGCGGGCCCGGCTGCTGAGCCGGGAGGGCACCGCGATGATGGAGCTGCCGGTGGCCGCGCCCGAGGGCGACCGCCCGCACGAGGTGCTGCTGCAGCTCTCGCCGTTCCCGCGGGGGGACTACCTGATGGAGCTGTCGGCGGAGGCGGGGGGCGAGACCGCGTCGACCCTCGTGGCGTTCCGCGTGCAGCCGTAGCCGTGATGGACCCGATTCGCGTCGTCATCGCCAAGCCGGGCCTCGACGGTCACGACCGTGGCGCGAAGGTCATCGCGCGCGCCCTCCGCGACGAGGGCATGGAGGTGATCTACACGGGGCTGCGCCAGACCCCCGAGCAGATCGTCGAGGCGGCCCTGCAGGAGGACGCCGGGGTCATCGGGCTGTCCATCCTCTCGGGGGCGCACAACCACGTCTGCCCCCGGGTGATGGAGCTGCTGCGCGAGAAGGGCCTCGACGACGTGCTCGTGGTCCTCGGGGGCATCATTCCCGACGCGGACCTGCCGGGTCTGCGGGACATCGGCATCGAAGGCGTGTTCCAGCCCGGCACCCCCATGCGGGACATCGTCGGTTTCATTCGCGAGCACCACCGGGCCGCGCCCGGCGTCGCCGGCGGGCCGTCGGCGGCGGTCGACGCGGCCGCGGACCGGTGACGCCGCGGGTCACTCCGGCGCGCTGCCGGTCGAGCCGCCACGCTGACTGTCGAGTTGCCACGCTCCCCGTCGAGGGCCGGACCTGCCGATGCCAGCCACGCTACTGCTTGCCGACGACAGCGCCACCATTCAGCGCGTCATCGAGATGACCTTCGCCGAGGAGGACGTGCGGGTGGTGACGGTCGGGGACGGGCGCGAGGCCATCGAGCGCATCGCCGCCGACCCGCCCGACATCGTGCTCGCCGACACCAACATGCCGGAGAAGGACGGATACGAGGTCTCGGCCTTCGTCAAGGGCGAGAGTGCCCGGTCCGGCATCCCGGTGGTGCTGCTGACGGGGGCCTTCGAGCCGGTCGACGACGAGCGGGCCCGCGAGGTCGGCTGCGACGCGGTGCTCGTGAAGCCTTTCGAGCCGACGGCGGTGCTCGCGCGGGTGCGCGAGCTCCTCGGCCTGCCGGCGGACGGGGACGCGGAGGCGCCGGCCGCGGCGGAGGCGGTGGCCGACGCCCCGGTTGCCGGCCCCGACGCCTCGACTGCGGACCCTGACTCGGAGGAGCCGGCGGCGGCCGACGCCCCGGTTGCCGCCGCCGACGCCTCGCCCGCGGATCCTGACCCGGAGGAACCGGCGGCGGCCGATGCTTCGGCGGCGGACCCTGATGCGGCCGCTCCCGCTGAGGATGCCGCGTCCGCGGCTCCGGATGCCGCGGCTCCCGTGGAAGATGCTCTCCCCGCGGGCCCCGACCCGGCAGCCCCGGCGGCGCAACGAGATGCAGCGCCCGGGGATACGCCAGCGGCGGGCGGGGCCGCGGCGCCGCCGGCAGTGCCCGCGGTCGAGGCGCCGGCGCCGCCTTCGCTCGCCGAGGCCTTCGCCTCGCTCCTCGCGGCCGAGCAGGGCGACCTCGACCGGGCCCGCGCCGCCTATCCCTGGCCTCGTCGGGCCGAGCCGGCCGACGACGACCTCGTCGAACGGGTGGCCGAGCGGGTGGTCGAGCGCCTGTCGAGCGACGTCACCGGCGAGCTGGTTTCCGAGGTGGTGGCCCGGGTCGCGGAGCGGCTGGTGCGCGAGCAGATCGGCCGCATCGGGCCCTCCTGACCGGCCCGCGTTCATCGCCGTCCATTCCCGGCGCATCACTGCATCCGCCCCCCAACCAAGTGCTCCGGTTCCCTTCCCGCCCGTCCGCCGCGTCGCGTGTGCGCCGTGCCGGCGCATCACCGCATCCGTCCCTCGACCGCGCGCTCCGGTTCCCGTCCCGCGTGTCCGCCGCGTCGCGTGTCCGTGCCGTGGAACCTTGCGGATTCCTGAAGGGCCGGTCGGGAGCCCGGCGTGGTCGTCAGGCGACGATGGCCGGTCCCGTCCAACGGGGCCGTCAGGCGACGATGGCTGGGTCGGTCCGGTCCGGCGGGGCCGTCGGGCGACGATGGCCGGTCCGGTCCGGGGCCGCCACGGCGCCTTGATACCATGAGTGACTGACATGCGTGAGCTGAGCAAGGGGTTCGACCATGCCACGGTCGATCCGAAGTGGTACTCGTTCTGGGAGTCGAGCGGCGCGTTCCGGGCCGATCCGGGGTCGTCGCGGCCGCCGTTCAGCATGGTGCTGCCGCCGCCCAACGTCACCGGCGTGCTGCACATCGGCCATGCCCTCAACCAGACCCTGCCCGATATCGTGTGCCGCTGGAAGCGGATGACCGGCCACGACGTGCTGTGGCTGCCGGGCACCGACCACGCGGGCATCGCCACCCAGAACGTCGTCGAGAAGCAGCTCGCCGAGGAGGGGACCGACCGCCACGCGCTCGGCCGCGAGGCCTTCGTGGAACGGGTGTGGGCCTGGAGCCGTCAGAGCCACGGCACCATCACGAGCCAGATGCGCACCCTGGGGTCGTCGGTCGACTGGAGCCGCGAGCGGTTCACCCTCGACGACGACCTGTCGCGGGCGGTGCGGCGGGTCTTCGTCACCCTGTACCGCGAGGGGCTGATCTACCGCGGCAAGTACATCGTGAACTGGTGCACCCGCTGCCGCACCGCCCTCTCCGACCTCGAGGTGGTGCACGAGGAGCAGGCGGGCCGGCTCTATCACGTGCGCTATCCGGCCGCGGCGGCGGGGGGCGTCGACGCGGCCG
>JAJEEA010000548.1 GCA_022821235.1 Vicinamibacteria bacterium
ACATCGCCGCCGCGACGATCGCGGCGACCATGAGGCCCCGCAGCCCGGCCGGAAGCTCGGTGACGATGAACGTCGGGAAGACCCGGTCCGTCTGCACCTGTCCGCCGCTGGACAGCGCCGCCAGCAGGTCCGGGGCTTGGCCGGTGTAGTAGACGTAGAGCATGACCCCGATGACCAGGAAGAGCAGGAACTGTCCGAGCACCAGGGCGCCGCTCCACAGCAGGGCCCTGGCCGCCCCGGACCGGGAGCGGCAGCAGAGGTATCGCTGCACGATCAACTGGTCGGTGCCGTGGGTGGCGAACATCAGGCAGGCCCCGCCGACGAGGCCCGACCAGAAGGTGTAGCTTCGGGTCGGGTCGAGGGAGAAGTCGAACAGGCGGAACCGTCCCGCCTCGGACCCGGCGGCGGCCACCGCCGGCCATCCGCCCGGGATCAGGTCGAGGAGGACGACGGCCGCGATCGCCGAGCCGCCCAGGTACACGGCGAGCTGCACCAGGTCGGTCCAGAGCACCGCGGTCACGCCGCCGAGGAAGGTGTAGGCGATCGTGATCGCGCCCACCGCCAGGATCGACACGACGAGCAGGGTGGTGGACGGCGCGAGCCCCGGCGCCAGCGCGGTCGCCGCCGCGCTCGCGCCCGGCCACGTGAGGAGGGCGGCGCCGAGCACCAGCCCCGCCGCCATGAGGCGGAGGCCGTCGGCGAGGTTCCGGGTCGCGAGGAAGATGGCCGCGGCGAGGCGGCCCACGCCGGCCCCGAAGCGCTCGGCGAGGACCTGGTAGGCGGTGAGGTACTCGCCCCGGAAGTAGCCCGGGAGCAGAAGCACGGTGACGAGCACCCTCCCCGCCAGGTAGCCGAAGACGAGCTGCAGGAACGTGAAGTCGGTCCCGAACGCGAACCCGGGAACGCTGAGGACGGTCGCGGTGCTCGTCTCGGTCGCGACGATCGAGGCCATCACCACGCCCCAGGGCGCCCGGCGGCCGGTAGCGAAGTAGTCGCGGGCCGTCGCCTGACCGCGCGCGAGGGCGAGGCCCAGGCCGAGGGTGCCGGCCATGTAGACCACGATGACCGCGAGATCGAGCAGGTTCATGGAGACATGCACGGCATGCCCGCCGCGGGCGACGGGAGGAGGCGGCGCGGGGAGAGCCGGCGCCGGTGCCCGGTGTCCGCCGCGTCACGGGCGGGAGCCCGCGACGCCACCGGTCGGCTGCCGCAGGGGACGACGAGCAGAGGCTCCCGGCGCGGCCAGGACCCGCCGCGGCGGTCCTCGAGCCGGCAAGCTGCGTCAGGGCCCGGTCAACCGCGGGCGGACCGGGGGAACGCGTCCTCGCCGATGGCCCGGCGGACGAGGTTTCCGGCGCGCCGGATGCGGGCGAGGGCCTTCGCGTAGGTGTCGCCGGTCTTCTCCATCACGATGGCGGCCTTGACGTTCCACTTCGCGCGCCCGAGCAGCAGCCCGGCCGCGTCGTAGTCGAGGCCGGTCACCGTCGTGATGATGTTGCGGGCGCGGCTCCGGCGCTGCTCCGAGCCCGTCTGCACGTCCACCATCAGGTTGCCGTAGGTCTTGCCGATCTGGACCATGGAGATGGTGGTCAGCATGTTGAGCACCATCTTGGTCGCGGTGCCCGCCTTCAACCGGGTCGATCCGGCGATGACCTCGGGCCCCACCTCGGGGGCGATGATGACGTCGACGAACGTCTGCAGCTCGCTCCCCGGCCAGCACGTGACGAAGACGATCTTCACCCCGGACCGGCGCGCCCGCGTCAACGCCCCCCGCACGAACTGGGTCATGCCGCTGGCGGATATCCCGACGAGGACGTCCCTGCTCGACAGCCGCAGCCGCCGGACCGCCCGCCCCCCCTCCTCGAAGTTGTCCTCGACCCCTTCCCGCGACTTGAAGAACGCCTCGCGCCCCCCCGCCATGACGGCCTGCACGAGCTGGGCCGGCGTGCTGAACGTCGGCGGCATCTCCGCCGCCTCGAGGACGCCGAGCCGTCCGCTCGTGCCCGCCCCCACGAAGACTAGCCGGCCGCCCTTGCCGAACGCCTCGGCAATCAGGTCGGCGGCGATGGCGATGCGCTCCTTCTCGCGCTGCACCGCCTTGATGATGCGGCGGTCCTCCTTGAGCATCAGCTCGGCGATCTCCTCGGCGGAGGCCTGGTCTATCGCGATGGAGCGGGGGTTGATGGCTTCGGTGGGAAGGGACTGCCACTTGGAGCGCTTCGGCATGAGACGCCACCCGGACGGAGGGTGCGGCGGATACTACTCCTCGGTCCGGCGGGTGTCAACCGGGGCAACGGCGGTTCCGCGGCCGGCGCCCGGCACCCGGGCGGCGCGGGAGCGAATCGGTCGGGGAGCGCTTGCGGACAGCACGGCGGGCCGGAAGCCCGGCGCGTCTCCGACCGGCGTCGCTCCATCCGGGCGGGTGCACCACATCGTCGTCGGATGGCCGTTCCGGGTCCGATCAGGCCGGGGATTCCGATGTCGTTCCCGGCGGCGTCCGGTTTCTCCTCGTGCACCCCTGCCCGGGCCCCGGCGGGGCGGTCGGGTTGACGGCGGGGCCGCGAACGGCTACAATGCGCTGTTGATCAGAAGGGCGTGCAGCAAGCTCGGGCGCAGGCCATGACAGAGAACATGACGACTCCGGTCGTGACGACCACCATGGCGCCCGCTCCGCGCGGGCACAGTGGGTGATGTAGCCGGAGAGCAGCAGGGTCCGACCAGCCATCATCCGCACCGGATGGTGGTTTTTTTTTGCGCAGTCGCAGGGACGTGGTGACGGGCAGTCGACAGACCCGGTGCGGGTGCACCGTGGGCATCGCGGGTTTCGGCACGGTGGGCCGGGCGGTGGCGCGCATCGTCGCCGGCGGCGTGCACCCGGGCCTGCGGCTGACCCACGTCTGCAACCGCGACGTCGCCCGCAAGCGCGTCGACTGGGCGGGGCCCGACGTGGTCTGGACCGACTCGTTCCAGGCCCTCGTCGACAGCCCGGTCGACGTCATCGTCGAGCTGATCGGCGGGCACGACCCCGCCCGGGCCTGGATCGAGCAGGCGCTGGCCGCGGGCAAGTCCGTCGTCACCGCCAACAAGCAGGTCATCGCCCACGGCGGCCCCGCATTGCTGCGGGAGGCGGAACGGCGGGGCCGGCACCTGTTGTTCGAGGCCGCGGTGGCGGGCGGGGTCCCGATTCTCCGGGGGCTCCGGGAGGGCGTGGCGGGGGACCGGCTGCGGCGGATTCAGGGCATCCTGAACGGCACCTGCAACTACGTCCTGACCCGGATGGAGAGCGCGGGCCTGACGTTCGCGGACGCGCTGGCGGAGGCGCAGCGTCTCGGCTACGCAGAGGCGGACCCGACCGACGACGTCGACGGCCACGACGCCGGGGCCAAGCTGGCGATCCTCGCCGGCGTCGGACTCGGCCGCGTCGTCCGCGTCGACGATATCCCGGTGGAGCCGATCACCGCCGTCGCCGCCGTCGACATCGGCTACGCCCGCCGGCTCGGATGCGTCATCCGGCAGGTGGCGCGGGCCGAGCTGCTTCCCGGCGGGCGCGGCCTGCACGCGGCGGTGCGGCCGGCGCTGGTCTCGGAGGCGTCGACGCTGGGGCGGGTCGAGGGCAGCCGGAACGTCGTGGTCGTCGACGGGGAGTTCGGGGGAGAGACCGCGTTCTCCGGGTTCGGGGCCGGCGGCGCGCCGACCGCGGTCGCCGTCGTCTCCGACCTGATCGCGATCGCGCGGGGCAACGCGGCGCCGCCGGACGGCTGGCTGCCGGCCTCGGGAGAGCCGTCGCCGGTCGCCCGCGAGTTCGAGGCCCCCCACTACGTGCGGTTCATGATCGACGACCGTCCCGGCATCGTCGCGAGCCTGGCCCGGGTCTTCTCGCACCACGGCATCAACCTCGACGCGGTGCTGCAGGAGCCGGGCTGGCCGAAGGCCGAGCTGCCGTTCGTCATGACCCTCGAGCCGTGCAGCTCGGCCGCCGTCGCGGCGGCGCTGGCCGACGCCGCCCGCTTCGATTTCCACGTGCGGGCGCCGCTGTGGCTGCCGATGTTCGTCGATCGGCCCGACGCGGCCGGCGGTTCGTCGCCGGAGTGATCGGGTGCAGCCGCACGCCGCCGGTGCCGGAGCCCGCGGGGTCGGCCGGGACGGCGGGCCGCGAGACGGCGGCAGAGCGGGAGACGGAGGTTGTCGGGCCGGGAGCTTGGCCGTAGAACCGCGCGGGCGGCCGGCCGGGGGCCGAGCGCTGCCGTCAGGCGACGATCGCCCGGCCAGGGTCCCGGCGGACCAGAGCGACAAGGGGAGGAGCGTTCATGAGTGCGTTCACCGGTCTGCGGTGTGCGATGTGCAAGACCGGGTTTCCGTCGGAGGCGCTGTACGTCTGCGACCAGTGCCTCGGTCCCCTCGAGGCCGTCTACGACTACGCCGCGGCGCGGCGGACGCTGACCCGCGAGGCCGTCGCGCGGCGCCCGCGCAACCTCTGGCGGTACCGCGAGCTGCTCCCCGTCACCGGCGAGCCCCGCACCGGCCTCCACTCCGGATGCACCCCGCTGGTGCGGGCGCAACGGCTGGGACGCGAGCTCGGGGTGGCCGAGCTCTACCTCAAGGACGACTCCGTGAACCACCCGACGCTGTCCTACAAGGACCGCGTCGTGCCGGTGGCCGCCACCCGGGCCGTCGAGCTCGGGTTCGACACCCTGGGGTGCGCGTCGACCGGCAACCTCGGCAACAGCGTGGCCGCCCACGCGGCCCGGCTCGGCCTGACCTGCTACGTGTTCATTCCCCACGACCTGGAGCCGGGCAAGATTCTCGGCTCGGCCGTCGCCGGCCCCCACATCGTGAAGATCGACGGCACCTACGACGACGTGAACCGGCTGTGCACCCAGGCCGGTGAACGCTACGGGTGGGCGTTCGCCAACATCAACCTGCGCAGCTACTACGCCGAGGGGGCCAAGACGTACGGCTTCGAGATGGTCGAGCAGTTGGGGTGGCGCTATCCGCGCCACGTCGTCTCGCCGGTGGCCGGGGGCACCCTGCTGCCGCGCATCGGGCGGGCGTTCCGCGAGCTGCGCGAGGTGGGGCTGGCCGAGGGAGAGCTGCCGAAGATCCACGCGGCGCAGGCGGCGGGATGCGCGCCGGTGATCAACGCGCTCGAGAGCGGGGCCGAGTACCCGGAGCCGGTGCGGCCCGACACCATCGCGAAGTCGATCGCCATCGGCAACCCCGCCGACGGGCACCAGGTCCTCGAGACGGTGCGGGGCAGCGGGGGGACCGGGGCGCGGGCGACCGACGCGGAGATCCTCGACGCCATCGCCCTGCTGGCGCGCACCGAGGGCATCTTCACCGAGCCTGCCGGCGGCACCACCCTCGCCGCCACCATCAACCTCCTGAAGGCGGGCGCGATTCCGAAGGACGAGTCGCTGGTCGTGTGCATCACCGGCAACGGGTACAAGACCGCCCACGTCATGGCCGACCACCCCACCGAGTCGACGCACATCGGCCGGTCGCTGCGCGAGTTCGAGGCGTTCATGGCCTCGCGGACGGGGCAGCCGGTCCATTCCTGAGAGCGTGCGCCGTGACGCCCGGAAACAGCTCCCCGGAATCGTTCAGCGAGATCGTCGAGGCGGAGGGCCACCTCATCGACTCGCGGCTGCTCGCCGCGGTCTTCGACAAGGTCATCGAGCGCGGCGCCCGTTACCACGTGCTCCGCTTCACGATCGGCCGCACCAACGAGGAGTTCTCGCAGCTCGAGATGCAGGTCACCGCGGACACCCGCGAGGGGCTCCGCGAGCTCGTCGAGGAGCTGATCCCCCTCGGATGCCATCCCCGGCCGCAGCGCGAGGCCCGGCTCGAGGAGGCCGGCGACGGCTTCGTGCCCGACGACTTCTACTCGACCACGAACCACCGGACGCAGATCCGCCACGGCGGCCGCTGGGTGGACGTGGAGCGCCAGCGGATGGACGCGGTGGTGGTCGTGTGCGACGGCCGCGCCGCCTGCCGCAAGCTCAGGGACGTCCGCCGCGGCGAGCAGGTCGTGTGCGGGCTCGACGGCATCCGCGTCCTGCCCGAGTTCCAGGAACGCGACCGCCTCGGCTTCGCGTTCATGACCGGCGACGTCTCGACCGAGCGCCGGGTGGAGGTGAGCGTGTCGCGCGTTGTCGGCATGATGCGGGCCGTGAAGGCGGACGGCGGACGCATCGTGGTGGTGGCGGGGCCGGTGGTGGTGCACAGCGGCGGCGGCGGCTACCTGAGCCGCCTCGTCCGGCGGGGGTGGGTCGACGGGCTGCTCGCGGGGAACGCGCTCGCCGTGCACGACGTCGAGCACGCCTTCTTCGGCACGTCGCTCGGGGTCGATCTCGACGCCGGCGTCGCCGTCGACGAGGGGCACAAGAACCACATGCGGGCCATCAACGCCATCCGCCGCGTCGGCGGCCTCCGCGCCGCCGTCGAGCAGGGGCGCCTGCGCTCCGGCGTCATGCACGACCTGATCGCGCACGGCGTGCCCTACGTGCTCGCGGGCAGCATCCGCGACGACGGGCCCCTGCCCGACACCCTGATGGATCTCGTCGAGGCCCAGGAGCGCTACGCCGAGATGCTGCACGGGGCGAAGCTCGTGATCATGCTGTCGTCAATGCTCCACAGCATCGGGGTCGGCAACATGCTGCCGGCCTGGGTGCGCGTGGTCTGCGTGGACATCAACCCCGCGGTGGTGACGAAGCTCGCCGACCGCGGATCGTCGCAGACCGCCGGCATCGTGACCGACGTCGGGCTGTTCCTGCACCAGTTGTCGGCGCAGCTCGGCGACGAGGCGGCGCCCCGGCCGGCTGCCGCCGCGGTTGAGGGGGAGAGCCGATGACGGCGCCGCGCCCGTCGGGAGCCTCCGAAGCCGCCGGGGAGCGCCCTCGTCTCGCCGCACCGGGCCCTGTGGATCTGCAACATCGTGCGGGGCGGGACCGGCGTGGCGCTGCTCGCGTGGCGCGCCCGTTTCGGGAAAGGTCGCGAGCCGCCGTGGGCAGGGAGAACCGATGACGGCGCCGGCCGGCCGCGAAGGCCCGGTGGTCGTGCAGAAGTACGGGGGCACGTCGGTGGCGACGGCGGAGCGCATTCTCGCCATCGCCGACCGCATCGAGCGGAACCTCGACCGCACTCCCCGGCTGGTGGTGGTGCTCTCGGCCATGGGCAGCACCACCGACGAGCTCGTCGGCCTCGCCCACCAGGTCTCCGACCGGCCCGCGGGCCGGGAGATGGACCTCCTGCTCTCGACCGGCGAGCAGGTCACGGTGTCGCTGCTGGGCCTCGCCCTCCAGAGCCGGGGCATTCCCGCCATCTCCCTCACCGCGCTGCAGTGCGGCATCCGCACCGACGGGGTGTTCAACGTCGCCCGGATCCGCAGCATCGACACCGCCCGCATCCGCGCCGAGCTCGACGCGGGCCGCGTGGTGATCGTGACCGGCTTCCAGGGCATCAACGACGCCGACGACGTCACCACCCTCGGGCGCGGGGGGAGTGACATCACCGGGGCGGCCCTCGCCGCCGCCCTCGGCGCCGGCGCCTGCGAGATCTGCACCGACGTGGACGGGGTCTTCTCCGCCGACCCGTCGCGGGTGCCGGGGGCGAGGCTGTGGGCGGAGATCAGCTACGAGGAGGCCATCGAGATGGCCTCGAGCGGCGCCAAGGTCCTGCACCCCCGCGCCGCCGAAGTGTGCATGGAGTACGACGTGCCGATTCACGTGCGCAGCAGCTTCCACCTGCGCGTGGGCACCTGGATTCGAGGAGCGGCGAGCATCATGGAACGAGCCGAGGTGGTGGCCGTCACCGGGGACGCGAAGATCGCCAAGTTCACCCTGCTGGACGTGCCTGACGAGCCGGGCATGGCGGCCCGGGTCTTCCAGGACCTCGCGGCCGGGGGCATCAACGTCCGGCTCATCATTCAGAGCGCGAGCTCCGCCCACCAGGGCCGCATCACGTTCATCCTCGACAAGGAGTTCGTCGCGGGGGCGCGGGAGCTCGCGCGGAGCTGGGAGGCCGGGGGGGTGACCAGCGGCTGCGTGGTCGAGGACGACGTCGCCAAGATCTCCATCGTGGGCTCGCGGCTCGCCGCGACGCCGGGGCTCGCGGCGCGGATGTTCGCGGTCCTCGCCCGCCGGGGCATCAACATCGACTGCATCAGCTCGTCGGAGATGAAGGTGGCCTGCGTGATCTCGGCCGAGCGGCTCGACGAGGCCACCGCGGCGGTGCACGAGGAGTTCTTTCCCGCGAAGGAGACCGCGGCGGCGACGGCCTGACGAGAAGGGCGGGCAGGGATGAGCACGAAGATCGAGGCGGGCGTACTGGGTGCGACGGGAACGGTGGGGCAGGAGTTCATCACGCGGCTGGCCGACCATCCGTGGTTCGAGGTCGCGTGGATCGGCGCCAGCGAGCGCTCGGCCGGCAAGAACTACCGGGACGCCACTCCCTGGCGCCTGCCGGCGCCGCGGCCGGACCGCGTCGCGGACATGACCGTCGACCGGGTGACGCCGGGCCGGGCGCCGAAGCTGCTGTTCTCGGGCCTCGACGCGTCGGTGGCGGGGGAGGTGGAGGCGGAGTTCGCCCGGGCGGGCCACGTCGTGGTCAGCAACGCCCGCAACCACCGCATGGACCCGCTGGTGCCGCTCGTGATTCCCGAGGTGAACGCGGACCATCTCGCCCTGCTCGACGAGCAGGGCGCGGCCCGGGGCTGGCCGGGCCTCATCGTCACCAACCCCAACTGCTCGACCATCGTCCTCGCCCTCGCCCTGGCCCCGCTGCGCGAGTTCGGCCTGAGGCAGGTCATCGTCTCCACCCTGCAGGCGGCGTCCGGCGCCGGGTATCCGGGCGTCGCGTCGCTCGACCTCGTCGGCAACGTCATCCCGGTGGTGCGCGGCGAAGAGTCGAAGATGGAGACGGAGACGCAGAAGATCCTCGGCCGCGTGAACGGCAGCGGGGTGGAGCCCCATCCGGTGACGGTCAGCGCGGGCACCACGCGGGTGCCGGTCATCAACGGTCACACCGAGCTGGTGTCGGCCTCTCTCGACGCCGCACCCCCCGTCGACGACATCGTCGCCGCCATCCGCGGCTTCCGCGGCCGCCCGCAGGAGCTCGGCCTGCCCGGCGCCCCGCCGCGGCCCGTGCTCTACATGGACGAGGAGGACCGGCCGCAGCCGCGCCTCGACGCCGACCGCGACCGCGGCATGGCGGTGTGCGTCGGCCGCCTGCGCACGTGCCCGGTGCTCGGCTACAAGCTCGTCGCGATGGGGCACAACACCGTCCGCGGGGCCGCGGGGGCGGCGGTGCTGAACGCGGAGCTGTTGAAGGCGACCGGCCGCCTCTAGTCGGCGACCGGCGTCCCGCTGGTGTGGTCCACCAGCAGGCGCATCGGAGCCTCGCTGGCGAAGAGAGAGGGAACGTCCCCTGGACCGGCGCCCGGTTGGAGTGTCGCCGTCACCTGCAGCTCGCTGCCCGCGGGCAGATCCAGGGGATCTTCGAGCCAGTACCGCGTCGGCCACGCCGGGTCCGGCTCCCGAATCAGCAGGAGAGGCTGTCTCGAACCGTCCGGCAGCACGCCTTCGACCTGCAGCTCGCTCGAACCCACCGCGACCTCGGGGAGCAGGGCGAGCAGGGTGGTCTCCTCGTCGAAGACGTGACGGAAGGTCAACTCGCGGCCGGCCGGCTCGGCCGTCGCATCGACGACCGTCTGCGCGATGGCGCCGGCGTCGCCGTCCGCCAGGTGCAGCCCGAGCTGCGTCCGATCGGTGAACTCCAGCCCCTCGGTGATCCAGGTCTTCTTGTAGAGGATCCTCGCCACGAGGTCGGCCCCGGCCGGCAGGGGATAGCCGATGCCGTCGAGGACCTCTATCTGCTGGCCCGGCCACCACACCGCGACCGGCTCGGCGCTCTCGAATCCCGAGGCGAATCCCGGCCCGTCGTCCGCCGCGTCGGCGGCCCGGGCCTCGCCGCTGGTATCGACGTACACCGAGACGTGCCGCACGACGGCCCGGCTCTCCGGCAGCACGTCGACGGCGCGGATCGACCGGTCAGCCCCGAGGTCGGTGGGCAGCACGAAGTACCGGACCGTCTCGGACGTGCCGGCGTCGAAGACGAACGGCTCCGGGAGGGGAATCGCCACCGTCGGCTCGTCGAGGCTCCATCCCGTGCTCGGCGGCGGCGCGGGCGGCGTCAGGTTGCGCGGACCCTGGGGGTACCCGCCGGCCGACCACTCCAGCAGCATGTCCATCTCGTGGGCCGGCAGCACGTGGCCGTTGCTGAAGCTGCCGAATCCGTCCTCCGCCTTCCAGGGCGGCATGCGGAGGCCGAGAATCTCCTCGCGGATCGACTGGGTCCACGGGTACGCCTCGCGGTAGGTCAGCAGCGACATCG
>JAJEEA010000375.1 GCA_022821235.1 Vicinamibacteria bacterium
CGATGGAGATGGCGACGGTGACGGGGATGGCGACGGGGACGGAGATGGCGACGGGGACGGAGATGGGGACGGTGACGGCGACGGCGATGGCGACGGCGATGGGGACGGGGACGGCGACGGCGACGGGGATGGCGACGGCGACGGAGATGGCGACGGCGACGGCGATGGGGACGGTGACGGGGACGGCGACGGAGATGGGGACGGTGACGGCGACGGTGACGGGGATGGCGACGGTGACGGGGATGGCGACGGCGACGGGGACGGCGACGGCGATGGGGATGGCGACGGCGATGGCGACGGTGACGACGACGACGATGATGATGATGACGACGACGACGATGATGATGATGATTAGCGACTACCGCGGGCCGCTAGCCGCGAGGGATCTCCATCCTCGAACCGTTATCTGCGCGGCAAGTACCCGCCGACCACGGTCTGCTGCACGCCTGCGAACTGGCGGAACGAGGGAGCCTTCCCGAGGGTCCGTCATCGGCCCGTTCTAGGCACGGGACCGTGGGGTATCCCGGCATGCGCTTCCTGGTCGGCGGCCTGCTTGCGGCGGCAGCCTCGGGATGCGGCGGTGAGAGCGCCAACCCTGTTGCCCCGACCGATCCCCCGGCGTCCAACCGGGCTCCGTCCGCACTTCGGGGAATTCCGGAACAAGTCGTGCTCGTCGGCGAGGACAAGCAGCTCGACCTGCAGGGCTACTTTGAAGATCCCGACGGCGACCCGCTGACGTTCCAGGCGGCGTCGAGCGACTCCGGCGTCGTCTCGGCGAGCGTCGCGGGGAACGTCCTCACGCTCGCGGCCGTGAGCGCGGGCGCGTCGGACGTCACCGTCACCGCCGCCGACCCCGGCGGCCTCAGCGCCGCGCGGACGTTCCGCGCGACCGTGGAGCCGCCGCCCAACCGCGCTCCCCTGGTCGCCACGCCCATTCCCGATCACGCGCTGATGCTGAGCGGGAACGCTACGGCCACCATCGATCTGGGTCGTCATTTCGTCGACCCCGGCGGCGACCCGCTGGCCTTCCAGGCGGCGTCGAGCGACACCGGCGTGGTCTCGGCGAGCGTCACGGGGAACGTCCTCACGCTCACGGCCGTGAGCGCGGGCGCGTCGGACATCACCATCACCGCTTCCGACCCCGGCGGCCTCAGCGCCGCGCAGACGTTCCGCGCGACCGTGGAGCCGGCGCCCAACCGTGGCCCCCTGGTTTCCGCACCGATCCTCGGTCGAACCCTGAAGCTGAACGAGAACGAGAAGGCCACCGTCGACCTGGCCCTCTACTTTACCGACCCCGACGGCGACCCGCTGACCTTCGAGGCGACCTCCAGCAATACGCGCGTCGTGACCGCGGGCGTCTCGAACGGCACGCTGACGCTTCTGGCGCAGGATCTCGGGACGGCGAACGTCAGCGTCACCGCGAGCGATCCCGGCGGCCTGACCGCGACGCAGACGTTCTCGGTGACCGTCGAATCGGGAAGGCTCTCGGCAGAGCTGGAGGTCACGAAGTGTCAGGCCGACGGCCTCGGGTTCGTGAACGTCACGGTAGAGGGCACCGTCCGCGCGGTGGCGCCGTTGTCATCCGTGCTCGTCACCGCGTAAATGGACACCCAGAGGTTGGGCGGGCAGGCCCTGGGCGACCTGGCGGCCGGCGAGACCCGCGGGTTCCAGATTCGAGGCAATGCGACCGTCGGCTCGTCGTCGCGGTGCCTCGTCGAGCTCTCGGCCGGCGGGGGCAACCTGACCTCGGCAGCGTCCGTGTCGTTTCGCTGAATCATCGCCCGCAGGGGTCGCCTCATCTCCCGCGGCCCGCGTGAAGGGCGACGGCGCCGCTACCGTGCGGCGTGCCGACACCACACCGCGCGCTGCGACCGTCCCGATCTCGCGGAGGGAGCTCTCGCCCGCGCTCCCGCTCAGCGCTCGGCCATCGCGACGTAGTCGCGCCGGTTCTCGCCGACGTAGACCTGCCGGGGGCGGGCGATCTTGCGGGTATCGTCCGAGAGCAGCTCCTCCCACTGCGCGACCCAGCCTGCGGTGCGGACGATGGCGAAGAGCACCGTGAACATCGCCGGCTCGAAGCCCATCGCCTGGTAGATGAGCCCCGAGTAGAAGTCGACGTTGGGATAGAGCTTGCGCTCGACGAAGTACTCGTCCTCGAGGGCGATCCGCTCGAGCTCGAGAGCGACGTCGAGGAGGGGATTGCGGCCCGTCACCTCGAAGACCTGGTCGGCGGTGGCCTTGATGACCCGGGCGCGGGGGTCGTACGACTTGTACACGCGGTGGCCGAAGCCCATCAGCCGGCCCTCGCCGTTCTTCACGCTCTCGACGAAGGCGGGCACGTGGTCGACGCTGCCGATCTTCGCCAGCATGCGGAGGACCGCCTCGTTGGCCCCGCCGTGGAGGGGGCCGTAGAGGGCGGCGGCGGCCCCGGCCATCGCCGCGTAGGGATCGGCGTGCGAGCTGCCGATGCCGCGCATGGCGCTCGTGCTGCAGTTCTGCTCGTGGTCGGCGTGCAGGATGAACAGCACGTCGAGGGCCCGCTCGAGCACCGGGTCGGGCCGGTAGACCGGCTCCGTCCGCCGGAAGAGCTGGCTCAGGAAGTTGCCGGTGTAGCTGAGCTCGCTGTCCGGATAGACGTACGGCTTGCCGACGCTGTGCCGGTAGGCGTAGGCGGCGATGCCCGGCGCCTTCGCGATCAGCCGGATCGTCTGCCGCCGCCGGGACTCGGGGTCGCCGACCGCCTTGGCGTCGGGATAGAACGTCGAGAGGGCGCCGACGGTGCTGAGGAAGATGCCCATGGGATGGGCGTCGTAGCGGAAGCCCTCCACGAGCTTCTTGACGCTCTCGTGCAGCATCACGTGCTGCGACAGCTCGTCCTGCCAGTCCGCGAGCTGACCGGCGGTCGGCAGCTCGCCGTTCACGAGCAGGTAGGCGGTCTCGACGAAGGTGCTCTGCTCGGCGAGCTGCTCGATGGGGTAGCCCCGATAGCGGAGGATGCCCTTCTCCCCGTCGATGAACGTGACCGTGCTCCGGCACGAGGCCGTGTTCAGGAACGCCGGGTCGTAGGCCATCATCCCGAAGTCGTCCGGGTCGACCTTGATCTGCCGGAGATCGAGGGCGCGGATGGTGTCGTCGACCACGGGGATCTCGTACTGCCGGCCGGTGCGGTTGTCGGTAATCGTGAGGGTGTCAGCCATGTCTGTTCGCGGTCGTCCCTGTCATCGAGGATCGGATCGTGCGGGCCGGGCCTGCTCGAGCCCGCTCCGGCGCGGCCGTCAGGGCTGTCGGTCCGGGTCGTCCCCGTCCGCCGTCGCGGCGTCTTCTCCCGGGATCCGATACCGTCCGTCCACCCAGTTCCGGAGGTCGAGCAGCTTGCACCGCTCGCTGCAGAATGGAGCCCATTCGGGGACCGCGGCCCGCTCCCGGCAGTAGACGCAGACGGTCTGCCCCATTCCCTCGTTTCGCGTTGCCGTACGGCGGCGCCCGGTCCGGCGAGCCCGGACAATTCTAGTGCCGGAGTCCCGGCCCGTCCAGTGCCGGAGTCCCGGCCCGCGCCGCATGATTTCCGGCCGCGGTCGGGGCGGACCGACCGGTCGGACCGCCCCGGAGGGCTCGCCGCGCGCGACCGCCGAGGCATCCTGCCGGCGCTGCATCGTGCTTCCGCGCCCTGGGGCCGCCGCCCGACGGCCGGGGTCTGCAGTAGAACGGCGGGGACTGCCGGCGGGTCGGTCGGGGCGTCGAGCGGAGCCTCGGGCGGCGATCGGCGAGCTGTCTCGTCGCGTAGCGTAGCGCCGCGTCCCGCGGGCTCGATGGGGCGCCCCGCGAGAGGTGCGCGTCGAGGCAGCGCGCCGTCGTCAGCCCGCGGCCTGTCGGCGAGCTGTCTCGTCGCGTAGCGCGCCGCGTCCCGCGGACTCGATGGGGCGCTCCGCGAGGGGGTGCGCGCGTCGAGGCGGCGCGCCGTCGTCAGCCCGCGCCCTGCAGGATCGCCCCTGCGACCGCGCCTCCGAGCACGAGCCAGGTGGAGTTGAGGCGGGTGGCGAACAGCAGGACCGCGGCCGCCGCCAGCAGGGCCGCCGTCGCGGGGTCCACGATCGTCGATCGGAACAGGCTCCAGGTGACCGCCGCCATCAGCCCCAGCGAGGCGACGACGACGCCGTCGAGGACGGCGCTGGTGACGGCCGAGGCCCGCAGGCGGGGGATGAGGGGCTGCGAGCAGGCCACGAACAGGAAGCCCGGCGCGAAGATGCCGAGCGTGGCGAGCATCGCGCCGCTCCACCCGTGCAGCACGTAGCCGATGAACGTGGCGGTGGTGAAGACGGGGCCCGGCGTCACCTGGCCGATGGTGATGGCGTCGATGAGCTGCGCGTCGCTCAGCCACCCCCAGCGGTCGACGAGGTCGGCCCGGAGGAAGGCGAGCAGCACGTAGCCGCTGCCGAACAGGACCGACCCCACCTTGAGGAAGAACAGGGTCAGACGGGCGAGGGTGACGGGCGCCGCGAGGCCCGCGCCGGCCGCCAGCGCCGCCGTCGCCGGGAGGCACGCCGCGGCGAGGGCGGCGACGCCGGGACGGCCGAGCCGGGCCCCGGCCATGACGATGCCGCCCATGGCGAGCAGGCCCAGCTCGTTCCAGCCCCGGAGGGCGAGCCCCGTCGCGGCCACGCCGAGCAGCAGGGTCAGCGGTCCCTTCACGGCGGCCGCCCCGAGCTTCCACAGGGCCTGGGCGACGATCGCGATGATGACGGGGCCGACGCCGTACATCACCCAACCGAGCTGCGGGGCGTCGCCGAAGCGCACGTAGGCCCAGGCGATGGCGCCCACGACGAGGGCGGCGGGCAGGATGAAGCACGAGCCGGCGAGGAGCAGTCCGGACGCGCCCCCGCGCTTCAGCCCGAGATGGATCGCCATCTCGGTC
Organism: Vicinamibacteria bacterium; assembly: GCA_022821235.1. Lineage (GTDB taxonomy): Bacteria > Acidobacteriota > Vicinamibacteria > Vicinamibacterales > UBA8438 > JAJEEA01. The sequence goes on from JAJEEA010000375.1 coordinate 4,913, forward strand.
GAGTTGGGACCTGGAATCAGGTGCGTCGCGGCGAGCAGATCGAGGAACTCGGCATCGGTCAGCCATCGCCTGCGGTCGACCACCTCGTCCCGCATCATCGCGATGTGGGCCGCGGGTCCGCCGAAGGCGGTGACGCCCAGGCGCAGAAACAGGCCGGCGAGCTCGCGGAGGGCGCCGTGCGTGGTCACGCGGCGATTCTATCCTGCAACCGCGGCGCGGCCGGAGGCCGAACGGCGTCGATCAAGGGTCGAGGGAGGCGGCTTCGCTCACGGGTCGAGCTGCCGGGGATCGACGATGCGGGCGTTGACGATGCCCAGCTCGACGCGCCGGTTCCTGGCGTGGGCGGCGTCGCTGTCGCCCGTGTCGAGGGGATAGGCCTCGCCCAGGCCCTCCACCGTGAAGCGCTCGGCCGCGAGCCCGGCATCGATCAGGAAGTCGGCGACGGCCCGGGCCCGTCGTTCCGAGAGGCGCTGGTTGTACTGCCGGTTGCCGCGGGCGTCGGTGTGGCCGCTGATGGTGATGGCGAAGTCCTCCGACGTGAACAGGATGCCGGCGATCAGCGCGAGGGTCTCCCGGCTCTCCGGCCGCAGATCGGCCCGGTTGAAGTCGAACCTGAGGGAGCCCTCGTCGAGGTTCATCACGAGGCCGAGCGCGGTGCGCCGGGTCTCGGCGATTCTGCCCAGCGCCTCGTTCAGGCGGTTCATCTCCGCTTCCGCCGCCTGTCGGGTGGCCTCGGCCTCCTCCATGGCCCGGCGCGCCTCCGCCTGGGCGGCGAGCGACGTGGCCTCGACGTCGGCGGCCCGCGCGATGGCGGTGGCGGCCCGCTCGTCGGCGTCGGCCGCCTCCTCCCGCGCCGCGTCGGCATCGGTCTCGGCCTGCTCCCGGGCGGCGCTGGCCTCGCGGGCGGTCCGTTCCGCCGCGTCGGCCCGCGAGGACTGCTCGCGGGCCTCGTCGACCGCGCGCTGCTCGGCGACCTGCAGCGTGGCGATCTCCTCGTTCAACCCGCCGACGTGGTCGATCACCCAGCTCGCCAGCAGCCCGATGCCGCCGCCGACGGCCATGGCGAGGACGATCATCGGCAGCTTTCTCTTCCTGCCGCCGGGCGGTTTCCTGCCGCCAGGTGGCTTCCGGCGGGATCCGGGCGCGGCTGATGCGGGAGTCTTGGCCATTGTCGCCCTCGCTCTGCGCTTGCCATCATTGTCGCGCAGCGGGACGAGAAATCAAGGGGCTGCGCGACCTGCGGTCGCGTTGGGAGTCTCGCTGGCGCGAAACTCCGGGCGCTGCTCGGCTGCCGCGTTGGGAGTCTCGCTGGCGCGAAACTCCGGGCGCTGCCCGGTTACCGCGGCGGAGGTCGGCTGGCGCTCCGGGCGCCGCCCGGCTGCCGCGGCGGAGGTCGGCTGGCGCGAGTCTCCGCCGCGGACTCCTGGCAGGGTCGGTTGGGCGGTGAGCGGAGCCGTCGGCTACGCTCTCCGGGCTAGAGCTCCCGCACCTGGCGGTGGCCGGCCAGGAACAGGGCCGCGACCAGCGACAGCAGGCACCCGTTGACGGCGATGACGGCGGGCGCCGAGTACTGCGCGATGAGGGCCCCGCTCACGAGGCTGCCCAGCGGCATCCCCCCGCGGAACGCCACCAGGTAGATGCTGATGACCCGGCCGCGCAGCTCGTCGGGGACGGTGAGCTGCACGAGCGAGTTGGTCAGCGAGAAGATCATCAGCAGGGCGGCGCCGCCGAGGAACAGCAGCACGTAGCTGGCGCCGCCGATCGGCAGCAGGGCGAACGCGGCGACGATGCCACCGAAGACGATCTGCGTCAGCAGCAGCGCCCGGCCCATGTGGCCGAACCGGCCCAGCCACGCGACGACCAGGGCGCCGACCACCGCGCCGGCCCCGAACGTCGTCATCATGCGGCTCAGCAGGAGGACGTCGTCCTCGGCGAACACCGGCAGGAAGGCCCGGATCGGCAGGGCCAGCGAGGTCGTCGCGAACGCCAGCGCGGTCAGCCCGAGGAGGGCGCGGCTCTGCCGCACGTAGCGCAGGCCGCTCCCCAGCTCGGTCAGGATCCGCTGGCGCGTGGCCGGGGCCGGCGGCGGGACCCGCATCAGCCCGAGCACCACGATGACGACCAGGAACGACAGGCTGTTGAGGCCGAAGCAGGCGGCCATGCCGAGGCCCACCATGACCACGCCGCCGATGGCGGGACCGATCATCTGCGCCAGGTTGAACTGTATGGAGTTGAGGGCGACGGCGTTGGGCAGATGCTGCCGCGGCACGAGGGACGGGACCAGGGACTGGAAGGCGGGTCCGCCGAAGGCCTGGGCGAGGCCGGCCACGAACGACAGCGCGAGGATGTGCCACACCTCCACGACGTCGAAGAACACCAGCGCGGTGAGGGTGACGGCGCTGGCCATCTGCAGGCCCTGCGAGCCCATCAGCAGGTGCCGGCGGTCGTAGCGGTCGGCGACGACGCCGCCGATCAGGGTGAAGAGCAGCAGCGGCAGCTCGGCGAGGAACGTGTCGAGCCCGAGGAAGAAGGCCGAGCCGGTGAGGCTCAGGATCAGCCACTGCTGGGCGATGCGCTGCACCCACGTCCCGATGGCCGACGTGAAGGCGGCCAGCCACATGTTCCGGAACCGGGCGAACGTGAACGCCGCGATGAGCCGCAGCAACAGCGCGGGACCGGTCGGCGCGGCGGCGGGGTCGGGGCGGGATGCGTCGCGGGAGGCGTCGGCTACCGGTTCGGCCACTGGATGTAGAGTCCTTCGCCCAGGAAGATGATGCTCGTCCAGAGGCCCGTGGCGAGCCGGAAGAAGAGAAACGGCCCGAGGGCGGCGAGGGGGAGCAGCAGCCCGAGCACCTGCGACGCCGGCAACGCGGTGAAGGCGTCGAGGAACAGGTAGCCGCCAGCCGGGAGGATGCCGGACAGCCCGAGGTTGATGTAGATGACCCCGAACCACTGCCCCGGCTCGCGCTCGAAGCGCTCGCCGCACGCCAGGCAGTGGTCGTGGATGCGGAACCGGGTCCGGAAGAGCCGCCCGTGCCCGCAGCACGGGCATCGCAGCCTGGCGCCGCGGCCGAGGATGTCGAGGATCTCGAAGAACACTTGCGCCCCGCCTTCGACGGGCATGGTAACACCGTCCGCGTCGCGCGATGCGCTAGCGGCTCGGCCCCGCCGCCGCTGCGAGGGGCGCGTTGAGGAACGCGACGAAGGGCGCCAGGGTCTCGAAGCGCCGCAGCAGCGTGCGGTAGAACCGGGGACCGAGCGCGATGTCCGGATTCTTCTCCTCGCCGCCGGCCAGGAACTGCTTCAGCTTGAGGTACTCGGCCAGCTCGTGGTCGGCGGGGAAGCCGCGGGGCATCCGCTGCAGCTTCGCCCCGTGCACGCCGCCCCGGCGCCGGAACGCCGGCGACTCCACGACGCGGCGGAAGCGGTCGGGATCGGCCGCGATGTGCTGGCGGATGCGGTGCAGCCGGGGTGTCCCGGGGGCGTACAGGCCGGCGCCGATCCACAACTGGCCGGGCGCGAAGTGGAAGTACAGGGCCGCACTGTCGCTCCTGGGCAGGGTGCGGTACGTGAAGGCGGCGGCCACGTGGGTCTTGTACGGCGTCTTGTCGGGCGAGAACCGCGTGTCCCGGTAGATGCGGTACATGGACCGCGGCGTGGCGGCGATGTCCGGGGCGATGCGCGGAAAGTCCTGCGAGAGCCGCTCGATGATCGCCAGCATCGGGGCGCGGACGTGGGTCTCGTAGTCGGGCTTGTGGGCGTTGAACCACGCCCGGTCGTTGTTCCGCTTCAGGGCCTCGAGGAACGCGACGGTCTGCGCCGTGAACCGGAGGTCGGCGGTGCTCATCGGCGGCAGAGTATAGCAGCCGCTCCCGTCACGTCCCGCCGGGTCCGGGGCTCGAGCCGGACCACCTGACCGTCGGGGCGAGCGACCAGTCGAAGGCGTCGAGGCGGTCGGGACCGAGACGGTCCACCTCGAGCCGCACCCGGGCCGCCGCGGCGATGAGATCCGCCACGTCGACGCCCTGGCAGGCCGGCGCGAACGGGCGCAGGTGGCTCGTTCCCCGCGCGAGCATGACCGTCACCCCGTGGTGGTTGCCGCGCTGCAGGTGGTACAGCCCGACCCCGATCTGCAGGATGCCCTGGTAGAGGCGGCGGACCGGTCGGGCCTCCGCCCGCCAGAGGTCCTCGAGGGTCTCGTGCTGGTCGAAGAACTCGCCGGCGTTGAACTGCTCGATGCCGCGCCGCAGCAGCGGCGGCGCCGGCTCGCGGCACGGGTGGGTCACGGCCTCGATTATAGGGCGCGGGGGGCGCGGGGGAACGCGTTCCCTGAAGATGGTAGGTTAGACCGCGTTTTCGGATGATGGTCATGGCCGCGGCCGATCCCAGGGCGCCCGTCGCGCCTTCGATATCCGTCATCGTGCCGGTGCTGCACGACGCGGCGCGTCTCGAGGCGTTGCTGGCGCGACTGGGGGGGCGGTCCCGGTGGTGCGAGGTCATCGTCGCCAACGGCGACCCCGGCGACGCCGCCGTCCGGCGACTTCGCGTCAGGCGGCCGGACGTCGTCTGGGTCGAGAGCGAGCCGGGGCGGGGACGGCAGATGAACGCGGGGGCGGCGCGGGCGGGGGGGGAGTGGCTGCTGTTCCTGCACGCCGACGCCCTGCCCGACGCGGGATGGGACGACGCGATCGGACGGGCCGAGGCGGCCGGCGCGGTCGGGGGCTGCTTCCGGCTGCGCATCGACGCCCGCCGCTGGCAGGCGCGCGTGATCGAGGCGGGGGTCCGCTGGCGGGTCCGCTGGCTGGGCATCGTGTACGGCGACCAGGCCATCTTCGTGCGGCGCGATCTCTTCCGCCGGCTGGGGGGCTACCGGCCGATACCCGTCATGGAGGACGCGGACCTCGTGGGGCGGATCCGCGCCCGGGGGCGGTTCTGGCGGTCTTCCGCCGCCGTCACGGTGTCGGCGCGGCGCTGGGAGCGGGACGGGTGGTGGCGGCGCACCGCCGCCAACCTGCGCATCCTCGTCCTGCATTTCGCCGGCCGGTCGCCGGAGCGCCTGGCCGCGATGTACCCGGCGTGGAGGGACTCGGGCGAGGACGCGGTTTGACAAGGCAGCCGCGGCGGAGCGAACATGACCATAGCGGTCCAATGGCCGGGCCCCGCATGGCGGCGCTCGAATGCGGCGCGGCGGTTCGTCACGGGCCGCCGTGAGCCTGGCAGGACCGCGCGGGTTCCCGCCGGGTCGGCTGGTCGTCGGGGCGGAGCCGAGGGCGACGATTGGCGGGAGGCCGGCGCCGGTAACGGCGCGGATCGCTGCCGGGTCGGCCGGGCGCCGGACGGAGCCGAAGGCGGCGATTTGGCGGCGCGGGGGGTGTGGTCACCCGTCGTCACTCGAGTGGAGCACGAGCATGTTGATCAAGCAGGCACCGGATATCCGATCGTCGGAGATCACTCCCGAGCGGGTGTACCGCAATCGGCGGGAGTTCATCCGCACCGCGTCCGGCGCGGTGGCCGGGGCGATGGCGGCGGGGGCCGCGTTCGGACCGGAGGCGGGCCGGGTCGAGGCGCAGGAGCCGATCCCGAACCTGCTGAAGTCCCCGTTCAGCACCGACGAGGCGCTGAACTCGTTCGAGGACATCACCACCTACAACAACTTCTACGAGTTCGGGCTCGACAAGGGCGATCCGGCGCGCTACGCGCACGAGATGACCATCGACCCCTGGTCGGTCCGCGTCGAAGGGGAGATGAACAAGCCGGCCGCCGACGTGCCCCTGGAGACGCTGCTGCGCCCGCATCCCCTCGAGGAGCGCATCTACCGGCTGCGCTGCGTCGAGGCCTGGTCGATGGTGGTGCCGTGGGTGGGGTTCCCCCTCGGTGACCTCATCAAGCGGTTCGAGCCGACCTCCAGGGCGAGGTACGTCCGGTTCGAGACCCTGTACCGCCCGTCGGAGATGCGCGGCCAGCGCGGCCGCTCGCTCGACTGGCCCTACGTCGAGGGCCTGCGGATGGACGAGGCCATGCACCCCCTGACCATTCTCGCGGTGGGCGTCTACGGCAAGACCCTGCTCAACCAGCAGGGCGCGCCGTTGCGGCTCGTCGTGCCGTGGAAGTACGGCTTCAAGAGCATCAAGTCCATCGTCCGGATCCAGTTCGTCGAGGACCAGCCGCGGAACTCCTGGAACGTGGCCATCCCGAACGAGTACGGCTTCTACTCGAACGTGAACCCCGAGGTGAACCACCCCCGGTGGAGCCAGGCCAGCGAGCGCCGGATCGGCAGCTTCTTCCGCATCCGGACCCAGATGTTCAACGGTTATGCCGACCAGGTGGCGAGCCTCTACGACGGAATGGACCTGCGTCGGTACTACTGAAGCCCCGGTACTGGTGAAGATGTCGGTGCGCCGCGTCAAGCCGTGGGTGTTCGTCGCCTGCCTGGTTCCCCTGGGCATGCTCGTCTGGCGCGCGTTCACGGGCGATCTGTCCGCCAACCCCATCGAGTTCATCACCCACCGCACCGGTGACTGGACCCTGCGGTTCCTGCTGATCGCGCTGGCCGTGACGCCGGCGCGGCGGCTGTTCGGCTGGTCCTGGGCGGCCGGCTTCCGCCGCATGCTCGGGCTGTTCGCCTTCTTCTACGCCCTGTTGCACTTCAGCACCTACCTGGTGCTCGACTTCTTCTTCGCGTTCGACCTCATCCTCGACGACATCGTGGAGCGCCGCTACGTGACGGCGGGGTTCGCGGGGTTCGTCCTCCTCGTCCCCCTCGCGGTCACCTCGACGAACGCGATGATCCGGCGTCTCGGGGGCGAGCGGTGGCGGCGGTTGCACCGGCTGGCCTACGTGGCCGCCGTCGCCGGCGTCGTGCACTACCTGTGGCTGGTCAAGATCGACATCCGGCCGCCGCTCGCCTACGCGGCGGTGCTGGCCCTGCTGCTCGGCGTGCGCCTCTGGTTCCGCCTCCGCCCCCGGCTCGTGGCGGAGGCCGGCCGCGGCGCGGTGCGGCCGCGCGTCGCGTCCCAGGAGTCTGCGCCGTAGAACGGTGCAGACTGGCGGGCTGGTCCCCGGTCCACCCGCCAAGGCTCCCGGGCGGCGCTCTTCCCGCGCCCGGCCGGCGCCGCCGGGATTCCCGAGAACCCGCCCCTCGGGCACGGAAGCGCGCGTCAGAAGATCTGACGCGACCGTTGCGGTCGGTGCGCCGCGAGGGTGAGGCGCGGCTCGGGCTCGTCGACCCCGGCGATCTGCGACGCCACGTAGTTGCCCACGGCGGGCCCGTGCTTGAAGCCGTGGCCGGAGCCGGCGCCGACGAGCCAGACGTTGGCGATGTCCGGGTGGCGGTCGATCAGGAAGTCGCCGTTCCAACTGTTCGAATAGGCGCAGACGCGCGCGTCGAGGAGCGGGGCGTTGCGCAGGGCGGGGATGCGCCGGGCCAGGATCATGCGGGCGACCTGCAGCCCCTCTTCCGAGATGATCCGATCGTCGCGCGTGGATGCGTCGAAGGCCGCGCCGTGGTGGTCGAGGCCTATCTTGAACCCCCGGCCCTCGATGTCGGGGAGCCCGTAGACGCCCCCCGAGGGGTCGATCCAGGCCGGCATCGACGGGGACGTGAACCGCCGGTCGCCCGCGTCCGGTCCGAAGAAGAAGACCTCCTGCCTCGTGGGATGGATGCGCTCGCCGAGGAGGCCGGGGAAGATCCCGGGGAGCCACGCGCCGCAGGCGAAGACGAAGCTGTCGGCCACGATGTGGTCGCCGGCGTTCGTCTGCAGCGAGTCGAGGCGTCCGGCGTTCGTGGGGGGAGGCAGCACCCTCGCGATCAGATAGTCGACGCTCCGCTTGACGGCCTGGCGGACGACGCCGTGCACGGCACGCCGCGCGAGGATGACCCCGGCCGTCGGCTCGAGCAGGCCGCGGGTGACGGGACCCAGCGTGAAGTGCGGGTAGCGTCGCTCCAGCTCGGCGCGATCCAGCATCTCGAACGGGACGTGCAGCAGCTCCAGGTTGCGGGCGGTGTCGTCGACGGTGGTGTCGTTCGCCCGCGCCATCCACAGCACGCCGGTGCGTACGAAGAGGTCCTCGCGCCAGTCGCGGAGAAGCTCCTGCCACGCGTGGGCCGAGTACTGGGCCCAGCGCGAGTACAGCGCGTGCCGGCCGTAGCCGAAGCGGATGAGCCGGGACTCCCCGCTCGAGCTCGACCGCGTGTTGCCCGCGCCGAAGGCGTCGACGAGCAGGACGGAGCGGCCGGTGCTGCGGAGCCGCAACGCGGTCCAGGCGCCGAACACGCCGGCGCCGATGACGGCGATGTCCGCCGTGTGTCGCGTTTTCGAGGCAGTGGTCAAGGTTCGCCGATCCTCGTTGGGGGCCGTATTGCACCGGAACGCCGGTCCTCGCGCGTCCCGGATGCGCGTAACGGACCATAAAATAGCATTGATGTCGTCCCGCATCGAAGTCTATCCCGATGCGCTGCACCTGCCCGCGGTGCTGGCCCCCGGTGAGCAGCGCCGGCTCGCCGCGCGGTGCCTGGCCATCGGCCGCGGCCCGGCCGGCTGGTACGTCCCCCGGGTGCGGGGCGGGGGCCTCATGCGGGTGCGGATGGTCTGTCTGGGCCGGCACTGGAACGCGCGGACCTATCGCTACGAGGCGGTGCGCGGCGACCACGACGGCCGGGCCGTGCTTCCGCTGCCCGCCGATCTCGCCGAGCTGGCGGCGCGGGTGGCCGCCGCCGCCGGCATGCGGATCGAGCCCGACGTCTGCATCCTCAACTACTACGAGGCGGGGGGGCGGATGGGGCTGCATCAGGACAAGGACGAGCGTCCGGAGACGCTCGACGCGGGGGTGCCCATCGTGTCGCTGTCCATCGGCGACACCGCGAGGTTCGTCATGGGCGGGTTCACGCGCAGGGAGCCCAAGACCGTGGTGCGCCTGGCGTCGGGAGACGGGCTCGTGTTCGGGGGGCGCAGCCGGCTCCGGTATCACGGCGTGGCGTCGATCCTCCCGGGCACGGGACCTTCCGGGCACGGTTTCACCGGGCGGTTCAACCTCACGTTTCGTCAGGGCGCGACCTGACGCCTTCGGCCGGCGCCGCGGCGCGAGGTCGACCGGGGGGGCCGGGCCGCCGGCCAATCAGCGCGCCCCATGCCCGTTCAACGCGCGAATGCGCCATTCCGGGGCAAGGTCGCGGGGTTCGCCGGGGGTCCGGGCTAGAGTACGGTTGCACGCCGAGCCGGCGCCGACGCGTCTCGGGCGGGGTGCGGCCGGCTGACCGGGTCGCGTCCGGCAGCGCCGCCGATCTGCAGGAGCTGAAGATGCACAAGCCAATCAAGTACGCCGAAAAGGGCCTGACGCTGGCGGCCGACGCCGGCTTCCGGGTGTTCGATTTCCTCAACCGGTTCAACCAGCGGCCGTCGTTCACGCCGGCCTGGGCCGACAAGCCGCTGCTCAAGTCGCACGAGAAGGTCAAGCCGCCACTGGGGTGGCCCCGCGAGACCGACTCGCTCTGCCCCGTGTGCGTCCGCGAGGCGCGGCAGGAGATTCTCGACGGCAAGAGGGACTACAAGGTCCTGCTCAACGAGAAGGTCGGCGAGATCAAGGCGACCATCATCGAGCGCGACGGCAAGATCATGATGGTGAAGGACTGCCCGATCCATGGCCACTTCGAGGACGTGATGGCCATCGACACCGAGTTCTTCAAGCACCTCGAGGAGTCGTTCCCGGGCAGCGACATGCGGGCCCACAACGACGAGAAGCTGCACAACCACGGCAGCAGCACCATCAAGTACGGCCGCGGCTCGGTCCTGACCATCGACCTCACCAACCGCTGCAACATGATGTGCGACCCGTGCTTCATGGACGCGAACCAGGTCGGGTTCGTGCACGAGCTCGGCTGGGACGACATCAAGACCCTGCTCGACAACGCCATCTCCATCAAGCCGAAGCGGCAGATGTCGGTGCAGTTCTCGGGCGGCGAGCCGACCATCTCGCCGTACTTCCTCGACGCCGTGCGCTACGCCCGCAAGGTCGGCTACAACAGCGTGCAGGCGGCCACCAACGGCATCGAGTTCGCCAAGAGCGCCGACTTCGCCCAGGCCGCGGCCGACGCCGGGCTGCGCTACGCCTACCTGCAGTTCGACGGCATCGGCAACGCCGCCAACTCGCATCGGCTCGTCGGCAACCTCTTCGACGTCAAGCTGCGGGCCATCGAGAACCTGCACAACGCCGGCGTCGACATCGTGCCCGTCATCACCATCCTCAACGGCATCAACAACGAGCAGGTCGGCAGCGTCGTGCAGTTCGCGCTCGACAACCAGAAGACCATCAGCTTCCTGTCGTTCCAGCCCG
>JAJEEA010000551.1 GCA_022821235.1 Vicinamibacteria bacterium
CCGCCAGCGCCGCGCCGGTCGCCCACCAGCTCTCGGCCGGCCCGAGCCGGAACGCCAGCGCGATCGCCCCGCCGGCGACGACGAGCGCCGCCGACAGCGTGAAGAAGAGGTTCTCGACCGCGAGGGCGGGCAGGGTGCGCGCCGCCGGCTCGCGGTCGCCGGCGAACAGCATCTTCGCGGGCTCGCCGACGAGGGGGCCCAGCGGGGTCAGGTTGCCCAGCGTGTCGCCGGCGACCATGGCCCGGAACGCGTGCCCCCGGGTCAGCCGGTGCGGTCGGTCGAGGCAGCTCCGCCAGGCGAGGGCGCGCGCCGCGAGCCGCAGGCCGCCGAGGGCGGCGACGGCGGCGAACGCCCAGCCGAGGCGCCCGGCCCCCGCCGCGATGTCCGCGACCCCGGTGCGCCGGACGAAGTAGAGGAAGAGGACGACGCCTGCCGCCGCCGCGATCAGGCCGGCCACGGAGGGCCCCCGCCGGCCGTCCGGCATCGACGGCCCGCGCATCGCGTGTTGCGGCGTCTCGACACGCCCCGTCATAATGCGTCAATGGCCTTCCTGTCGCCGCAGGTCGTGGCGGCGGTCATTCTACTCGCTGGCGGACTGGCGGCTTGCTTCCTCGGCTACCGGCTGTTTCGTTGGCTGCTCGTGCTGTACGGGTTCGCGGGCGGCGCCTACGTCACGTCGCTGTTCGTCGGCACGCTGTCGCCGTGGGTCGCGGCCGGGGTGGTCGTCCTGGGGGGGCTGGCCGGCGCCGCGGTGTCGCTGGTGCTCTATCTCGCGGCGGTGGCGGTGGCGGGCGCCGCGGTCGGGGTGCTCGTCCTCAACCTCTCGTGGTCCCCGGCCTCCGGCGATCCGCAGGCCTGGATGGTGATTCTCGCGTGCCTGGTCGGCGCGAGCATCGCCGTCGCGCTGCAACGCTACGTCATCATCGTCGGGACCGCCTTCGGGGGCGCGTGGACCGCCCTCGTCGGCGCCCTCGCTCTCGTGGGGCACCCCGGCGCGCGGGCGGTGACCGACGGCGACCTCTGGCAGATGTACCCCCTCGCCCCGGCCCGCGGCCAGGTGCCGTTCGCCATCGGGTGGCTCGGCCTGGGGCTCCTCGCGGCGCTGTGGCAACTGGTGGGGGCGCGTTCGGCGAAGCCGCCGCCGTCGCCGCCGGAGGCCGACATTTGACGCTGCCCGCAGCGATGGTCTATAATCACGGTTTCGTCCGGCGCCTGATTCCGCACCACGGCCGCCGGGTCGCACGCGCTGCCACGTGTTCCTCAGTAGCTCAATTGGCAGAGCATCCGGCTGTTAACCGGAGGGTTGTTGGTTCGAGTCCAACCTGAGGAGCCATCCCCGCCTTCGCGCGATTTCAGAACATCCCGACTCAGCCCGGAATCACAGGGCGTCTTGCAGATCCTGGCCGATCCGGGCGGCTGTTTCCGTCGCCGTCTTGGTCCATGAGCAGCGGCCGTTGCGGCGGCGGGTAGCGGGCGTCGCGTCGGCGGCCGAGCCCGTCGAAGGTCTCGGGACGAAGGCCTCCAGGCAGTCCGGAACCGGCGAGGCCGTCGGCGGACCCGACGTCGAGCCGGTCGTCCTCGTCCCTCAGCCCCGCCGGCCTCTCACTCTGAACCTGAACCGCTTGTCCGGAACGAAGGAAGGAAAGAGAACCCAACGGTCCGTCTTCAGCTCATAGGTCGGCGGAACCAGCTCCATGTCGACCTCGTGCAGCAAGGTCGCGACAATCAACGGCAGTTGCGCTTCGGCGAACCCGCGGCCGGCGCAGTGGTGCACGCCCACGCCGAAAGGCACGAACACGCCCGGCTTCCTGTGTTCGTCACGCCCCGGAAGGTACCGGTCCACGTCGAACCGCTGCGGATCGGGAAAGTGCTCGGGCAGGTCATGCGTGACGAAGAAGGCGAGGAACAGGTCCTCGCCGGCGGGAATCCGGTGTCCGGCGAAGTCGAACGACGTGGTCACCTTGCGTTGAATCCCCGGGACCGGGGTGTACATGCGCAGCGCTTCCAGCATGATCCGGTACAGGACGTCCAGCTCGCGCACCTGCGCCGCGTCCGGCGTGCCGCCGGCGAACAGGGCATCGGCCTCGGCCTGCGCCCGTTCCCGCAACGCGGGGTCCTTCAGCACGACGTAGAGCATGCAGGCGCCGATGCTCCCCACCGTCTCGACGCCGGCGAACAGCGGCAGGAGCGCCGTGAGCGGCAGGTCGCACTCGGGGAGGAACGTCGGATCGGCGCGGTGCAGGGCGAGCATGTGGTCAATCGCGTTGGGCTTGCGGGCGTGCTGCTTCAACTGTTGTCTCGTCAACCACCTGTCCGACAGCTCCGCGGCCCGGCGAAGCGCGCGTCGCAGCCGGGGCGTTCTCGGCAACCGGGGCGTGTGCAGGAAGCCGCGGGTCACGGCCTCCCTCAGGACCAGGCGCACGTCGTCGATGTACTCGCCGGTCGACGACCGGGCGACGATGGCGCTCGTCGTCTCGCCGACCAGACGGAGCATGGCCGGCAGACCGGGCAACGGCGCGTCGAGCGGCATCTCGGCCAGGGACCGCCGGATGACCCGCACCGCTTCGGGGATCTCCGATTCGATGAGCTGGCGGGAGAACCCGCCGCCGGTCTCGCGCCGCATCCGCACGTGGTCCTTGCCGTCCATGTTCAGCACGAAGCGCGAGGCGCCGAGCTCGGCACAGAGCGGGTCCCACATGTCGGACGTATGCAGATGCATGCGCTCCGAGCGAGACACGAACAGGTTGGCCTCCTGTCCGGCCATGGCGACGAAGTTGCGCGTCAACGTCCTGACCCTGAAGACGGGTCCCACGCGCAGGTGCTCCTGAACGAAGAAGGTCCTCGGGTCCCGGGCCACGGAGAGAGTGCTGCCCACCAGCGGCAGGCCGCGGGCCAGCGGCAGACCGGCGACGCGGTCGCGCGCGGTGCGCGCCGTCGGTCGCACGATTCTCACGAGCGTCGCGACGGCCCGGCCGATCAAGTCCAGGCGGCTGACGATCTCGATGCGCTTTCGCGCCCTGGCGAGCTCCTCTGCCGTGAGGAGCTTTCGCCAGACGTCGCAGGCGTCCACCAGGCTGATGATCACGATGTCCGCCGGATCCGGGATGTCGTCGCCGAACAGGACCCGCATGATGCGAAGCCTGACGTGCTCCGGCGCCGTTCCGTGCGTCGACGGATAGCGCCGCGCGTGCGCCACCTCCGGCGTCAGCGACAGGAACGCGTCGTCGCCGGGCTCGCGGAGAATGCCCCGCGAGACCAGCCGGGCAATCGCCCGCTCGCGGATCTCGTGCCCCCGCCGGGCCGTGCGTTCCACCCAGTACAGCGCATCGTGCGTGTCTTCCGCGCCGACGATGTCGGCCAGCGTGGGGTCGAGCACGTCGTCGCCGAGCGGCGTTGGATTGCTGGGCGTGAGGTGGTCCAGGTCGGTGTCGATGCGATTCGCCAACTGCAGGTCCATCAACACCGCACCCGCGAGAACCAGATGCTCCGTACGTTCGGTCATCGGGAGGAGCGTGCCGTGTTGCTCGTCCAGGAGAAACAGCAGGAGCTCTTCGGCGGCAAGCAGCATCACCCACGCTCCCGGTCGGTCACTCGATGCGCCGCGGCATTCGGGCGTGTGCGGTCCTGGCCGCCACCGAGCCTCTCGAGCGCCCTGTTCTCGACCTGCAGGCGCGCGCGGAGCACCACCAGGTTCAATACCGAAGCTGCCACGGCCAGGACCCAGGCGCCGAACATCAGCGGCACCACCGCCATCTCGCCGCACACGATGACGTAGTTGGGATGCCTGAGGTAGCGGTACGGGCCGCTGCGGACGGGCGCGGCGCCCGGCAGCACCACGATACGCGTCGTCCAGCGCGAGCCCAACGTGGCGAGCACCCATGCGCGTCCGTACTGCAGCAGCACGAAGACCGCGAGCAACGGCAACGACGGCGCCGTCCGCGGATCGATCGTCGCCGCCAGGGCCAGCAACCAGCCGGCGTGCAGGGCGACCATCGCCGGGTAGTGCGCCTGGCCGACCTCCACGCCGCCGCGAGCCAGGAGCGCCCGGTGGTTGCGGCGGGCGAAGCCCAGCTCGGCCAGCCGCTGAACCACGAGGAAGCCGACGATGAGGTACACGGCGGGCATCAGGCCGACTCCAGCACCAGGTACCCGATGGAGAAGCCGGGCCCCAGCCCCGTCATCAGATAGCGCCGTGCCCTTTCGTGCCGCCCGTTGTCGGCGGTCCCGGTCATGAGGGCGCGCTTCAGGATGAAGAGCACCGTGGCCGCCGACATGTTGCCGTAGTCGCGCAGAATCTCGCGCGACGCCGCGAGGCCGCCGGACGGGAGACCGAAGGCGTCTTCCAGGGCCTTCAGCACCCTGGTCCCGCCGGGGTGGCAGATGAAGTCGTCGACGTCCGCGAGCTCGAGCCCGACGGAAGCGAGAAACTCGTCGGTGACGCGCCGCACCCGGTGCCGGGCGACGTCGGGAACGCCGCGCGACAGCCGCACCTCCAGCCCGTTCTGCGTGACGTGCCAGCCCATGACGTCGAGGCTGCGGGGCCAGGTGTGCTCGCCCCAGGCCCTGATCGCGGGCCCCGGCCCGTCCGTGGTCAGCACCGCGCCCGCCGCGCCGTCGCCGAAGAGAGCGGTGGCGACGACGTTCGCGGTCATCTGGTCGCCGCGGCAGAACGTGAGCGTGCAGAGCTCGACGACCAGAAGCAGGATGCAACTGCCGGGCTGGGCGCGCGCCCAGGCGGCGGCGCGCGCCAGCCCCAGGGCCCCGCCCGCGCATCCGAGGCCGAACAGCGGCAGGCGCTGCACGTTGCGCCGAAAGGGCAGCTCCTCCATCAGCCGGACATCCAGCGTGGGTACGGCGACGCCGGTCGACGAGACGGTGACGAGCGTGTCGACGTCGCGGCACGTCCGGCCGGCGACGGCCAGGCTGTCGAGGGTCACCTGCTTGAGCAGGTCGATGGCCCTGTCGATGTACAGATTGTTCTTCACCTCGAAGCTGTGGTCCCGCTCGTACCAATGGACGGGAGCAGCGGCGTACCGCGTCTCGATGTCGGCGTTCAGGAAGACCTGCTTCAGACGGCCCCGCTTGGCCGGCGGAATGTCGAACGACCGCTGGAAGAACGCCATCGCCTCGTCCTGAGGGACCCGGTGGGGCGGCACCGCGGTAGCGAGCGACGCGATTCGCGGCCAGGGTTGGTTGGACCCTGCCGTCATCGGGTGAGCTCCGCGCGCATCGGGTCGGAGGAAGCGGGCCCCGGGTGGGCGTCGCCGCGGCCGGACGCGAACAGCCACCGGGTCAGCCTGCTCCGCTTGAGGCTGCGTCTTCCGAGCGCCCCGATCGCCACGCCCCAGATGGCGGACCGCAGCAGCCCGCCCAACTGGACCGGGTCGAGCCACGACCGCACGCCCGCCGTCCACAGGAGCCGCAGGCGCAGGGCGACCATGTGTCGGAACATCCGAGACAACGAGCGCGGGATCTCGTCGTCGCGGCAGTGCTCGAACCAGGAGTGGTTCATCGCGAAGGCCGAATGCACCCTGACGCCGGCGCCGACCGGTGGCGAGGGCCGTCGCGCGGCCGCCCGGGCAATGAGCGGCTCGAAGTCGGTCAACTGCCGGCCCAGCCCGTGCGCGGGCCCTCCCAGACGGGCCATCATCGCCGCGCCGACGGCATCGGCGTGATAGCCGTTGAGCAGCAGCGGCAGCGCCATGTGAAAGAAGCCGATCACGTGGAGGTGCATGCGCAGGCGGCACTGATAGCCGGCCCGCATGACGTCGTACAGCCTCGCGACCTGTCCCTCCCCCAGTTCCTGAAAACCGGCGTAGGCCCGGTCGAGCCTGCCGACGAATCCCTCGGTCAAGCTGCCGGCCTGGTCGCGACGGACGATGGCCCCCACCTGCTGAATCGCCATGGTCGCGAGTGCAAGACCGGTGCTGTACAGCGGATCCACGGTATCCGCGGCGTCCCCGACAATGAACCACCCCTGGGAGGAGTATCTCCGCCGGGTGCGGTACATGTAGTTCCGGTACAGGTTGGTGTCGACGACCCACCCGCTCCGGACCAGGTCTCCCAGGATCGGGTGCTCGCCCGCCACCCGGTCGAGGAACTCCGGTATGGTCGTCACGGGCTCGGGAAACAGGTCCGGCCGGCAGGTCAGCCCGACGCTCATCATCTGCCTGCCCGTTTCCGCCCGCACCGGAATCAACCAGATCCAGTTGCCGCGTCCGAAGAAGTGGTGCGTGGCATAGTACGCGTCAGGGCGGCGGGCATCGCTCGTGACGGGGTCGATGCGGTCGAGAATGGACGGGTCGAAGTCGGCCAGGCGGAACCAGAACGAGCTGCGCTGGTGCGGGACGCGGTCGCCGAGGTGCAGTTGGCGGGCCAGCAGTCGGCGCCGTCCGGTGGCGTCTATCGCCCAGCGGGCCGTGTGCGTTCGTTCCCTCCCGTCGGCGTCCCGCACCGTGACCCTGTGCCGCGCGCCCGAGCCCAGCTTGACCCGCACCACCTTGCCGTCGACGTGCTCGACGCCGTTGTCCCGATTGAGTTGCCGCAACGCTTCGTCCAGAGTGAACCGGTTGACGAGAAACGCCGGCAGCGGCGGATTGGTGGGGACGGCGTCGACGACATAGCGCGGGTCCGCGGGAGCCGTGGGATCCACCTTGTAGTAGAACGTGAGGCCGTACTTGGGAAGCTGCTCCTCGACGAGATGCCGCCCAAGACCGATCTCCTGGAGAAGTTGCGTACTGAACTCGACCAGCGACTCGCCCACGATGGGCAGGGTCCGGGCCGCCGGTCCCACGACGTTGACGTGCAGAGCGGGCATGTGTCGGGCGAACCAGGCAGCCGCGAGGTTCCCCACGATGCCGTTTCCCATGATCAGCACGTCACAATCCACTCTGGCCACGCGGTGCTCCTCGAACAGGTGCGTCTGCCTCGGCGGCGTCCGCATCTCGGGCCGGCCGCGCAAGGCTGGCAGGCGGTTTCCTGTAGGCCGAGCTTGTTGCCCGTCATCCGCGGCCGCGTAGTGGCGCCGCGCGTGACGAAGCGGCTTCCCACGGGGAGCCCGTGGGCGACCTCGTGTCGCGACGGTTGCCGGGGGCGCCGCCGCCGTTCGCCGTTCCCGCCGTCGCCTCCCGGCCCCACATGGGCCTGATGCACCGCCAGGGTCCGCACCCGCTGGCCGGGCGCGCACACTCCGGCCCCGTCGGCGCGCGGGTCGATTTTCGTCGCTTGCAGACGGTTCGGTGACCCGGACGTGATAATACACAAGTCTAACGGCACAATAGCGCGATGTAACCTATCCGTTAGATGTGTGGCTGACGATACGAATTCACCCTATTCGAGGTGGTGAGTCAATCGGGAAGGCGAGCGCGCCGGCACTCCCGCCGGTGCATCGGCCCTCCCGGCCGGGAGCGGTACCCCGTGTGAGAAGGCATGGAAAGCCGACGGAAGGGCAGGGAGAAGACGGGCATGCACCTACAGGACCAGTTCGACCGCATCCTGCGGTCGTTGCACGGGGCGGCGTTCGACGACGAGATCTGGCCGGCGACCGCCGGCCTCATCGACGACGCCTGCGGCCTGAAGGGCAATCACCTCGTGTTCGGCGGGGGGAGCGTGCAGTGGGACACCCGGATCTACCTCGCCCGGTTCTGCCTCCGGGGGCAGCGCCGCCGGGACCTGGAGCAGTTGTACTTCAGGGAATACTGGTTCCGCGACGAACGGGTCCCCCGAGTGAGGGAGCTGGCCGACGGCGTGCTCGTCCCCATCAGGGAGCTCTACACCGAGGCGGAGAGGAAGACGTCGGCGACGTACAACGAGGCGCTGCCGGCCGGCTTCAACCAGGACGGGCTGAACGTCCGGCTGGCGGCGCCGGGTGGCACCCGGGTGGCGTGGGCGCTCGGCGATCCGGTCGAATCGGGGGGTCGGCGGTCGGACCAGATCCGGATGATCGAGCAGCTCCTGCCCCACGTGCGCCACTTCGTGAGCGTCCGGACGGCGCTGGCCGATGCCCGGGCGCTGGGGAAGTCGTTCGCGGAGCTGCTCGACGCGACCCAGGTCGGCGTCATCCACCTGGACCCGCGGGGGCGGATCGCGGCGGCGAACGACCGTGCGGTCGAAGTCCTGCGGCAGGGCGCGGGGCTGGTCGACGACGACGGGGCCCTGCACGCCGTCGAGCCCGCGGATGACGCGGAGCTGCAACGGCTGTTGAGGCGCGCCATACCGCTTCTCGTCGAGGAGGGAGCCGGGGGCTCGATGACGGTCGGGAGACGCCCCCCGTCGCCGCGGCTCGTGCTGCACGTCAGCCCCGTCGAGCTGGAGATGGACGCCCGTCCGCCTCGCGTCGCGGCGCTGGTGCTGGTCGTCGAGCCGGACCGTCGGCCGGTCATCGATGCCGACCTCGTGGCCTCGGCGCTGGGTCTGACGCCGGCGCAGAGCTCGATGGCGGCGATGCTGGCCAGAGGCTGCAGCCTTCGCTAGATCGCCGAGGCCACCCTTCGAAAGGAGGTCACGGTGCGCTGGCTCCTGAAGCAGACCTTCAGCCGGCTGCGGATCGCCCGGCAGTCGGACCTGGTGCGGCTGGTGCTGTCGGTGTCGTCGGGCGCGCCGTCGTCGCGGCGAGGTCGCTGACTCGCGCCGCGTCGACGTCGGTCGCGGCGGCGATCAGGGTCGCCGCGACGGTCGTGGCCGCGGCCAGCACCACTACGACAACATCGTGCGGGTCGGCGCCGAGCGCAGCTTCGGTGCGCCGGACGAGAGCGTGCCCTACGTGCTCCCGGGGTCGGTCGCCGGCAGCTACCGCATCCTCCACCGACGCCATCGCTGGGGCTCTTCGCCTTCCCGGGGATGGGTGCCGGCATCCGAGACCCTGTCTGAAGAGCGCTTCATGAAATCTTCAGGAAAACTTCAGGCTTGTCGCGACGGGCTTCATCGTAATGTCCACTGGGCGCGAGTCGGACACGGGGAGGCAACCCAGATGCGGAGACAGGGGAACGGATCAGGCAGGACTCGGCAAGACCACACGACGCTCGCACGCCACTACAGCGCTCACGCCGCCGACCACGAGGCCGACGCGATACTCCACGAGCAGTTGGCCGACGCCGATGCGGCTTCTCCGTTGGCCGAGGCCTTGCGTCACTACGCCGCGCATTCGAGCGAGGTCGCCGAGGCACTGCGCAACCTGGCGGAGCGGCACGAAGCGATGGCCATGGACTGAGAAGCACCCGCTCTCCGCTCCGGGGCCGGCGAGTGGCCGCGAGCGTTGCCTGGCCGTCCCGCGCGCTCTCCCGCCCCGCAATGAACGCCGCCGGCCGCCGGGATTCCCCGCGTTCCTATCGGTCCTCTCGACATCCGGAGAAGGGGCGAGTCGTTCCTCGGCGTGCCGCTGGTCCTCGGCGCCGCGGCCCTCCTCGCCGTCTGGCTGCCGGCCCGCCGCGCCATCCGGGTCAGCCCCGTCGTGGCGCTCCGGACCGACTGAGGGCCGGCCGGCCGCGCGACGAGTGAACCGGCGTCGCCTACACGGACGTCCATGCAGCACACGCCAAGCCGTTTTCCTGGTTTCTCGCGATCCTGCTGCTCGCAAGAAAATCGCGGTCCTCGGCGTCCCCGGCAGCCCGCCCGCCCCGCCGGAGCTTCAGTTCCTGGTTTGTTCGGGAGGTTCCGGTTCGCCCGGACTTCCAGGCTTCGTCGGGTTCGTTCCAGCCGTCCGCCGGGCTCTTTGCTTCGCGATTAGCCGTAGTCGCCTTTCGTCGGCCTTGTCGTCGTCCCGGTCCGTCCTTTTCGATCGGATCAGATCTTCCAGGCCCACGTAGGTCACAACCACGTCCTCGACCGTTATCGTAACGACCCCGTCTTTCGCGTTCCTGTAGTTGAGAGACCCTGCGCTCTTCAGGATGTCGACTCGCGGATCGTCGCCGATTATCGTTATGGGCCGCGCGTCGACAGTTTCGGCGTCGAGCTCTCGGGCCATTCCGTAGGGAAGCTCGGCCAGGGCCTCCAGTATCCGCCTCGTATTCTCGATGTCCCGAGGCACCAGGATGTCCAGATCCTTGGTCGCTCTCACATGGCCGTGGAGGTTGACGGCGATGCCGCCCACCACGATGTAGGCGGCGCCTCGGTTGTTGAGCAGCCTGCAAACGTCGATCCACTTGTCACCAATTCCACGGGTTGGTCTGGCCATTCTTCCAGGTCTCGTACTCGTCGAAACTCTCGAAGGACGCGGTGAACCGAGGTCGCTCGTGCGGGTTCAGCCGCTCCAGACTGTCGGTCAGGTCAGCCATCTCCCAGAACCGTCGTACGGCGGCGTCGGGTCCATCCGGCGTCTTGGCCGTTTGTTCGTCTTCCCACCTCTGGTACGCTGCCCAGCTCTCGAATGAGATCGCGTACCCGGCCTTGCGCTGGGCGTTGCTCGTGGCCATGGTCTTCCCGTCTCGTTTTCGCCAGCCGTGCAACCGCTTGCTGTCTGTGCCGTCCTTCCCTCGATGGCATTCTACCCTGCGCGCCTGGCTGCCGGCCCCCGCCACGCCGTCCGGATCAAGTGTGCGAGCCTGATTGAGCCGCGACCACTGGAGGCCGGCGAGGCGGACCGGAGCTGACCGGAGCTGCGTCCACGATTTCGATGATGACGCGGCACTGTCGCCGCAGCGCCTCAATCAACCGGTGTCCAGCACCTGGGCCACCGCGGTCACGATGCGGTCCCATGTCCGCCACTGCGCCGCGAGCTGACGGCGGCCGGCGGCGGTGAACGCGTAGGACAGACTGACCGAGACGCTGGTGCTGGGGGCCTGGCCGCCGTCGTCGCCCTCGCCGCCCTCGGCCTGGGCATGGGCGGCCTGCGCGCGCTGCTCGCCGACACCGCGCTGTTCGCCGACACCATCCGGCTCGACGGGGCGACCCTCGGCTTCGCCGTCGTCACCGTCGTGCTGATGTGCCTGGTCAGCGTCGGCGCGTCCCTGGCGTGGCTGCCGCGGTTTCTGCACCGCGCGGCGGCCGGCCTGCAGAGCGGGGCCGCGGTCCCGCGCCGGCGGCTGCAGGGCGTGCTGCTCAGCGGGCAGGTGGCGCTGACCCTGGTCTGCTCGTGAGCGCCGGGCTGCTCCTGACGAGCCTGACCCGCCTGACCGCGACCGACACGGGGTCGAGATGACCATCTTCATGGACACCGGCGAGCGCTTCGAGGTTCGAGCGACTTCGGCTCGACGCATTCCGGCCGCGCCGGACCTCCTCGCGGTTCCCGACCCTGTCCCCTGAGCAGCACCCTGTCGCCGAACCTTGAGTCGGGCCCCTGGTGGACAGTCTCGATGTGCTTCACGCGATCGGCGAAGTCGTCGTCAAGGCGCTCGACCTGAACGCCCAAGACGCCCAAGAGGGGACCACGGGAACGCGCCGACCGCCACCCCTGCACCGTCGCCGCGGACGCCCCGATCACAGGCGTCGAGCACCGAGGCCGGAGTTGGAGTAGAATCGGCAACCGTGCCTTGGGCCATCTTGACGACGGAATGCCGGATTGGTGATCTCCTGACACGCGGCGACGTGTGTCATCTGTCCGCGGATCGTGGTGACGCCGAACGGTGCGGCGTGCTCCTCGGCGGGACGCCCGAGCTGGTCCGGCTGGACGAAATTCGGCCAGCCGTCTACCGCGTCGTCTGGTCGCTGTCGACGGCGGCGAGCGGACGGCTCCGACCGGCAAGACCGCTCTCCTGATCGTCGTCCCCGGGAAGGCCTGCAGCCCCGCCAGCCGGAGAGGGCGTCTGTCCGCGCCCGCCGTGGTCGACCATGTCGTCGTTGTCGTCGCCGCCATCCACAAACAGGCGGCCGAGAACCGCGAGCGCGAGGTCAACCGTCGATTCCGGCAGCCCGGACTCCCGCGCCAGCTCCTCGGCCGTCGGGGCGCCACGGCCACCTTCCCAGACCGCCGCCTCGAGGGAGACCAACCTCACCGCAGATCGCGGAATCGGCCCCGAGCCGACTTCGACTGGGTCCGGGTCGCCTTCCCGGCCGCGGCCCCCCAGGCCGCCCACCCGGGCCAGCAAGCACCTGACCTCCCCGGGCGGAATGCCGCCCAGGGACTCGACCACACGCGCCGGCGGCAGCTCAGCCATCACCACCTCCACCCCTCGCGTCGAGGGATCAACCGGTCTCCAGCACCCACGAGAACGCGCGGGAGGCCGCATTCACCGGCACCCGGTCCGCGGGCGGACGTAGAATCAACGGAGACACGCGGGAGATACGCGCCCGCCAGCACCGCAGCAACGAGGATGAGCGACGGATTCAGGCTCGAGGAATGGTGCCGTCTGCGAGCTCGCGTGAAAGCCGAGGACCGCGACGACGAACCCGGGGTCCTCGCTCCCCCGGAAGCCATCACGGAAATGCGCGGCACGGCGAGCCGCGAAAACGGCCAAAAAAAGAAACGCCCCTTGCGGGGCGTCGGGCCAGCGATGCTATCACTGGCCGGGTGTACAAGAGCGTAGCGCTTGACGCGGCGGATGTCAACAGGTGGTGAAGCGGGGCAGAATGGGACGGATCATCGCGTACGTCGACGGCTTCAACCTCTACTATGGGCTGCGCTCCAAGGGCTGGCGGCGTCTCTACTGGCTCGACGTTCACCGCTTGGCCGAGAACTTGCTGAAACCGGGCCAGCGGCTGTTGGGGGTGCACTACTTCACCACTCGCATCAGGTCGCGGCCCGGAGACGAGGATACCCGGAGGCGGCAGGGCACGTATCTGGAAGCTCTGGAGACCCTACCCGGTGTGCGCTTGCACTACGGCCACTACCTCGCGAAGACGCGGCGCTGCCCGCGATGTCAAGCCACCTGGGAGGCGTTCGAGGAGAAGATGACCGACGTGAACATCGCGGTCGAGCTGTTGGAGGGTGCCCAAGCGGACGCTTTCGATACGGCCATCCTCGTGTCAGGAGACAGCGACCTGACGAGACCCGTGCAAGCCGTCCAGGCGGGCTATCCGAGGAAGCGCGTCGTCGTGGCCTTTCCGCCCGATCGGGAGTCTTCGCGGTTGCGAAAGGCCGCGACCGCGGGATTCGTGATTGGGCGCAAGAAGCTCAAGGACAGCCAGTTGCCAGACCGTGTCAGCAAGCCCGACCGATCCCGGGTCGTTGGGGCACCGCGACGGTGCTGCTTCCGGCCATCGCCTTCCTCGCCAGCTACGCCCCCCCGGGCGCGCCTCGCGGGCGGACCCGTGCATGACCCTGAAGAGCGAATGACGCCGCGTCCGTGCCTCACGCGAGAGACAAGAGATGGTGATTCGTGCTTCGATGAGCACAGAATGCCACGGTGGTGCGCGTGGACTACGTTGCCGCCTTCGTGCAGGCCGACGGTGCCGAATCCCCACACTCGAAGGGGTGCACTAACCACCTAGACAATCCGGCTACCCCATCCCCAGGGCCATGATGGCCGCCTTGGTGGGCGAGTCGAAGAACTGCCACTGCGTGGCGGTCAGAATGGCGTTCGGGACCTCGGCGATGTCGCGCTTGTTCTCGCTCGGAATCAGGATGCGCCTGGCGCCCGCCTCGACCGCGAAGGGAGCCGGAATCCGACGCGGCACCACCTAGACAATCCGGCTACCCCATCCCCAGGGCCATGATGGCCGCCTTGGTGGGCGAGTCGAAGAACTGCCACTGCGTGGCGGTCAGAATGGCGTCGGGGACCTCGGCGACGTCGCGCTTGTTCTCGCTCGGGATCAGGATGCGCTTGGCGCCCGCCTCGACGGCGAGCTGCATGCGCTCGGGCAGTGCGTTGACCTTCAGCAGCAGGCCCTGGACGCTCATGTCGCCGAGGACTACAGTGCGGTCGAGCACCGGCTTGTCCAGGATGGACGACACGAGCGAGAGGAAGAACGCGATCGCGGTCTCGGTGCCCTCCTGAGCCTGGTTGAGATGGATGGCCTGGACGGTGAAGTCGTACGCCTTCAGGTCGTGATCGATGCCGAGGTCGCGGACGCTCGCCTTCAGGTAGGCGTCGGCGGTCCTGACGGCCTCCTTCATCTTGCTGGAGAGGCTGCCGAGCGGGATGACCCGTCCCGATCCGCGGTTCCTCTGCGTCTGGAGCAGGAAGAGCGTGAGGCGGTTGTCCGCGGCGTCCGAGCCGATGGTGTAGACGCTGCCGGGGGGCAGCCCGCCTTCGGCGATCAACGACCCGCCGCCGCTCTCGGGCACGGGGACGAACGTCTCCCGGCCGCTTTCACGGTCGGTGTAGGAGAAGCTCGTGTCCCAGTACTCCAGCCCGCCCATCTTCTTGAGCTGCTCCTTGACGCGACGGCGCATCTCCATCGCGTAGGCGAGGTACTCCTCGGCCTCGTCGCGGCCGACCTCGCCGTGCGGGTGCAGCAGCTTGACGAGCCCGGAGACGATCTTGCGCACCGCCTTCTGGTCGCGTCCGCCGAGATGGCCGCCGAAACGGAAGTGGCGCTCGGCGCAGTCGGCGTAGCTCTGCTTGCGCAGCTCGCGGAAGACCTCGGCGAGGTAGTCGGTGACCACGCCGAAGTGGTCGGTGTAGGAGGCGTCCGACGTCTTCTGGAACTCCCAGCCGGGGATGTAGGCATGGATGCGGTCGTAGAACGCGGTGTCCATCTCCTTCGGCAGCGGATGGAAGAGGTTCAAGGTGCGCGCGATGGTCTCGATGTCGCCGTCGAGGTTGCCGACGAAGACGACCGATCCCTCGGCCGTGATCACGTCGCGGCCGCGGCTGAAGGCCCCGTCCTCCATGTAGCCCTTCATGATGTTCAGGCCGCTCCTGTCCGTGAACCGGACCCCGGCCGCCTCGTCGAACGCGACCACGTCCCACAGACAGACGAGCCCCCGCTGGCCCGACGCGAGATTGACGAACATCTGCGCCGTGGTGGTCTGCCCACCGGACACGAGGTGGCAGTAGGGGCTGAGCTGCTGGTAGACGAAGCTCTTCCCGGTACCCCGGGGACCCAGCTCCACGGAGTTGAAGTTCTTCTCGATGAACGGGAGGAGGCGCAACATGTAGTGCAGCTTGCGCCGCCTCGTGTAGTACGGATGCTGCGGCTCGTAGCCCAGGGACCGCATCAGCAGGTCGAGCCACTGGTCGCGGGTGAAGCGGCGGCGCCCCTCCACGAAGTCGTCGAGCTTCCGGGAGGAGAGCTGGATGGGGCGGATGCGCTCGACGAAGAACGGCCGGTTCTGGGTCCTGAACACGTACGCGTCGTCGTAGCGCAGCGTGATCTCGGCCCAGATTCCGCCCAGCAACAGGCGGTCGTGCTGGCGCACCTCGCTCTCTTCGATGTTGATGTAGTCGAGGTCGAGGTTGGAGAGCCGCGCCCAGTACTTGTCGTGGGTCTCGATCAGGCGCACGGAGATCTTGTCGATGATCTCGAACGAGGTGTGCTGCTTGATGGCCGACTTGACCGCCTCGCGCTCGTCCGGCTTGACGTACTTGCTCGCCAGCGTCTCGCGGACGAATTCGAGACCCTCCAGGATCGTCTCCTCGTCCGTCGAGGCGCAGTACTTGCCCAGCAGGAACTCGATGACGAACGCGGGCACGCCGAACGCGCTGCGCATGCGCCGCAGCAGATCCTTGCGCACCACGAGGCCCGGATAGGCCTCGGTCGCCAGGGTGTCGAGCTCGTCGAGCACGAAGGGCTGGTCGCTCATGGGCGCCTCGCTGCTACAGGTCGCGTCCCACGGTCAGCTTGACGCCGCCGGGTGGGAACTGCTCCGTGGTCTCGACGTCGCGGATGTCGAGATCGAGCAGCTCTCCGGCGGCGAACGACTGCGCCGAGTCGAAGAAGAGGGTGGCGTTCCGTTCGCCCGCGTCCGCATCGACGCCGACTTCCTTCTGCCGGCCGGCGGCGAGCACGGAAACGCGGGTTCCCGTCTCGTCGGTCCGCAGCACGTCGAGGCGCAGGGTGCGTCCCGCCGCCGGGAAGAGGGCCATCTGCCCGCCGCCACCGGAGCCCGGCGGTGCGGGCTGCAGGGTGACCTTGACCGCCGCGCGCAGCAGCTCGAACGTGGGCAGCACCACCTCGACGCCGATCCGTTTCGCGGCCGCGACCTCGCTACGCGAGACGAGATGCGGGATGACCAGCTCCTGGAGCGCGGCGCCGCCGTGCGAGAACGCCTGCTCCGCCTGGAAGAAGGCGAGCCCCGGCGGCAGCGCCACGCGTAGCGTCGGGTCCCAGTCGAACGGGAGGCTCGCAACCGGCAGGTCTGCCTCCGCGGGGACCAGCGCGAAGCGCGCCTTTCGCACGCGGCACCAGTCCCTGTCGCACGGGACCTCGTCGGGGAGCCGGTCTTCGTCGAGCAGGATGAATCCGTGATCGGTGACCACGTGCACCTCCGGGTACCCCCATCGATGCAACTTGCGGACCAGTCGCGCGATGCGCTCGATCTCCCCGTGGACGTGACGGACCAGGGCGTCGGCGCTGCCGTGCCCGAGGTGGTCGACCTCCTCGTGTCCGAAGACGACGAGCAGATCGCCAAGTGCATCCGGCGGTTCGGCGTGCGCTTCGATATCGTCGATCCGCCGGCAGTCGGCGCCGAACGCCCGCAGGAACGCGATGCGGTTGCTGCTGACCGCGGCGTCCTTCCCGTCGAGGCGCGGGTGCAGGCCGTTGCCCTTGACGTCGAAGGAAACCTCGGTTGACGACAGCGGCAGCAGCGCCGTCATGCCCACGGGGGTGACCGTCGGCAGGGCGGCCCGCAGCGGATCGAGCCGCACGTCGAGATTCGGCAGGGCTTGGCGGACGAGGTGGGCGCAGTCGTAGCGCAGGGCGTCGACGACGAGCACCGCGCGCCTGCCCTGTGTCGTCCAGACCCGCGCCTCGAGGCGCTCGGTGACGAAGGGCAGCCCTGGAATGTCGGCGCTCCCGCCGCCGACGTAACGCTCGAAGAAGCGGCCGTTGAGGGTGTTCGCGTAGGCTGCGTAGGCGCGGTCGGCCACCGTCGTAACGGCCGGCTGGTTCTGCTGCTCGGCGTGCCGGCGCACCTCGATGTGTGCCGCGTCGACGGCCGCCGCCTCGTCCACGAACACCCCCGCCAGCGCGTCGACGGCATCCGCCCGCTCGGCCCGCTGCGTGGCGCGTTCGCAGGCGGCCACGAGCTTCTGGAGCTGATGCAGCAGCACCCAGGAGCCCGAGGGGCTGAGGCTCGCCTTGTGTCGTCGAGGGCTTGCTTCGCCGATGGGCGGTCGCCGTGCTCGGCCGGGTCCACCTGCGGGAGGACCGCGGCCAGCCGCCGCCGCACGGTCAGGAGGTCGTCGCGCCCCTGCGCGCTCCGCCAGGCGACGCCGAACTTGGCCTCGTAGGCGTTCGCCAACGCGTCGAGCAGGCCGCGCTGCCGCATGCGCTGCTCGATGCGGGCGACGACGAAGTTCTCGGCGAGGCCGGTCTGGCGGTAGAACTCCGAGAGGAGGATCTCGCCCACCGAGTTGGGGTTGTTCAACGATTGCCGGCTCTTGATCTCGAAGGCGATGGTGCGGACCTGGGTGCGGAGCTTCACTTCCCCCAGCCGCAGCCGCACGTCGGCGCCGCGCGGGGTGTCGGAGAGGTGTCCGACGAAGGCGTCGTGGCACGAGTCGCCGGAGCTGTCGGCGAGCGGATCGTTCTGCAGGAGGTGGCCGAGCACCTTGGCGAAATGGGACTTCCCCGAGCCGAAGAAGCCGGAGATCCACATGCCCACCACGTCGCGAGCGCCGCCGCCGCGCCGCAGCGTCTCGCTGACCTGGGTGAAGGTGTCGAAGATGCGCTTCAGCTCCTCCTCGATCTTGTCGGTGACGACGTACTCGCGCAGCTCGGCGGCGAGGGCGGCCCGGTCGAAGACCTTTACGACGCCTTCGACCTGCCGGCCGAGGTCCCGCTGGATGACTTCCCTGACTGTCGCCATCTACGTCCGCCTCCCGCCGCGCCGCGTCCCGTTCAGCGCCAGAACAGCTTGACCGCGAGGTAGTTGCCGCCGTCCGGCTGATTCATGAAATGGAGCTTGCCGCCGCGCTCCGCCCCGGGGAAGGCGAGCGCGATGCGGCCCTCGAGGTCGCGCAGGCCGCGGAGCACCTCGCCGTACCGGACGAGCGGATGCAGCGCGACGGTGGCCGAGACCAGGAGCGTCGCTCCCGGCTTGGCGGACGTCAACGCCTGGAATCGCCGGACGAGCGCGGCCTCGACGCGCTGGGACAGCCCCTGCCGCATCCAGCGGTAGTCGTCGAACTCGTCCTCCTGAAGCTGCTCGACGTCGTCCGGGTCGAGATCATGGAACAGGAAGCCGGTCAGGTCCAGATGCGTGAACGGAATCTGCGCGGCCTCGAGACGAGGAAGGAACGCGTCGACGAGCTGCTCCCGGAAGTCGAGCTCCCTCTCCGGAGGATAGATCAGGAGGATGGCACCATCGGTCCTGACGCCGCGGTCGGGGCGAAGGGGCTTTTCGAGGCGCTCGAGGAGATCGGTGAAGAGGCTCTGCATCAGGCGGCCTCCTCGACGTCGAGCTCGACCACGTCGCCCTGCATGCGGAAGCGGAGGGCCTCGCGTCCGTTGAGCTCGCCGAGCGCGTCGACGACCTCGTGCCCCTCCAGCGCGAGCAGCCGGAAGATCGGCGCCCGCACCAGGTCGAGCGGACCGACCCCGCCGAGGCGCAGGGCCCGGACGAGCAGGCGCACCGGCGCGCCGTGGAGGGCGGGGCGGACCGTGACCTTCCTGATCGCGCCGCGGGCCAGCCCGAAGTCGCGGACGCTGGCCGCGTACTTCTGCGCCACGGCGGTGCGCGTGTGGTCGGACCAGGCGGCGACCTCCGGCCGGCTCTCCGCCGCACGCTCGAGGAACCCGAGCACGTCGGCGACGCGCAACTCCGCCGGCGCCCGCCGCAGCAGCGGACACAGCCAGCCAACGCCGAGGTCGGCGACCAGGCGATCGTGGAGGGCGAGGAGCATGTAGGCCGTCAGGCCGCGTTCCGGTTCGGAGCGGCAGCGGCGCCACTCCTGCAGGAACGCGGCGAAGAGCGGGTGCTCGGTGTCGAGGATGTACCGCGCCTTCAGTTCCTTCCAGATCTTTCGCCGCGCCGCGGCCGACCTGCGAGCGATGCAGTTGTCGTCGACCACCAGCGATCGATAGCCGGCCGACGACAGGGGTTCACTGGTCGCATCCAGGAGGACGTGCAGATCGGTGTACAGCGCCGAGCGCGCGGAGAGGCGCGCAGGCCACGGCGCGCCGGGCTCCAGCGCCCGAACCGGCCCGGCCTCTCGTGCCCTCAGCATGTGCGGCGTCCCGGCCGATCCGTCTTCGCGTCGTCGACTGCGACGGTGCAGCGTCCGTCCAGACCGTCCCAAATCATGATCGCGTACCGGCTCCCGCCGACCTGTCGGCGAGCCCGCGTGGCCGATTGTACCGCTCGCACCCCGACCGTTGGCCCACTCGTCGGACCGGATGCTGACGGCCGTTGTTGTGTGGTCCTGAGATCAACCGGTCTCCAGCACCCATGAGAACCCACGGGAGGCCGCATTCGCCGGCACCCGGTGCGCGGGCGGACGTAGAATCAACCGAGACACGCGGGAGACACGCGCCGACAGCAGCGCGGCAACGGGGATGAACGACGGATCCAGGCTCGAGGAATGGCGCCGTCTGCGAGCTCGCGTGAAGGCCAAGGACCGCAACGATGAACCGGGGGTTCTCGCCCCGCCCGAAGCCTTCACGGACATGCGCGGCACCGCCGATGACCGGGCACGATTCGGAATGCCGACACCGCCGGAGCAGACGGGACCGGCGAGTGCGGCCGTCGCGCGGCGAATCACGAAGAGCTGCGCCGGCTGGCCGCGGCCGCCGACGACCCGGGAGTTCTTCGAGGCGGTGCACGCAACGGACCCCACCCACCGCCAAGCCACGATCATCGGCATGTGGCTGCGCGAGGCACCGATCGACGAGATCCTGCTGGCTTGCGCCGAAGAGGCCTACACGCTGCGCGAACTGATCGCGGCCATCCACCGGACGGAGAACGCCCACCGACACCCGGCCCGAAACAGGGAGCTGAACCGGCTGGCGCGAGCGCGATGACACGACCGACCTTCCCGGAACCCGCCGCGGACCTGCTCGCGAGAAGCCGCGAGATGCTCGACCGCCACGTGACATCCCACACCCCCGGCTGGGCGGGCTGGGCGATTGGGGGCGGCAGCGCCCTCGCGGCACGTTGGCAGCACCGCTGGAGCAAGGACCTCGACATCGTCGTCGGAAGCGAGACGGAGTTCGCCCGGCTCACCGAAGCCGAGAACCCCAAGCTCTGGCGTGAGATGCGGGCGGCCGGGGCCACGACGATCGAGTCCGAAGGCACCTTGCGGTTCAAGTTCGGCGAGCGCCAGGTCGAGGTTCTGGGTGAGGAGCTCACGCCGACGACCGGCCAGGAGCTGACGGAGTTCACGTGCGTTCAGCCGTCCAGAAGGCGCAGGATCGCGACGCCGAGCGCGGACCCGGCTACGATGGCGCCGAGCGTCCAGCGCAGGCGGTGCGTCTCGGTGCGGGCCTGCTGTTCGCCGAGTTTGGCGATGGCGGTGTGAACGCCGGCAATCTCGGTGTGAACGCCCGCAATCTCGGCCCGCACGTCGGCGAAACCGGTGCGGAGTTCGGTCCGCAACTCGGCGATCTCGCCGGTCAGGCGCTTGTCGAGGTTCGCCAGTTCGACCCGCACCGCCGCGATCTCGGTGCGCAATTCACCACGAACGTCGGCCAGACCCGCGTTGAATTGGTCGGTGGTGACGAGCGAGTCGTGGTCGGCCATGTCTCCAGCATACCCGACACCCTCCGCGTTGACCACTTCCGTCACCTGTCGATCGCGCCCCTCACGACGGCCACGTCCGCCTCGGGCTCCGAGTCATGACCGGTCCGGTCATAATCGCGACTGCTTGAAGGTCACCGACACCGGCCTTGGCGCTGACGGGCACCGCCGCCACCCGCGGGCGGTCACAGTCACCGCTGCTCGAGGGTCACCGACACGCACACCGAGCGAGCTCAGCCGCCGCGCCTGGCGTGGCGGATGCGCACCGGGAGCTCGGGCACGCGGCGGTGCTCCTCTCCGGGTCCCTCACGCGTGGCGGCCAGCCGCTCCCCGTAGCGGCGGGCCAGCGGGTACGCGGTGACGCCGTGCAGGACGGTGCTGAGCAGGACGGCGAGGGTGACCGTCGACTCCAGGAGCCCCGCGACGGGCAGCCCTTCGCCGACCACGATCCGCGCGTAGAGGATCGAGGCGAGGCCGCGCGGACCGAACCAGCCGACGAACGCCAGCGTCGCCGGTCGCAGCCGCGTTCCGGCCAGGCTGAGGGCGACCGGCGCCATGCGCACGACGGTGAGGCTCGACAGGGCGTACAGCCACGCCCGATGGTCCCAGAGGGGGAGCGCCTCGGGCACGAGGACGGCGCCGACGATGAGGAAGACGACGAGGGTGAGCAACTGCCCCTCGGCCTCGCCGAACTCGTGGACGCGCGTGCACAGCTCGCGCTGGGTGTTGCCGAGGGTTAGGCCGGCGACGAACGCGGCGATGAAGCCGTTGCCCCCCACGAGCTCGGCGCCCGCGAAGGCGAGGCCCGCGAGGCCGAGGAGCGACAGCCGCTGGAAGGGCTCGTTCATCCATCCCGCGCGAACGGACCGCGCCACGCCGCGGCCGCCCACGTAGGCGACCGCCGCCCCCGCCAGCGGGCCCAGCGTCACCTGCAGGATCGCGAAGGAGAGCCAGTGGGCGAGGCCGCCGCTCTCGCCCGTCGCGCCCGCGAAGGCGACGGCGACGAGGACGACGGGCAGCGCGATGCCGTCGTTGAGGCCGCTCTCGACGTTGAGACTCTGGCGGACCCGGACCGGGACCAGCGGGTTGCTCACCACCGCCTGCCCGAGCGCGGCGTCGGTGGGCGCGAGGACCGCGCCCAGGAGAACCGCCTCCCAGGGCTCGAGGCCCGGCACGATCATCCACGCCGCGAGGGCCCCCGCCGCAACGGTCAGGGGCAGGCCGATTCCCAGCAACCGGGCGGGCAGGCTCTCGTGCAGGCGGAGGTGCGCGAGGTCGATTCGCGCGGCATCGGTGAAGAGCACCAGCACCAGGGTGAGCTCGGTGAGACCGTCGAGGAGACCGGCGCCGGAATCGAGCCACCCGAGCTCTCCCAGCGCGACCCCGAGCCCGAGAAAGACCATCGGTGGCGAGACGACGCCACGCTCCATTCTCCGGGAAACGGCGCCGAAGGCGACGAGCGCCAGCGCGAACGACGCGAGAACGGAGAGTTCCATCGACGACCCGGAGGAGTGCTCTTGAGTGGGGAAGTTGGGGTTGGCCGGTCTGTCCGGCGCCGGTGGACCCACCGCGCCGCACTACTTGGTGGCCTCCCGCTGCACGAACCGTAGCGACACGCCGCACGCCGCCGCGATCTTCGTCACCGTCCCCAATCGGGGGTCACGGTTTCCCGACAGGCCGCGGGAGAGGGCCACGCGGTCGACATCGGCTTTCCGGGCGATGGCGGAAACGCCCCCCTGGGCCGCCGCGACGTTGCGAAATGCCTTCATCAACAGTCGCGGGTCGCCGTCGGACTCCTCGATCGCCGCGTTGAGGTACGCCGCGACGTCCTCCGGTGTCTGGAGACACTCGCTGGCCTCATGGGCTCTGACGGGCATGCCGCTTCTCCTGTCTGTAGGTCCTTCACAGACACGGGCGCGGTTCTCGGCGCTCTGGAGCCGGAACAACGTATCGAACGCGTCGGTGCCGTCCGCCGTGACGTAGCGGACAATCCTGATCACCCCATCCATTGTGTAGCCGCCTGGCTACACCAAATCAAGCGGCAGAAGGGGTGGTGGGCTCACGGGCTGCCCCCGAGCGATTTGGCGGCCGACTCACTGGCTGGCGGCGGAGCGGTCGCATCGGGCGAACCCCTGCCGCCCGTGTTGCCTGTGGGGCTGTACAACGGCGCCCGCCCATGGCGGGCGGCCCGGGAGATGGGCGAGTTGATCGCGGCCGTGGGACCGGAGCTGGCGCGATATCAGCCGGCGCAGCGGTACCACGTGGTCGACGAGCGGCACTTGGCCGAGGACGATCTCCCGAGCGACAATCTGATGACGCCGGTTGTGGCGCTCGAGCAGAGCGGCTCGGCCAAGGACCTGGCCCGTGTCGTGGAGGCGCTGCAGGCGAAGCTGGGCGGTCTGCACGAGACGGGGCTGCGTCGGGCCTTCGTCGACTGGGTGCGACAGACGGTGGAGCGGGTGGCGCCGCCCGGCGGGTGGGTGCGGCCGGTGCGGACGCTGGAGGAGCTGAAGATGACGCTGGTCGAACGGGCGGCCGAGTGGCCGAAGCAATGGCTTCAGGAA
Source organism: Vicinamibacteria bacterium (assembly GCA_022821235.1). GTDB lineage: Bacteria > Acidobacteriota > Vicinamibacteria > Vicinamibacterales > UBA8438 > JAJEEA01. The sequence goes on from JAJEEA010000551.1 coordinate 23,281, forward strand.
GGCATCGAGCAGGGGCTTGCTCAACAACGCGCGCTCCTGTGTCGGCAGGCGGCGTTGCGGTTCGGGGCGGAGACTGCGGCGCGCGTGTCTTCGGCGGTGGACCGGATCGCCGGTCCGGAGGGTCTCGCCGTCGCGGGCGAGTGGATCGTGCGGGCCGGCGACGGCGACGAGTTGGTCGAGCGGCTGACGCAGATCGCCGAGGGGGACACTGCAGCGAGATCACATCTCAAGTCCACTTGATGCGGCACCGGCTTCCCCGCGACGGCGTCCACGTCTCCGTGAATCACTCACTTCCGACGGCTGCTTGCGCGGGAGCGCCGTGGCGCTTCATCGATTTGTTCCTGCCCGTGAACCGGTCCGGGGGCGACGGGTCTTCGCTGTCGAATATCACGCCGTTGCGGCCCTGTCCGCGGCACGTCGCGATCCGCTGCATCACGATCCGGCTCGACAGTCCGCTCGCGTCGAGCGTTTCCTCGATTCCGTTTCGGGCGTGGAGGGCCCTCGTTCTCTCGACGTGGGTCTCGTCGGTGAAGACCGCGCCGCCTCGACTTCTCCGCTCGGTGAGCACCCTGTCGCCGTGGAGCTCGATGACGACCCGGGCCATCCGGTGCGCCTCGAGGACGTCGGCGCCGGTCGAGCCCAGCTTGCCGAGGTCCGTGCACGGCGTCTCGGTCAGCTTCAGGTACTTCTCGGCCTCGTCCCGGTAGTGCTCGTCGCAGCGGGCCCAGGTCCACTCGACCTCCTGCTTCCGTTCGTTGTCGAGCAGGCCGTAGGCCGAGAGAAGCTCTCCTGCCGTCTCGTGCTCCTGCGACAGTCTGATCACGTCGTAGACGTCCCGGACGGGTCCCGGGCGCGCGGCCCGTTCGAGCTTCCCCCGCAGGATCTGCGCGGTCGAGAGCACGTGTTGCGGTCGCCGGGCGATGACGACGCGTTCGGCCCCGTTCTTCGGCCTCACCGTCGCCAGGTTCAGGTCGATGATGCCGTTCGGCAGTTGGACCTTGATTTGCGTCGTCGTCTCCTGGATGGGCGTTCCCTCGAGGCGGGCCGCGAGGTTCATGTCGTCGTCGCGGATCAGGTGCGCGAGCGACGTCGTGTCGCGGATCACGACGTCGATGTCCGTGGACTCGCGGTGTCCGATTCGGGCCGCGATTATCGTGCCGCCGCTGAGGTACGGCGTCCAGGGCGCCTGGGCGGGTCCGAGCGTGTTGAGGACGTCTCGCGTCGCGAGCCAGAGTCGGGCCGCCGGTTCGGGCAGGGTGAGCTTCTTCACGGCAGGCCGAGGTCGCGCGTCGTCGATTGCTGCTTCATCCAGCCCGTGCTCATCGCGTTGAGCCAGCGAATGAGCTCCCACGCCGGGAGCTCGAGCTCGTGGATCCACCAGGCGAGGTCCTGCAGGCTGTAGCCGCCCTCCTGCTCCGCCTTCATGATCAGCAGCCGGCTCGACTCGGTGGCGACGGTTCGGGCGATTGCATCGGCCCTCGGCCCCCGGGTCCTTGCCTTCATGACCCGTTCCACCTCGACCGCCGTGGGCTTCTCCCGCCACCCGTTGCACGATCCGTGCACGAGGGCGTCGAGGGCCGGGCACGGCTCGCCGGCCGCGCGGGTTCGAGCGTTCTGGTCGCCGTTTCGGAACCATCCCGATCGCGCCGGGAAGTGTTCGGCGGGCGACAGCGTTATCTGTTCGTTCGCGGTCTCCTCGCGAGGCCGCCGTCTCGCCTCTTGTCGCACCCAGCGCTGCCGCTCGACTCGGTGGTCGTCGGCGGTCGGCGTCCGGTGTTGCTCGGCCATCGTCGATCTTCTTGATTCTTTTGATCTTAGCACGTCTCGCGGGGGTCCTGTTCCTGCCCGACGGTGCCCGGCGAGGGTATCATTTCGCTCGATGGGCCACTGTCCGGGGGCCGATGACATACGCCTCCTCCTCCGGTGGCCGCGGCCTCGGGCTCGACTCTCTGGCCGGCCCGGTCGCCGCCGACGACATCACGGTGATTCCCTGCGTCAGCGCGAGCCGGCCGCGAGCGCGACCATCGCCGGCAGGCTCATTGCCCGGATGTCCTTCGCGAGCGGGAAGCTCTCGCCGCCGCCGTGCACCACGAACCTGCGCGTGGGCCGGAGGTCCTCGCACGCGCTGTGGAATCCGCGGGAGACCTGGGGCGCGGAGCTCCGCTTGATCTCCACCGCCCAGGTCTCGCCCGCGCCCATGGTCGACGACGAGGTCGACCTCCGCGCCGCCGGCCGTGCGGTAGTAGCCGAACGACGCGCGGGCCGGCAGGACGGCGGCGACGTTCTCGATGACGAAGCCCTCCCAACTGCCGCCGACGACGGGGTGGCCGAGCAGGTCGTCGACGGTCTCGATGCCGAGCAGGGCGTGACGGACGCCGCTGTCTCGGATGTAGACCTTCGGCGCCTTGACGAGCCGCCGGCCCAGGTTGGAGGTCCACGGCTGGAGTCGGCGGACGAGCAGCAGGTCGACCAGCAGGTCCAGGTACCGGGCGATCGTGACGCCGTTGACGTCCAGCCCGCGCGCGAGGGCCGCCGCGTTGTGCGTCTGCCCCTGGTTGTGGGCGAGCATCGTCCAGAATCGGCGCAGGGTCTCGGCGGGAATGCGCGGACCGAGCTGCGGAACGTCGCGCTCGAGGTACATGCGGATGAAGGAGATCCGCCAGTCGAGGCTCTCGGCGTCGTCGGGTGCGAGGAAGCTGTCGGGGAGACCGCCGCGGCACCAGAGCCGGCGCTGGGTGTCGGCGGCGACCTCGGTCGCGCCGAAGGGATGGAGCTCGCACTGGGCGACGCGGCCCGCGAGCGTCTCGCCCGACTGTCTCAGCAGCTCGACCGACGCCGATCCGAGCAGCAGGAACATGCCGGCCCGCTTGCCGGCCAGCCGCCGTCGGTCGATGATGCCGCGCAAGGGGGCGAACAACCCCGGCGCGCGGTGCACCTCGTCGAGAACCACCAGGCGGTCGGCGTTCTCGGCGCAGTACTGCTCGACGTCGCTGAGCTTGGCGAGGTCGCTCGGCCGCTCCAGGTCCACGTAGACGGCGTCACGCTCGGCGGCGACCTCCTGCGCCAAGGTCGTCTTGCCGACCTGCCGCGGTCCGATCAACACCACCGCGGGGTTTCCTGTCCAGGAGCCGACGGAGCGTCGGCTTGAGGCGCCTGTCGATCATCATCCATGCAAATATAACTCATAAATCAACATTTGCATGGTTCACGTGCGTGGGCGGACCGCCAGTGCCAGCCGGTCGCCGTAAAACCCTGTCGGAAACGGCATTCCCCTTGCCGACACGTAGCGCATGAGACCAGAATACGCCCGGATGGTTGAGGAAGAGCTCCGATCCCCGCAGGACGTTCAACCGGACGCCGACATCCATCTCGACGTCGAGGGCCAGGTCACGCTGGCGACCTTGACGCGGCTCGTCGAATCGTGGAAGGACTTCCTCGGGGAGATCGGAAGAGGCGTTACCGGAAATCCCGCGAAGGACGCCGTTCGTTACGTGATCACGAAGGCGTCGGGGGGCAGTTTCGCCCTCCGCGTACGGCCGCAACCGGCGAGAGAGAACGTACCCGCGGCCATGATGCCGCGAATCGCTCGAACCGTGACCTCCGGCATCGAGGAACTGAACCAGGCGGCGAAGCGGCCCAGCCACTTCAGCGACGACGCTCTCGCCAAGCTGCGAGACCTCGCGCGTCTCGTCGGCCCCGAGACGCCGACGCTCAGGGTGAGCAATGGACGGGGGCGTCCGGTCGTGCTGTCGTCCACCATGCTCGCACATGTGGAGTCCGTGTTGTCGCCCGAGGTGCGCACCATCGGCACCATAGAAGGCGAACTCGAGGGCTTGATCATCCACGGCAGGAAGCGATTCCTTCTGTACGACAGATTGACGGGCCGCCAGGTGATCTGCTATTTCGGCAACGCGGTCTCGTGGGAAGAGCTCAGAGACGTCTTCGGCAAGCGCATGGCGGTCACCGGCGAAATCCGTTCGCGACGATCGGGCGAGCGGGCGTCCATAGACGTATCGTCGTACTACGTCTTCCCGCCCGAACACGAGCTGCCTTCTGCTCAGGACGTGCGCGGGTTGATCAGGAACGCCGAATAGTGGATTACCGGTACTGGGACTCGAACGCGTTCCTGGGGTGGCTCGCCGAGGAATCAGACAAGGTCGACCATTGTCGCCCCGTCATCGAAGCGGCCGAAGCGGGAAAGTGAGAATTCTGACCTCTGCCCTGACTATCCCGGAAGTGCTCTGGATAAAGGGGCGAAATCGGGTGCCGGCGGACTCTGCGGCCAAGGCGGAGGCTTTCTTCAAGCACGAGTGGATCGTCATCAGAGAGCTGGACAGGTTCATCGCCGAGGATGCCAGAGCCCTGGTGTGGGACCACAACGTCAAACCGAAGGACGCCGTCCACGTTGCGACCGCGCTGAAGCGCGACCTGCCCATCGAACAGCTCGACACGTTCGACGAACCGCTGATTCGTCTTTCCGGGAAGCTGGGCGAGCCGCCCCTGATCATCGGCAAGCCCAACATGGAAGCGGCGCTTCCCCTCTTCGAGCACGACGAAGGCACGGATCCGTGAGCTGAACTCTGGCCGGGGGGGGGGCGCCGCGCGCCGGCTGTCGAGTGCCTCGCGAGCAGCGGCGGCCGGGAACTTCGACGCGAGCTGCCCGGCCACGATCAACGCCGGATGGCGCAGCATCGCGCGGCGAGCGGGCCTCGGACACGGTTACACCACGGAGGCCGGCCTCGTCTCACCGACATCTCGCCCCGGCGGACGGTGACCGCCGGAACTTCGACGGTCATCGAATCGTCGTAGGGACTGACGAGCCGCGTACGGGTCGGCCCCGCACGCGTCGTCGTCGCGCATCGCGTCCATGTCCTGTTCTCATCGTTCCATTCGGAGGAGCCTCATGCGAACCGTTGCCGCAACCGTTCTGACCGCCCTCGCCCTGCTCGGTTTGCTGTCGCCGGCCGCCGCGCAGCCGGCGGGGGAGACGGTCACGTTCACCGAGCACGTGGCGCCCATCTTCTACGAGAGCTGCACGACCTGCCATCGGCCCGGTCAGGTGGCCCCGATGTCGCTGCTGACCTACGAGGACGCCCGGCCCTGGGCCCGCGCGATCCGCCAGAAGGTCGTCGACCGCGAGATGCCGCCGTGGGACGCCGACCCCGCCGTCGGCGTCTGGGCCAACGACCGCAGCCTGAGCGACGAGGCCGTCGCCACCATCGCGGCGTGGGCCGACGGCGGGGCGCCGCGCGGCGACCGCGCCCTGCAGCCGCCCCTGCCCGCCTACGCGGACAGCGAGTGGGCCATCGGCGAGCCGGACGCGGTCTTCGCCATTCCCCCGTTCGAGGTGCCGCCGGAGGGGACCGTCGACTACACCTACTTCGAGGTGCCCACGAACCTGACCGACGACAAGTGGGTGACCGCGGTGCAGGTGCGGCCCGGCGCGCCGGCCGCCGTGCACCACGTCATCGTCACCGCGCGGGCCGAGCGGACCCCCGAGGAGCAGGAGGCCCGGCGCCGGATCGATCCCGGCTTCCGCCTCGACTACGACATCCTGCCGGGGCGGGAGATCGAGTGGAACCCGGGGGTGGCGCAGTTGGAAGGGCGCGGGAAGGGCGATCCCCTCGGCGGCACCACGGTGGGCAACGACGGCGTCTCGCTGTTCCAGCCCGGCACCGCGCGCCTGCTCGAGGCGGGCACGACGCTGGTGTTCGAGATGCACTACACGCCGACCGGCGAGCCCCACGTCGACGAGACCCGCATCGGCCTCGTCTTCACCGACACCCCGCCCGAGCGGCAGGTCTGGGACGGGGCCATCATGCACGGGCAGTTCGTGATCCCGCCCGGCGCGGCCGACTTCAAGATCGAGACGGACCTGACGTTCACCAAGGACGTGAAGCTGCTGAACCTGCTGCCGCATTCGCACCTGCGCGGGGTGCGCTGGGAGTACGAGGCGGAGTACCCGGACGGCCGGCGCGAGACGATTCTCTCGGTGCCGGAGTACGACTTCAACTGGCAGATCGACTACATCTTCGACGAGCCGCTGGTCCTGCCCGGCGGTTCGAAGATTCATGCCTCGGCCTGGTACGACAACTCGGCCGCCAACCGGTCCAACCCGGACCCGACGGCCGAGGTGCGTTGGGGCGAGCAGACCGACGAGGAGATGATGTTCACCGCGCTCTCGTACCTGATCGACGACGAGGCGGCGGCGGAGGAGACTACGCAGCAGCAGTAGGACCGCCCGCAGCATCTCCCGCGTGTGGCCAGGGGGCCGTGCGATCGACCGTTCGCACGGCCCCCGTGCTTTGCCAGCCGTGAGGGCGCATGGGCTCTACGCCGGCGCTCGCATGCTTGACGGGGGGCGCCAGACGCCATGGGACGAGCCCGGGGGCCGTTCGTTCCCGGCCGGGCTCACGAGGGGTCGACCGATCTCCAGCCCGTGGATCACCGCCACGATGCGGGCCGCTCGGTGCCGGTTTCGCGCTACGATGGAGGCGCCGTGATGAGAGCCGGAGTGTCCGACGTCCCCATCCGCCACTACCGCCTGAGTCGGGTCGAGTACGACCGTGCCGTGGAAGCCGGCGCGTTCGAGCCGGACGCCAGGCTGGAGCTCATCGACGGAGGCCTGAACGCGATGACACCCGAGGGGGTCGGCCACACGATCGGCATCGACCTCGTGGCCGACTGCCTGCGGCGGGTCTTCGGCCTCGGGTTCTACGTACGGATACAGCACCCGCTGGCGGCCGACGACTACTCGGAGCCCGAGCCGGACGTGGCCGTCGTGAGGGGCGCGATCCGCGACTACGACAAGGGCCATCCAACGTCGGCGGTGCTGGTCGTCGAGGTCTCGAACGAATCACTGCGGTACGACCGGACCGTCAAGCAGCGCCTCTACGCACGGTGCGGGATACCCGAGTACTGGATCCTCGCCCTCCCCGAGGCCCGTCTCGAGATCTACCGCGACCCGGCTGGAGACGGCTATCGGAGCGTCACCAGCCATGCAGCCGGGGACGAGGTCGCACCGCTCGCCCGCCCCGACGCACGGATCGTCGTCGACGATCTGCTTCCCTGACTCCGAGAGTCGAGGACCTCGAGAGAGTCCGGGTCTGGACCGGAGGAACCACCGCCGCCTTCGATCCGTTCCAGGGATAGCTGGCGCCCGACCGGCCGTGCCGAGGGCAGCGCTGTCCGCGGCTGCCGCTCGGTGGAGCGGCCGCCTGACGCGTGCAGGGCAGCGCTGTCCGCGGCTGCCGCTCGGTGGAGCGGCCGCCTGACGGCGCCCGGCGAGGGTATCATTCGCTGAATGGGCCTCGTTCGCATCGGTTCGCGCCGCGCGGCGGCCGCGTTCGCGTTCCTGCTCGCCGCGCCGGCCGCGGGCGTGGCCCAGACCGAGCTCCAGTACCAGTACGGCAACTTCGTCAACCCGTTCACGGGAGAGCGGCGCTACGCGTCGGTCCTCACCTTCCAGAACGCGACGCGCTGGTCGCTCGGCGACAGCTTCATCTTCATCGACTGGACCGACGACCACGGCGCCGACGGGTTCAACGAGAAGAGCATGTACGGCGAGTGGTACCCGACGCTGAGCCTGGGCCGGGTGACCGGGCGCACGATCGGGGCCGGGCCGATCCGGGACGTGGCCCTCATCGGCGGGCTCAACTTCGGCAACGAGGCCGACATCTTCAAGGTCGTGCCCGGGGGGCGGCTCTCGTGGGACGTGCCGGGCTTCTTCTTCCTCAACACCGACTTCGGCGCCGCCATCGACAAGAGCAGCGGGGTCGCCCGGGGCGGCGCCCCCAGGACCGGCGTCGCCTTCGTCATGGACGTCAACTGGGGCGCCGGGTTCGACGTCGGTTCACAGTCGTTCCTGTTCGCCGGGCACACGAAGTACGAGGGCGCCTCGACCAACGAGCTGGGCCACCGCATCAGGGCCTCCCTCCTTGCGCAGCCCCAGCTCGGCTGGGACGTCGGCAAGGCGATGACCGGCCACGCCGGCGAGCTCTTCCTCGGGGTGGAGTACCAGTACTGGCGGAACAAGCTCGGGGTGGACGCGGGCGACAACGTCGCGCAGTTGTGGCTGATGTGGCGGCTCTGACCGATCTCCGTGCACGGCTCGACGGCGACAACGTCGCGCAGCTCCGGCTGATGCGGCGGCTGTGACCGTCGCGGGGACGCCGGCGGGCTCGTTCGCGAGCCGGGGGGGATTCGATTGTCCCGGACAGCCTCGGCGAGCGGTGCGCTCAGGGCGTGGCGCCGGCCTCGCGGCCCGCCTGCCAGAGGGTCCAGTTGGCGTTGACGGTCGACGCGCGGCCGGCGCCGTCGAACACCAGGAGCCGCGTGGCCACCTTGTCGATGAAGAACCGGTCGTGGCTGACCACGATGACCGCCCCCGGGAAGTTCACCAGGGCCCGTTCCATCACCTGCGTGGCGGTGACGTCGAGGTGGTTGGTCGGCTCGTCGAGAATCACCACCGGCGCCCCCGACAGCAGCGACAGGGCCAGGGCGACGCGGGCCCGCTGGCCGCCCGACAGGGTGCCGATCTCCTGCTGCAGGTCCATCTCGGAGAACTGCAGGAGCTCGAGGAACCGGTGGACCTGCTTGCGCGGGGCCCGGTGCGCGAGCCCCTCGAAGTTGACCTTCCGGGTCACCGTGGCCTTCGGGTCGAGGCCGTCGAGGACGACGTTGTAGTCGACCCAGGGGTCGCCGAGCTTCCAGTGCACGCGGCCCGCGTCGGGCGCCACCTCGTTCCGCAGCACGCGCAGCAGCGTCGTCTTGCCGCAGCCGTTGGGGCCGACGACCACCAGCCGGTCTCCCCGGTGCAGCGTGAAGTCGAGACCATCGAAGAGCGTCTGCCCGCCGTAGCGCTTCGAGAGCCGCGTCACCTCGCAGAGCTCGTCGGCGGTGCGCATGCCCCGGTAGATTCACGTCACGATGGTGTCGACCTCGCGCGGCGTCTGCTGCCTGCGGATGTTCGCGAGCCGGCGGGCGAGGGCCCGGCTCCGGTTCCGGGCCGCCTCGCGCCGGTCCTGAATCGCCTCGGCCTCGAAGGCGAGCAGCTCCTCCTCGTGCCGGAACTCCCGCTCGAGCTGGCGGGTCTTCCCCCGCTTGCGGCGCACGAACTCGACGACCCGCAGTCGTACTCGTGGAACCGGTGGTTCTGTATCTCGACGACCCGGTTCACCGCCCGGTCGAGGAAGTGCCGGTCGTGCGAGACGACGAGGGCGGCGCCCCTGAACTGCCCGAGCCAGCTCTCGAGCCACGCCAGCCCGTCGAAGTCGAGGAAGTTCGTGGGCTCGTCGAGCAGCAGCACGTCCGGCGCCTCGAGCAGGATTCTCGCCAGCGCCGCCCGGTTGCGCCATCCGCCGGACAGGTGATCGATCGGCATCGTCCGGTGCCGACGGCTGAACCCCAGCCGGCTGAGCGCGGTGTCGATGCGGTGCTCGTACGTCCACCCGTCGCGGTGCTCCATCTCGGCCGTCAGGGCCTCGTACCGCTTCAAGAGCCGGTCCTGCCGGTCTCCGGAAGCGTCTTCCCCGAGCGCGCGGGCGGCCCCGGGGCCGGCGTTCCCGCCGGAAGGCCGCGCCGTGCTCTCCGCGAGCGCGCGGGCGACGTCCGCCAGGTCCGCCTCTATCCGCCGGATGGGCTCGAACACCTCCCGCAGCACCGACTCGACCGACGCCGCGCCGCTCAGCTCCGAGAACTGCGAGAAGTAGCCGATGCGGAGGTCGGCCGCCACCTCGACCTCGCCCTGCGACGGTTCCTCCCGCCCCAGAATCAGCCTCAGCACCGTCGTCTTGCCGGAGCCGTTGCGTCCGAGCAGCCCGGTCCGGTCGCCGGGGGCGAGGCGGTAGAAGACATCGCGGAGCACCTGCTTCCGCCCGTACCGTTTGGAGACCTGCCGCAGGCGGATGAGACTCATGGGCCGTTCCGGAAGGCGCGTCGTATCGGGAATGCGGGGGGCGGCCGTTCGTCGCTCGGCGTATGCTCGCCATGGCGTCCGCCCGAGCCGTGCGACACCGTGGGAACAGGGGGGGCGGTTGCAGGCCGCCAGACGACAATCAACGTGGAGATGCGCCAGTCAGAACCTCAATCGAGACCGTCGTGCCGATATAGGTTCGAACTCTGACATCCCTGTAGTCTTCACTGTCGACCGTCCTGGCCGGCTCGGCCCTCAAGGTCTGTTTGTTCAGCCGGCGATTCTCGCAGATGATCAAATAGCTGGTCTCCAGCCCGCCATCATCGAACGGAGCCTCCCGCTCGACTTCGCACACGGTGCGGAGGTACGCCAATAGCGGCAGCGAACGGCGCACCTGTTCTCTCGCCCTCGGGTCCCAGGTGGCCTTGAGCTCTACGAGAATCGCGTGCGTGCGACCGCTCACTTCCGCGACCAGCAGGTAGTCGCAGATCAGGTTCAAGCCGGCGCGCAGGTTGAGCCGCGGAACGTGACCCACCCCGCCAGCTCCCAAACGTATCGCAGTGATCGGTACTCCGGCCAGGACCTGCACCTGCATCCCGGATTGCTCGTCCGTCAGGAGTACGCCGTCGGCATTCGAGGGCGCAAGCGCGAGGCCCTCCACGGTTCCCGGCAGTTCGGAGACGAGTGACATGTCAACCGTGCGATTGTTGCGTCAAGCGCATGGCCAGCTCGTTGGCCACGTCGTTTATCTTGTTGATGGTCTCATCGAAGTTCGGCATATCGATACCGAGCTCGTCGACCTGGCAGCGGGTCAAGCCGTTCTCCTGCGCTATGTACGCCCGGATCCGTTCCGGCGCGACGCAGTCGTCCTTGGCATACCCCAGTCTCCTCATCACGCTCGCCCTCTTGTTGAACTCGGAACTCAACATGATCAGGTTGTTGAGTTCCTTGATGAGATAGTCGCTGTGGGTCGTCAGCAACACCTTCAGTCCAGCGCGAACGAGTCTCGCCAGCAATCGTGCCAGCAGTATCTGGTTGGCCGTGTCGAGATGGCTCTCGGGCTCGTCGATGATCAGCAGGTGGTTTCTTCGCGCTACGTGACGCAGGAAGAAATAGAAGTCCGACAGTCCACGGGCGGACGAAGACGCGAGATGCAGCGGAATGGCGAAACGGCGGTCTCCGCGCGCAACGGATCGAAACTCGATTGCATCACCGGAAACCGAATAGTAGCCGTCCATCAGTTTCCGGATGTCCTTGAAGAAAGCGTCATTGTAGACTTCGCTCCTTTGCTTGCGGAGATCGGGAATGCTGCGCGTGTAGTCGATGTTCTCCTTGATGGGAAGTGCGTAACGACTGACCGTCTCATCGAGCAAATCGAACGGGAAATCAGGATCCCTGCTCTGGCGGTCGCCGTACTTCTGCAGCAGATCGACGAGCTGGCTCTTGCGGAAGTCGAGCTCCCGGTAGAAGAGCGAGATTCCGAAGCGTTCGGCGGAGAGCACGAAAGGGTCCGACGGAAGTTCAGGGAACATGAAAGGGAGATAACGGCGCCAGAGACGGCGTCGTAGAGCCGCAGGGTGGATTCGCTTGCTCCTGGACTGAGCGTCGATGGCGAAGAGAGTGGTTCCGTCGTAGCGGATTGATGGCGAATGTTCGGGTTCCGCGACGACCTCGCTTCCGGGGAACTCCGTGGCCAAACGTACATTGATGGAAGCGTTGTCGAACTTCTCGGCTGGGGAGCTGAAGACACCGGGTAAGACACCTCCGGAAAATCGCTCGGTCAGCGTAACGATCGCCGTCTTGCGCTCGCGGTTCAGGGCGTCCGGCGCCACCGAGAATTCAGCCTGGCCGTTCTCGGCGATCTGTGTGCTCAGCTCCTCGAACGCGGGATAGCGGTCGGCCGAACGGGAGGCTGCGGAGCCCGAAGTCCGGGAGGGTCCAGGCCAGTCTTCCCACGTCTTCAGGAAGCCGTAGAGCGTGTAGACGAGGTAGGTCTTGCCGGTGTTGTTGCGGCCGGCGATCAACGTGAGGTCACCGAGCTCCAGTTCGGCACTCTCGATGGGACCGATGTTGCGGAACGTGAAGGTGAGCGGCGTTCGGTCCGTGGAAATGGCACTCGACATGACGCGGTTCTCGGAGTCGTCGGTGACCGGCCGTCGCGCGTCCCGGGTGTTCGTGGGAGCCGTCGGTGCCCGAGGTCGGCAAGGCGGCTGCATCGAGCACAGGCTCCACGGAGGATGCGACGCGGATGCGGCTGCCGCCACGACAAGGCTGCGGACTGGCGCCTACAGCGGCCAGTCGCGGAGGATGCGCTCGGTCTCCTCCAGGTGGGTGCTCTCGTCGCGGATGAAGTCTTCGAGCTGCACCGCGAGGCCCTTGTCGCCGTAGGCCTCGGCCTCCTGCGCCCGCGCGGTGTAGCCGCGCATGGCGTGGGCCTCGGCCTCGACGACGGCCTCGAGCATGGCGCGGTTGCCGTCGGGCAGCGCGACCTCGCGCGGCACGGTCGTCGGCTTGCCGCCCAGCGAGACGATCTTGTTGGCGAGGAACTGGGCGTGCAGTTGCTCGTCGGCGACCTCGGCCAGGAAGAACTGCGAGAGCTGGGGCCGGTAGGGGCCGGTGGCGCGGGCGGCGTAGAGGATGTACTGGATCATCGCGCCGAGCTCGTCGGCGAGGTCCTGGTTGAGCTTGGCGATCAGTTCTTCCCTGGTCAACGGTCTTCTCCTCGGCGGGCGGCGCCTCGTCAGGCGCCGGTCGAGCGGTCTCTCCTCGCGGGCGGTCCGTCCTCAGCCGTCGCTGGCCATCGATCTCTCCTTGGCGGGCGGCGTCGTCAGCCGTCGCGGGCCCACGGTCACTCTGGGACAGTGATCGACATGAGGTTGCCGGTTGCGCTCAGCGATGCTCCGCATCTTGCGGCCTTGCGCGCCGGACACATGGCAAAGCGATTCTCGTCACCGTCCCTGGCGGACGGCGCCCCGGGTGCGGCTCCGGGGCGCCGGTGCTTCTTCACGGGCGCCGCGGGGGCGCCCGGTGTCGTCAGTCGACGATCGCCTGGTAGACCAGCGACCGCACCTTCTGCTGATCGTCGAGGCCGATGGCCGGGATGATCTGGGTCAGGTAGACCACCACCATCTCCTCCTTCGGGTCGGCCCAGTAGGTGGAGTGGTAGGCGCCGCCCCAGCCGAACTCGCCCGCCGAGCCGGGCAGGCCGGCGGCGGCGGGGTCGTGGGTAATCGAGAAGCCGAGGCCGAAGCCCTGGCCGGGGCGGAACGGGATGCCGCCGAGGTGGTCGCTCAGCATCGACTCGACGGTCTTGCGCGACAGGATGCGCGTGCCGTCGAGCTCGCCGCCGTTCAGCATCATCTGCAGGAACGTGGCGTAGTCGGTGGCCGTCGACAGCAGGCCGGCGCCGGCTGAGAACGCCTTGCGGGGGCCCTCGACGTAGTGTCCCTGGCCCACCATGTGGCCGGGGTCGGGGGCCCGCTCGAAGCTGCCGCCGTCGCCCACCGACGAGTAGACGGTGGCGAGCCGGCCCAGCTTGCCGTCGGGCAGGAAGAAGTGGGTGTCGTTCATCCCGAGGGGCTCGAACAGGCGCTCGGTGAGGAACTCGCCGAGGGTCTGGCCGCTGATCTTCTCGATCATGGCGCCGAGGATGTCGGTGTTGTAGCCGTAGATCCACTGCTCGCCGGGGTGCGCGTCCATCGGCAGCTCGGCGAGGCGGCTCATCGTGTCGCCCACCGGCTCGTCGCGGTCGGCGAAGTACCAGCCGGTGATGCCGGCCTCCTCCCACGCGTCGGCGACCGGCCCGCGAGCGCCCAGCAGGCCCATGCCGTAGCTGATGCCGGCGGTGTGGGTCAGCAGGTCGCGGATGGTGACGGGCCGGCGGGCCGGCACCACGTCGTAGCCGCCGTCGTCGTTCGGCTCGGCGACGGTCGTCTCCGCGAACGCCGGCAGGTACTTGCCGACGGGGTCGGTGATGAGCAGCCTGCCCTCCTCCTGCAGCAGCATGACCCCGACGCTGGCCAGCGCCTTGGTCTGCGACGCGATGCGGAAGATGCCGTCGGACGGCATCGGCGCCTCGGCCTCGACGTCGCGCCAGCCGATGCCCTCGCGGTACGCGATCTTGCCGCGGCGGACGACGATGGTGACGGCGCCGGCGAGCCGGCCCTCGTCGACCATGGTCTCGAGGGCGAGGCTCAGGCGGTCGAGCCGCTCCGACGACATGCCCACCTCTTCCGGCTCGACCCGGACCAGCCCCTGGGCGGCTCCGGTCTGGGGAACGAGCAGCAGCGCGAACACGACGGCGAGCGCCGTCAGGCGAATGCGTGATCTCATGGCGTTACCTCGGTCTTTCGTCGATCTCGACGGGTAGAGTTCCGGAACGCGGATTCCTGCCTTCAATGATAGCCGTGACGGCGGTCGCGCAGGTAGAGCGGCCTGCGGCGACCGCGGCGTGCTGGCGGCCGGGGCAAGCCGAGGCGCGCCGACGTCGGTCGTCCGCGACGCGGTCACCGGGCCCGGATCTGCTCGCACCAGTCGCGCAGCGCCCGCCGGTCCTGGGCGAAGCCCTCGGTGTAGTGGTAGCGGTCGAAGGGCGCCGGCATCCGCAGGTCGATCAGCGGTATCCAGTGCGGGAGGTGCTCTCGCTGGAGGGCGCGCTTGTCCTCCAGCGTCGGCGGACCGAGTGCACCGCTATCGACCTTCACGCTGCCGTGAGGTCATCGCCCGCCGGTGTCAGTAGCGGAACAGTATCCGCAGCTTGGTGAAGAGCGCCCGGTTCGTGCGCCGGAAGGCCGTCGGCTCGAAGTACCGCGGGTCGTGCACGTCGAGCGCGTCCTCCTGCCGGAAGTGGTCGTCGTAGCCGAAGTAGAACACGGTCAGGGCGTTGATGCGGTAGGTGAGGAGGAGGTTCGTGCCCCGGGTGCCGCGGAACGAGTCGAACTCGGTGATGTTCCGCAGCAGCAGGCGGTCGGTGAACGTGAACGTCGAGAGCGCCCGCAGCACGCGCACGTTGAACACCTGCCGGTCGCGGCCGGCGCGGACGTCGAAGAACCGGCTGGTGACGAGGTTGAGCTGCGTGGTGAACCGGGGGGCGGGGCGGATGGTCGCGGACAGCGTGGCGCTGTTGCCGCGCCCGAGGTACGGGTTCTCGCGGTCGACGTAGTAGATCTCGTCGCCCCACCGCAGGCTGCCGCCCAGGGAGAACAGGCGGCTCGTGCTGACGAACGTGGACAGGCTGTAGTTGCGGCGGTCGAAGTCGACGCCCCCGAACCGCTCGTGGGCCTGGACGGCGTTCGCGGTGACGTTGACGTTCCGGCTGAAGTTCATGTTCAGCCCGAGGTCGACGTTCTCGTCCTCGAGGATGCCGGCGTGGGTGTGGCTGACCTGGTAGCGGAGGCTCGGTCCCCAGTCGATGATCCAGCTCTCCGGCCACCAGCGGTAGCCGACGTTGGCGGCCCCGAGCTGCTGGTCCACGCGCTGGAGGAACCCCACGTCCGTGCGGAAGTCGGGATCGATGCGCGCCGCGTACAGGGAACCCACCAGGTGGCGCCCCTCGTGCTGGAGGAAGGCGCCCATCATGGGCCCCTCCCGCTCGACCCCCTGCTCGTCGCGGTGCTGCGACCGGAACGCGACCAGGTTCAGCCGGCTGGCCCGGCCGAGGCGGAACTGCGCGTCGGCGCCGGCCACGCGGCTGTGCACGTCGAGGAACTCGCGGTCGGTGACGAGCGTCCCGACGTGCGACTCCGAGTAGAGGTCGTAGCGCGCCCGGCCTATCAGCACCCGGGCGTTCTCGCCGTATCCGCGCTCGTCGGGGTCGCCCCGTCTTCCCGGCGCCTCGTCGTCGGTCGCCATCACCCCGAGGGTCGTGTTCCCGACCTTGCCGGTCAGCTTCGCCCCCAGGTTCGGGTCGACGAGGGTGCGCGTGTGCACCAGGTCCACGGGTGAGGGGAACTCGAAGATCTCGGCCCCCTCCAGGAAGAACGGCCGCAGCTCGGGGAAGAAGAGGGGGAACCGCTGGTTGACCTCGATCTGCGGCAGGTCCGACTCGATCTGCGAGAAGTCGGGGTTGCCGGTGAAGTCGGCCGTAAGGTTCGACGTGATGCCGTACTTGACGTTCAGGCCCATCTCGGGGTCCGTGCTCCGGTCGACGAGCGCGCCCGTGCTCCGGTCGAACAGCTCGTAGCCGATGGCGGTGAACGACGGCAGGATCTCGAGGTTGCGGCTGGTGGAGAGGTCGGTCATGCCCTCGAGCACGCCCATCTGCCCCATGAAGCTCTGCACGTCGCGCGACATCGGGGCCCAGACCACGTTCTCCTGGTCCTTCCCCTTGATCTCCCGCACGATCTGGAACCCCCAGCGGTGCTCGACGCCGGGCGGCTGCTCGGGGTAGCGGAAGCTCTTGAACGGGATGGCCATCTCCGCCGTGTACCCGTCGTCGACGATCTGCGCGCCGCTGTAGAACAGGGCGTCCCACGACCGGTCGGCGACGGGAATGGGGCCGCCGCGGGTCTGGCCCGCGTTGATCACGCCGTCGCCCTGCACGTTGTAGCCGTTCAGGTCGAAGTCGTAGCAGCGCTGCTGGTCGAGGAACGGGTCGAGGTAGACGGTGATCAGGTCGTCCTGCCACGTCGTGTCGCGGTCGGCGCGGCTGGCCCGCATGATGCCCGGGTCGGCGTAGTGCAGGTAGAACGCGAAGTAGACGTGGTCGCGGTCGTAGGCGATGTAGACCTCGGTCTCCTCGGTCGCGGGCGCGCCGTCGAGGGGCGACTGCTGCACGAACTCGGAGAGCATGGCGGCGGTGCGCCACACCTCGTCGTCGAGGCGGCCGTCGATGGTCGGCGGCGCGTCGGTGCGGGTGGCCCGGACCCGGGGCCGGCCGACGAGCGCCCCGTAGCCGGCGCCGGACGCCGCGACCGAGGAGTCGTCCACGCGCGGCCGGTCCGGCCCGTGGGGGCCCATCGGGAAGCCGGCGCCGGACTGGGCTTGGAGGTCGGCGCCGGCGCCGGCCGCGAGGCACAGCGCGAGCGCGGGAATCGTGGGCGGTCTCGGCATGGTCGCCGTGGATCGTTCGGAGCGGGTCTCGCGCGGGGCGCCGTGGGCTTCGCCAGTCGCCCCGGGGGGCTTCGGGGTCGTTGGGGACCGGCCTCGATGCCCTCCCTTGATCCTACTCGACGCTACGGCCCGCGGGAGAGGCGATTGAGGTGCCGCCCCCGGCCGCGCCGCACGGCCACGAGAGCCGATTGGGGTGCCGCCCCCGGCCGCGAGACGCGTCGCACGGCCGCGAGAGCCGATTGGGTGCCGCCCTCGGCCGCCGGGGCGCGGCGCCCGGCCGCGAGTGGGGTGCCGGCCTCGGGCTGCCGGGGGCGCGGCGCCCGGCCGGGAAGAGCCGATTGGGATGCCGCCGTCGGCCGCCCGAGCGTGGCGTCCGGCCGTCGCGAGAGCCGATTGGGTCCGCCCTCGGCCGCGGTCACGTCCAGGGCCCCCGTGCACCGAACCGCTATCATTCTCGCGCCATGCCCGATCCGTGTGACGTCTGCGGCGCGGCCGGCGACATGCGTCCGCTCCTCGAGGCGGCGCTGCACGGGTTCGGGGCGGTGTGGATCCGGCAATGCGCCGGCTGCGGCTTCCGGCAGGTCCGCCCGCGGCTCCGGCCCGCCGCCCTCGACGCGCTCTACGGCGCCGACTACTTCGACTCGGCTTCCGCGCACGGCTTCGCGGGGTACGCCCGCCAGCGCCAGCGCTACGAGCGCGACGCGTACTTCCTCGCCCGCGAGCTCCGGCGAATCGCGCCCGCGGGGCGGTTTCTCGAGGTCGGCAGCGCCCTCGGGTTCCTGCTCGCGGCCCTGGAGCCGATCACCGGTTGGGACGTGGAGGGCGTCGAGGTGTCGCCGTTCGGCGCCTGGTACGCCCGCGACCGGTTCGGGGTCGCGGTGCGCCGGGGAACCCTGGAGGAGGCCGGCCTGCCGGCGGACGCCTTCGACTACGTGCTGCAGAAGGACCTGCTGGAGCACGTCACCCACCCGCGGCGGCACCTGGAGGAGACGTGGCGCATCATGCGGCGGGGCGGGCGGCTCCGGGTCGTCACGCCCAACGGCGAGGCCGACCTGCGGCCTCTCCATCGCGCGTCGGCGGCGGGCGAGAACGACGATCTGCCGCGGCTGGGCCAGGCGCACCTGTCGTTCTTCTCCCGGGCGCAGTTGCTCCGCCTGTTCGAAGACGTCGGGTTCCGGGTGCTGCGACTGCGGTCCATCGGGATACGCCGGGGCCTGCGGGCCCTCGGGGTGGTGCCCGGCTGGCGCAGCCGAGCCCCCGTGGCGAAACGCGAGGCGCCGGCTCCGCGTGACCGGCCCGCCGCGGCCGAGGGAGGAGGGCCGACTCCGGCGACGTGGGCGCAGCAGGCCGCCCGCATCGACGCGGAGGTCGCCGCGCGACACCGGGCCGTTCGGTCCTGGCCGCCGTACTTCCACTACCGCCGCCTCGTGAAGCGCCTCGACGCCCTGCCTGGCCGGCTGGCGATAGGCCAGGACTTCGATCTCCTCGTCGAGAAGCGCTGACTGCACGGGACTCCCGCGCCGGCAAAGCAGGACTGAAGGCGCGCGGAAGCGTCGCGCGCCGCCACGCTACAGGGCCAGGACTCGCCTCAGCCCGTCGTCGACCCGCCGCATCAGTCTGGACGAGATGTGCCCGACCCGTCGGGAGAGATAGTCCTCGTCGAGCGTGACGATCTGTGTGACGTTCGCGACGGAGTCCCTCGGAAGCCCAGTGCTCTTCGCGGGAAGCAGGACGTTGCCGGGCATGTCGACGAGGCGCGCGTTCGACGTCAAGACCACCCCGAGGACGGTGCGGAGCCTGCTTCGGTTGAAGGCATCGGCTTGGATGATGAGGAGGGGATGAGGAAACCCGGGCTCGGACCCGCGAGGTTCGTCCAGGTCGGCCCACCACACGTCGCGCCGCGTGACTACCATTTCGTCCCGGACCCGACGCTTCGCGCCTGAGCCGCTCGCAACGCCGGGTCGACGCCGCTCGACTCGTCGGCGAGCACCTCGTTCAGCCTCGACGTGACGTCCGCGTCGCGGTGCTTGGCCAGATACTCGGCGAGAGCGACGGCGTACAGCTCGCTTCTCGACATGCCCTGACGTTTTGCGAGGTCGTTGGCCGACACGAAGAGATCGTCCGGAAGTGAAACGGCGGTCTTCATACCGGCATTATACCCCGGTTGTACCAGTCGGTGCTCCACCCCGCCAAAGTCATGGCCCCGGCGGTTGACGTGGTGTAGATATATTTATATAGTAGCTATATATTTATTTCTATAGATATGAGCCTCGACCACATCCTCCTCGGACTGCTGCGCGAGCCGGCCACCGGGTACGACCTCGGGAACGCGTTCAGCGAGAACGTCCGGCACTTCTGGTCGGCCGAGCTGAGCCAGATCTACCCGACCCTCAAGCGCCTGGAACAGCGCGGGATGCTAAGCAGCCGGGTCGAGCCGTCGCCCAAGGGGCCGAACCGCCGCGTCTACACGCTGACGGACGAGGGCCGGGCCGAGCTGCTGGGCTGGCTGCGCGGCGATCCCGCGGTGGGGACGGAACGGTTCGCCTATCTGGCCCAGCTCTACTTCATGGACGCGCTGGGCGACATCCACGAGACCCGCGCGTTCATGACCGCCCTCCGGAGCCACCTGACCGGCTGGCTGGCGCAGCTCCGGGCGGTTGAGCACGACGTCGTCGCCACGCACGGCGGCGACCCGGCCCGGTACAGCGACGCGGGATTCCACCACTTCGCGGCGCTCCGGATGGGCATTCACTCCATCGGGTCGAAGGTGGCCTGGTGCGACGAGACGCTGGCCGCGATCGACCGGCGGCTTGCGCCCGCGCACGACGCGGGGACCGCGGCCCGCGACGAAACGTGGAAGGAAATGGAGCATCTGCTGTGACCACCATCCTCAGCCTGGCAATGAGCGCCCTGGTCCTGGCCCACGTCGCGACCGGGTTCGTCGGCCTCGCAGCATTCTGGATCCCGCTGTTCGCGAGGAAGGGCGGCCGGGTGCACGTGCAGGCGGGCCGCGTCTTCACGTACTGTGCCTACGTCGTGACGCTGTCGGCGGTCACCGCGTCGGCGGGACGCATCGCCGCCCTCCAGGCGCAGGGCCTCGGCCCCGCGGACCGGCCCGAGACCTACGGCTTCGCGCTCTTCCTCGGCTATCTCGGGTTGGCGACGTTCGCCACGGTACGGCACGCGATACGCGTGGTCGAGACGAGAAAGTCGCCGGAGACGCTGCGGACGCCGTTCCACGAGGCCCTCGCCTGGGCTTCGATCGCCGGCAGCGTCACCGTCGTCGCGTTCGCTCTGGGGGTGTGGACCGACATCTCGCCGATCCTGCTGGGGCTGAGCCCCGTCGGCCTCGTCACCGGGTCGGGCATGCTGCGGCTGATGCGGCGCCCCGGCGCGCGGCGCATGGGCTGGTTCTACAGCCACCTGGGGTCGATGCTGGGGGGCGGCATCGCCTTCCACACCGCGTTCGCGGTCTTCGGGTCGCAGCGCCTCTGGGCCTACGACCTCGCGGGGCCCCTCGCCGTCGTGCCGTGGCTCCTGCCGACGGCCGTCGGCATTCCCGCCATCGTCGTCTGGACCCGCTACTACCGGCGGAAGTTCGAACGGCCGGCGCCGGCCGTGGCCTGACGGCGCCGATGACTGATAGCCGGGGGAAACCCGGCTCGGCGCCGCTGCAGGTTCGACCCCGGCGCCCGGCCGGGCCTTGACGGACTCGAGGCCGTGCGGGTCGCGTTCAGGGAATCGTCGAGTCTGTCGGAGAGACAACGTAGCCGAGCACTTTCGCAAGGGGCTCTGCAGGTGGTAGCGGCAGTGCGGGCGACAAATGCCCTCGGGCTTCAGGGTTTGGTCTGTCGGGCCGCTCGCAACCGCACAACCTACTCCACCCGGAGGGCGTCCATCGGGTCGACGCGGGCGGCCCGGCGGCCCGGCAGCCAGCAGGCGAGCAGCGCGACGACGGTCAGCACGAGGGGAGCCGCGACGAGGGTCAGCGGGTCGTCGGTTTCGACGCCGAACACGAAGGCGTCGAGGAGGCGGACCGATGCGGCGGACGCGAGCAGGCCGAGGAGCGCCCCGGCCGCGACGAGCCCGGCTCCCTGGCGGACGACGAGGGCCACGACGGCGCCGCGCTGCGCGCCGAGGGCCATGCGGAGCCCGATTTCACGGCGGCGTTGCGACACGGTGTAGCTGAGCAGGGCGTAGATGCCGAAGGCGGCGAGGAACAGCGCGAGGGCGGCGAAGAACCCGACACAGACCGCATAGAAGCGGGGTTGCGCGACGGCCGCCGACAGTCTCGCGTCCATCGTCATGACGTCTTCGATGCTCGCGGCCGGATTCACCGCGGCCACCGCCTCGCGAAGAAACGGAACGACCGCCGCCGGGTCGCCGGCTGTCCGCACGGCGACCACCGAGGTGAAGGACGACATGCCGACCAGCAGCCCCGCGTGTTCGAGCTGGTGCAGGGGCACGTATGCCTCGGCCTGCGACTCGTCGATGGTGAGCCCGGTGTAGCGGACGTCGGCCACGACGCCGATCACCTCCCATGGTTCGGGGCCGGCGCCGACCGGCAGCAGACGCCGTCCGACGGCCGGCTCGCCGCCGAAGAGCTCGCGAGCGAGCGCCTCGTTCACCACCAGCACCAGCGGGCTCTCGGCCCCGTCCAGCCGGGTGAACGCGCGCCCGCTCCGGAGACGCAATCGCATCACGTCGAAGTAGCCCGGGCTGACCACGTTGACCCGAGCCTGTTGGAGGTCCCGCGGGTCGGTCGGAGCCGCGGTGCCCGCCACCCGGAAAACGGCTGCGTTCCCGCCGCCGGGTGCGAGAGGCAGGCGTGACGAAACCCCCACCGCTTCGACGTCGGGGAGCACGGCCACCCGGTCCATCCCTTCAGCCAGCGATGCCTGGAAGCGCCGGCCGGTCGCCAGCATCGACTCCGGGGTCACGTCCGGTCGGAACGTGATGTCGGGGTTCCGGATGCCGGCGGCGATCACGTTGGCCGGGTCGTAGCCGCGGTCGACGCTGACGAGCCGCACGAAGCTGCGCAAGACCAGCCCCGCCCCCGTCAGCAGCACGAGGGCCAGGGCTACCTGGGCCACGGCGAGCGTGGCGCGGGCCCGGTTCGAACGGAGCAGCCGGAAGCCGCCCGTCGACTGCTCGTTCCCTTCGTTGAGGGTACGCGCCAAGTCGAGCCGCGACCACTGGAGGGCCGGCGCGGCGCCGAACAGCAGTCCGGCCGCGATCGACAGTCCGAAGGTGAACGCGAGCGTCGCGGGGTCGATGCCCGCCTCGTCGAGCCGCGCGATGTCGCCGGGAACGAGCGCCGGCACCGCGCGCAGCACCATCGACGCCGCTGCGAGCCCGAGCACGCCGCCGCCCACGCCCAGCATCACGCTCTCGGTCAGGAGCTGCCGGACGAGACGCCAGCGGCTCGCGCCGAGCGCGGCGCACACCGCCAGCGCCCGCTGGCGCGCAACCCCCCGCGCGAGCAGCAGCCCCGCCACGTTGATACAGGCGATCAGCAGCACGAGGGCGGTCGCCAGGGTCAGGGCCAGGAGCGCCGGCCGATACGCGCCGACCATCTCTTCCAGCAACGGCGCGACCCCCACGGCGTTCTCGGACGACCGTTCCCCCTCCCGTCCGCCGCCGATGTCCACTACGGGAAACTCGCTGGCGCTCTGCAGGCGAGTGCTGGCCTCGACCGCCGCCTGTTCGGGCGACACCCCCGGCGCGAGGCGCCCCAGGGCGTCGAAGGCCATCATGACCGTCATGCGCGGTTGCCCCGCGTCCGCGGCCGCCGGCGGCGTGAACGGCGGAACGACGAAGGGTGTCCAGAGCTCGCTGTCGGGGTGCGGGAAATAGAAACCCTCGGGCAGCACGCCGACCACGGTGTGAGGATCGCCGTCGAGAGCCACGACGGCCCCACGATGCCCGGGTCCGATGCGAAGTGGTTGGTCCAGGCGCGGTGACTCAGCAGCACGACCCCGTCCGCGCCTTCTCGCGCCTCGCCCTCCGTGAAGAGCCGCCCGAGGTGGGGTGTCGCCCGCAGCAGCGGGAACAGCGCCGGCGAGACGGCGGCGCCGCGCAGGGTGACCGGGCCGTCCGGTCCCGCCCACTGCTGCGAGACCTCGCGGTAGGCCGCGAGGTGCTCGAACGCCTCGGCGTCCTGGAGGAGGGGCATCGACCGATTCGTGAGCATTCCCCGGCGGGCGCTCGACGACTCTCCCACCCGCACGATCCGCTCGGGGTCCGGATAGGGCAGGGGCCGCAGGAGCAGAGCGTGGACGACGCTGAACATCGCGGTGTTGGCGCCGATGCCGAGGGCGAGGGCGAGGAGCACGGCGAGGGTGAGTCCGCGCTGGGCGGCGAGCCGCCGCGCCGTGGAGACGACATCCCGAAGCAGTGTATCCATATGGATCCAAGCCCGCGTCCGGCGCGAGCCGGTCGGCGGGCGACGGGCGGCCAACGTCGAGAGGATGGGCACGACCATGGTCGGCGTCCTCCTACCGAAGGAGTCGGCCGACGCTGGTCACTGTGGGGACAGCCGAAGGATACGACCCCCGCTGCCGCATCACTCCGGCGGTTCGCTGCCGCTCGAATCGCTGCCCGACGCGGGCCGAAGCTCGTCTGCCGAGATGCGCCCGTCGCCGTCGGTGTCGAGCATGCGCAACGACTGAGCCGCCGATTCCATCTCCGTCTCCGAGACCGTGCCGTCCTGATCCGCGTCGAGCGTGTCCATGAAGGGCATCGGTACCAGCGGGCTCTCGCCGCCGCCTCCGGTTCTCCGCTCCGGTGCTGCCGGCCCTTCTGCGCTTCCGGGCTCCCCGTCTCCCGGCTCCCCGTCTCCCGGTTCCCCGCCCTGCGCGGCCATCATCGCGGCGAGGATCTCCATCCCTGAAGCGGTGCCGTCCCCGTCGCCGTCGGCGGGAGCCAGGAGGCTCCGGAGCTGCGGCGGCAGGTCCGCGATATCGAGCTCTTCGTCGGCGCCCAGCGTCATCATCCGACTCCCTTCGGGGAGGTTCGCCGGGCTGCCGAAGAAGACGCGCGGGCCGCCGCGTCCGGGCCGCAGCTCGTCTCCCGAGAGCCGTCCGTCGCCGTCGTCGTCGAGCGAGGCGAGCGATGCCGGAGCCGCGTCGATCTCGTCGGCCGAGATGTCGTCGTCGTCGTCGGTGTCGAGGGCGCCGAAAGCCGGCAGCCTGCGCAGCTCGCGGTGGTCGTCCTCGCGTTCCTCGGGCCGGACGCCTTCCGGTGGCTGGCCCGCCGCCCCTTCCGGAGACTGGCCCGTCGCCTCTTCCGGAGGCTGGCCCGTTGCCTCGCAACCGGTCAGCCCCAGCGTCAGCGCCAACGCCGCCGCCGTCGTGAACACGAATGCTCGTGATCCGATGGCCGAGTCCTGGGGGAGGACACGTTGCGTCAGTCGGCGCGCGAGCCGCGAGTCACGTCGCGGGGTTGGACCAATGGCCGGTGTCATGGTTGCTCCTTCACGCGATTCCCGATACCTCGGGGTCGTCATGGCTCTGCGCGTGGCATCTTCCGCGTCGGATCCGACAGCGTCGCCTTCCGTACGCCCTCGAGGCTCTCGCCGTCGCCCCCCTCGCTCGTCGCGGTGCCGGAGGGGAACACGCCGACCGCGAGCCACCGGCCTGTCAGCCGCTCGTTCAGCTCGGCGAGTCGTTCCCGCATCTCGGTGATTCGTTGCACCGGTTCGCCCGCCGTTTCGTCGTTCCGCAACCGGTCCGACATGGCGCCAACCGCATGTTGCAGCTCCTGCGCGACCGCCGTCGTCCGTTGTCTCGCATGGCCCGTGCCGGTCGAGCGAGGCTGGCGCCGACCGGTGGCGGAGGTCGCCGGCCGACCGGCGCCCGGCGTCTGCGGCGCCGGCCCCCGCGCGCCGGCAATCAGCGCAATCGTCACCCCGGCAGGCGGCTGACCGGCGCCCGGTTCCTGCGCCGGCGGGCGCCACGCGCTGGCAATCAGCGCAATCGTCACCCCGGTAGACGGCTGATAGGCGTCCGGTGCGTGCGGCGCGGGCCCCCGCGGGGCCGCGTCCAGCGGAACCCCCGTCGCGGCGGCGCACAGCGGAACCGTCGCCGCGGCCGTCCAGACCGCTGCACCCAGCGCCGCGCCCAGCCCAATCACGAGCGCGGCCGACGCTCGTTTGGACATCGCGCCGTCCTTCTCGAACAGGGCATCGGCCCTGGCGCGCAGCTCCGTCGGCCGCAGCATCGGCGCCGCGAGCGGCAACGCACGCGGGTGCCCCGCCAGCGCGATCAGACACCGTACGTATGCGCGCCTATCGCCGGTGCGGCGCACGACCGCGGTATCGACGACCTGCTCGCGGTGCAGGCGGATGCGCCCGCGGATCAGCCACGCCCAGGGGTGGAACCACAGAAGCGCCGCCGCCACCTCCTCGGCCAACGCCGCGGCGAAGTCGCGCCGCTCGAGGTGGAGCAGCTCGTGGCAGACGATGCCGCGCTGGAACGCCGGCTCGAGCCGGTCGAAGGCGGCCGGCAGCACCACCGTCGGCCGGAACAGCCCGAAGCTGCAGGGCATCCTGACATCTGGCGGCTGAATGAAGGCGGCCGACGTCCGGAACCGCGCCAGGAGCTCCCGCGCCGGCGCTGGCGGCGCGACCCGGTCGGCCGAGTGGGCGAGGCGGCCGAGCCGCACGAGGCCCAGTCCGAGCCGGGCCAGCCGGAAGACGGCGACCGCGGCCAAGAGCCCGAGAACCCACGTCCACGGGTCGACGCTCCACCATTGGGCGGGCAGGGCGACGACGCTCTCGGCAACCGAGACACCGGCGACGCCCGCTGACTCCCGCTCGGGTCCGACCGGGGGCGGTCCAAGGGCGGCCATCGCCGCGGCCGGCTGCCAGGGCTGAATCCACGGGGCCAGCAGCAGCACCAGGAGCACCGCCTGCCAGTACTTCAGCAGGAAGCCGGGCTCGCGAAGGCGCAGGAGGGAAACCCCGAGCTAGGCGGCCCCGGCCACGCCGGCGGCCTGCAGCCAGTGCGCGACGACGTTCTGCGCGAGCAACTCGGCCGTCATCGTCCCTCGTCCGGCCCGTTCAGCCGGCTCGCGATGTCTCGGAGGTCGTCGGCGGTGAGCCGCTTGTCGCGGACGAGGTGCTGCACGAGCGGCTCGGCCGCGCCGCCGAAGACGCGGTCGACGAAGTGGCGCACCATCGCCCGGAGCACGCCCTCGCGGGTCGACCGCGCCCGATAGACGTGCGCCCGCGCCGCGCGGCTGACGTCCAGGTGCCCCTTCTGCTCGAGAATCCGCATTGTCGTCAGCACCGTGGTGTAGGCGACGGGTCGTCGCTCGCGGAACGCCTCGTAGACCTCGCGCACGGTGACCTCGCCGCGGTCCCAGACGACCTGCATGATCTCGAGCTCCTGGTCGGCGAGGGGAGGACGTTGGCGCGGCATGACTACTATCAAATTAGTACGTTGGGACGTACAGTTTGTCAAGCTGGCCGACGCGCTTGACCGACGGACTTGTTTGCAGATTCTGGATGAGCGGCGGGACCCGCTCGGGCCCCGAGGCATCACGCCGCCGCGGGTGCGCGGCGTCAACGTCCCCGGCCCCGGCGCGTGGTCGAGTCGCGCCGGTAACGGCTCGCCAGGTACTCGTCGACCCAGCGTCGGGAGCTTCGCCACTGGCCGTCAGGCCCTCTGGTGGCCCGGAGTCGGCCCCGTTCCGCCGCCGCGCGCAGGGCCGCCGCCTTGACGTCGGGGGTCTCCAGCGCGGCCAGGGGCACGAGCCTCGCCGGCCCGGCCACGGCCGGGATGACGAACCGGTGGAGGCTGTTGAGGATGGCGCGGGCGAGCATCTCGCCCAGGGGGCTCGACTCACCTGCGTCGGCGCGGCGCAGCGCCTGCAGGTACCTGGCGCGGTCGCGCTTGTAGATGATCACCGGCGGGTAGCCGAGCCGGATGAGAACGAGGTTGAGAATCAGCCGTCCGGCCCGGCCGTTGCCGTCGAGAAAGGGATGGATCTGCTCGAATCGGCAGTGAACCGCCGCGAGCGCCTCGGGGAACATCGCGTCCGTCGCGTCGAGGGCGTTCACCTGGTCGACCCAGGTCGTCATTTCCGCGGGGACGAGCGGCCATGAGATCGGCGTCATGCCGCCGGGAAAGGGGTGGATCTCGTGTTCGCGGAAGCGGCCGGGGGCTTCGCGCGGCGTCGCGCTCGGATGCGGCGCCACCTGCCAGACGGGAGTCAGCGCGACGTGGTGGACGTGGCGCACTTCCTCCAGACTCAGGATCCGTTCGGGATGTGCGAGTCCGTTCGGGCTGGTTGCCTGACGGTAGACCCAATCCGCGGCATCGGCGTAGCCGCGCACCTCCATGTACTCGCGGAGCTCCTTGTTGCCGACGGCCCTGCCTTCGGCGAGCAGCCGCTCCACCTGCTTCAGGACCAGGGTGTTGCCCTCGATGGCGGTGGAGTGATGGGCCTCCTCGTACCAGATGCCGCGCCAACTGTCGGCGGCCTCGACCGGCGTCGGGAGGCCGCCCATGCGCTCCCTGAGCTCCTCGATCTGAACGTCGAGGCGACGGTAGACGTCGGCGCGCCGGGGCCGGCCGCGACCCGGCGCAAAGTGTTCGTTCATGACGAACCAAAAGTTACCGAACACATTTGGATTTGTCGAGTCGAGCCGGAACTAAAGTTACCGAACATTCGGGACCTGCGGAGCTTCAGTTGGCAGGGCCTCAGTTGGCGGGGCTTCAGCCGAATCGGTCATGCCCCGGCCGGGCTGGCCGCGGCCTGTCGGTTGCCTTGAACCACGGCGTGCGGCGGCCGCGCGCCCGCTGCCCGGCGTCGTGCGTCCCCGAACGCGAGGTCCCGACCGCGGGCGGTCGTTGAGCTTCTCGTGCAGCTCGCTCGCCTTGATTGGCGCGGCCGTGATGGTCGCCGTCGAGTACGCCCCGCTGCCGACCTGCCGGGCCGTCCATCACGCGGACGCGGACCCTGCCGGCCGCGGTCGCGCCGTTCAGATGAGGTGGCCGGTCCAGCGGCCGGCGAGCACGATGCCGGTCCAGATCAGCAGCGACGCGGCCCCGGCGAAGCGTGCGGCCGGGGGCAGCTCGTCGGCCGTGTCCCACGCGCCGACGCCGCGGAACGTCCGGAAATGGAAGACGGCCATGTTGACGAACGCGAGCGGCAGCAGCAGGAGCTTGATCTGAAAGGCGGTGTTGTCCAGGTACCCGGGGGCGCGGGTCATGAACATACCGAAGCCGGTGACGGCGGCCACGACGAAGGCGGCCCAGGTCCAGGGGAGCAGCTTGCCGGTGATCTGGCTGACCGGGTACCGCGTCGCCGCGAGGCCGAGCAGCCGCAGGTCGACGGTCACGATGGTGCCGAGCACCAGGGCCAGCCCGATCACGTGGATCGACTCCAGCATCGGGAACCACCAGGTGAAGCCGATGTGCTGCGAGAGGGGGTGGTCCTGCAGCCACTGCCAGATGGACGGGTAGGCCTCGAGGCTCTCCCAGGGGAACGGGACCGGGAAGGGATCGGTGATGTACTCGGAGTACGCGATCCAGCGCCCCGCCATCATGATGCCGATCCAGAGCAGGAGGGACACGCCGGCGATGAGACGGGCCACGAGCAGTCGGTCCTCGGACTCCTCCCAATAGCCGTGCTCCTTGCGGTTCTTCCAGTAGACGAGGAACGCCAGCCCCACGGCCAGCACCAGCAGCGAGAACTTGAACGTGGCGACGGGGTTGTAGAGGTACCGCACCGGCCGCGCGAGGACGAAGAGCATGCCGGTGACGAAGTTGACGCCGAGGGCGCACCAGGTCCACGGCAGCAGCCGCCGGATCATCTCGCTGACGCTGTGGCCCCGCATCGCGAGGCCCAGGAACCGCAAGTCGACCATGACGATCGAGCCGACCACCGTGGCGATGCCCATGATGTGGAACGACTGGGCGATCGGGGGCAGGCCCGGGACGTTGCCGAGCAGGTACACCATCAGCTCGCGGGTCGGGCTCTCCTGGAGCGTCTGGGCCAGGAAGTCGCGCATGGGTCGGTCTCTCGCTTGGCGTCGGGGAATGGGGCGGCCGTGGAACGCCGGCTTTCGCGCCGCCATTCTAGCAGCCCGGTTGGGCCCGCGCGCCGAGGGCCGCGACGCACGGCGCCGCGAGCCGCAACACACGGCGCCGCGAGCCCGCAACGCAACGCGGGAGCGGGCGACCGGGCCCGAACGTCACGCGGGCGCGGCCCGTCAGCTCGGATGCGTCGCGGCTCCCGAGTCGGTGGGAGGTGTCACCGGAGAAGGCCCCGGACGCCGGATGGCCGGGGGGATGCCTTCCGCCTCGTAGGCCGGTCACGAGGGCCGATCTCGGTGAACCGGCCGCGCGGTAACGGCGTATCCTATTCGACGGGGTTGGACGCGGAGCTCCGGTGTCGATGTCCGCGTCGACACCGCACGACGACTGCTCGGCGCCTCCACGTCCTGGCGGACGCGGAGGCTGCCGCCGGGCTCCAGCCCTGCTGCCCCTGATTCGCCTTCCCGACAGCATCCAGGAGTCCCGATGAGCAAGCCTCTCGTGGCCGTTACGTCGTTCGCAGTGGCATGGACCCTCGTGGCCGCGCCTGGGCCGGCCGCCGGCCAGCCGGCCGACGCGACGCCGGCCGGCGCCTGCGCCGCCTCGTCGCCGGCGGAGTGGCCGGGGCTC
>JAJEEA010000097.1 GCA_022821235.1 Vicinamibacteria bacterium
CGTGGGCGCGCCGGCGCCGTCGAGCGCCCACGACAGTCCGCCGAACGCGATCATGCTGGCGCCGACGGCGGCGCTCGCGAACGTCACGAGGCGGTCGAGTGGCAGCGCACCGGCGGTGACGTCGGCGGCCAGCGACCAGAACACGACGACGTTGGCGGTCAAGACGACGGCGAGGCTCGCCGCGACCGGCCGCTCGCGCAGCTTCGTCGCCTCCCAGCGCAGGTCGTGGAGCCGCCGCCGGTGGCGCCGGAAGCGGTCGATGGTCCACGCTGCGAGGCCGAACAGCCGCAGCTCCTTGGCCGCCGGTGCGTCGACTGCGAGCCGGTACGCGTAGTCGGCGTGCCGCTGGGCCTCGCGCACCGCGTCGGTCTGGCGGTCCTTCCACACCCCGCTCTCGCGCAGCAGCCAGTGGGTGGCGAGCCACGCCCCGCCGAGCACGAGCGGCGCCCACCACGCGTAGGCGAAGAGGAGGGCGCAGGCGGTCAGCCCCGCCAGCAGCTCGACGAGGCCCGACGCGATGAAGTCCATCGAGATGTACAGGGGCGGTCCGCTGATGCCGAGGTCGAAGTCGCGGGCCATCGTGAGGTCGCTCGCGAGCTCGGGGTCCTCCAGGTGCCCGATGCCGGGAGGCTCGACGCTGGCCACCGTCAGCGCGTCGTAGAGCCACGCCGCGGCGGCGCTGCCCAGGTTGGCGCCCGCCGCCCCGTGCAGCGGCGGCAGCACCTGCAGGAGAGCGAACACCGTGCCCACGCCCGCGAGCGGCCAGACGAGGTCGCCGCCCGCCTCGACCGCGCCCACGAGGACCCCCATCGCGACGGCCAGCAGGGCGGGCAGGAGGCTGCGCACGACCAGCGCGCTCCACCAGACCGCGGCCAGGAACGGGTTGGCGCGGGGCAGGATGGCCAGGAACTGCCACTCCGGGCGGGCGCGGAGGCGTTGGAACGGGGACGTGAGCATCAGTCGCTGTCGAACGGCGACTCGGACGCGGGTCGCGCCGAGGCCTGGCGTGGGCGCGGGTCGCGGCGGCAAGAAGCGCCGTCGTTTCCGGAGGCGTCAGCGGCGATGGGGTCGCTCACCGGCGTCCCGCCTCGATCAGGGCCTTGACCTGAGCATCGGTGAGCTCGGACTCGTCTCCCTCGCGCGCGGCAATCTCCTGGCGAAGGTCACGCAAGCCGGTCACGGCAGCCCGCACGTCATGCAGGCTGCGTCCGTTCGGCGGAACGCGTCGGGCCACGGGGCGCTCGGCGCGGGTCACGACGATCTCTTTCCCGGGAGATGCGGCCCGCCTCGCAGACGGGGCCGGCGGCTCGTTCAGGCGTTGTGGGAGGGAGGGCGGTCGCGTCCGGTGATGGCGTCCCGCAGGCCCTCGAGCAACCCTTCGACGCGGGCCAGCCGCTCGCCCTGCGCCCGTACGTGCGAGTCCATCCGGAACACCAGGGAAGCTATCGCCACCCCGAGAGAAGCCATCGCCACCCCGACGCCAATCACCGTCCATGCTTCAGGGGTCATCGTTCAGGCACCTCCATATCGGCTGTTGGCCAACCCGGCGCCAGCGTGATCGGCGAAGGTCGCGACCAGGTGCGTACGGCAGGTTAGCAGTTTTTTCCACGTGCATCCAGCGGGCGCGCCGGTCGTCCCGCGGTCCTTCGCTCGTTTCCCGGTTGCCGTGGTCCGCGATTCGCCGGTTCCGCGAGAAGACGACGCCCGCGCGCGATCGTCCGGAGAGGCAAGAACCGCGCCGGCCGGGGATTCTCGGAGGTCTCCGCCGTGGGGACGGGGCAGGGGCGATCTTCTGCGCCGGCGCCGCGCCGGACGGCTATAATCGCACCCACGTCACATCAGGAGGAGAGCGAGATGACCCATCGAGTGCTCGCGGCGGCCGGGGGGCTGGCGGTGCTGGCCGCGGTCGTGTTGGCGGGACCGGCTCCCGCGATGGCCCAGTCCGAGGCGGAGGCGCCGCGGACGCCCTGGGGAGCCCCCGACCTGCAGGGGGTCTGGGACTTCCGGACGATCACGCCTCTGCAGCGGCCCGAGGAGCTCGTCGACCAGGCGTTCCTGACCGAGGAGGAAGCCGCCAATCAGGAGCAGGAGGTCGTGGAGCGGAACGACCGGCTGTGGAACCAGGCCGCGCAGCGGACCGAGGCCGGGGGCAACGTCGGCGCCTACAACAACTTCTGGATGGACCGGGGCACCCGGACCGTCGGCAGCCGGCGGACGTCGCTGATCGTCGACCCACCGAACGGGCGCATCCCGCCGTTGTCGGCGGAGTGGCAGGCGCGGGCCGACGCGCGGGCCGAGTACCGGGCCGCGCACCCCGCCGACTCTTGGGAGGACCGCAGCGTGGGCGAGCGTTGCGTGCTCGGCTTCAACTCGGGACCGCCGATGGAGCCGCGGGCCTACAACAACCACATGCAGCTCTTCCAGACCGCCGACCACGTGGTGATCCTGAACGAGATGGTCCATGACGCGCGCATCATCCCCCTCGACGGCGGCGCGCTGCACGAGGGCGTCACCCAGTGGATGGGCGACTCGCGCGGGCGCTGGGAAGGCGACACCCTGGTCGTCGACACCACGAACTTCTACAACAAGAACTCGTTCACCGAGCGCTACGGGGCGACGACGGCGATGACCCTGGTGGAGCGCTTCACGCGGGTCGACGCCGAGACCCTGCTCTACGGGTTCACGGTCGAGGACCCCGCCACCTGGACGGCGCCGTGGACGGTCGAGGTGCCGATGCTGTACTCGGACGATCAGGTCTGGGAGTACGCGTGCCATGAAGGCAACTACGGGATGGACGGCATTCTCGCCGGCCACCGGGCCGAGGAACGCGATGCGGCGCAGGAGCAGTAGCGGTTCGGGCCGCGGGCCGTGGCGGGCCGCGGCGGGACCGGTGGACCGGAGTTCGGCCCCCCGGACCCTGCCATCGTCCCGTCCCGAACCCTTCGGGGAGCAGGTGCGCCCCGAGGGCGGCGCTTTCCGGTCCGGGAGTCTGCACCCTGGCACGGTGCCGATTCCGGGCGAGGCCGGTAGGGCCGCACCTGGAACCGGAAGCGACGATTCCCGCGTCGGGGCCTTGCGCGGCTTCTTCGCCGCCTGCCTCGCGGCCGGCGTCGTCGTTTCGGCTGCTCCCGCGGCTGCGGCGCAGGACCATCCCGGCGCCGAGGCCTACCAGCGGGTGTGCCAGCTCTGCCACGGGGCGGGGGGACGCGGCGACATCGCCCCCGGCCTCGTCCCCCTCGGCTACGACGCCGAGTACGTGCTCGCCGTGGTGCGCGAGGGGTACAGCCAGATGCCCCCGATCTCGACCCGCGAGCTGACCGACGACGAGGTCCGGCAGGTCGTCGGCTACCTCGACGAGCTGTCCGGCCCGCCGGCGGTCGCGGCCCCTGCCGCGGTGGCGGCCTCCGCGCCATCGGCGTCCTCGGCGTCGACGCCCGCACCCGCCCCGTCGGCCGCTTCCGCGGCATCGGCCGCTTCCGCGGTATCGGCCGCCTCCACGCCGTCCGAGGCCGGGGGAGGGGAGTCGCAGGCGGGCGCCGCCTCCGGCTACGAGGGCCCCCGGACCGCCGAGGGGCAGCCCGACCTGAGCGGCTTCTGGCAGGTGCTGAACTCGGCGGCGTGGGACATCCGCCCCCACAACGCCCAGGACGGCATTCCCGCCGGCCTCGGGGTGGTCGAGGGCGGCGAGATCCCCTACCAGCCGTGGGCGGCCGAGCAGCAGCAGGAGAACTACGCGAACCGGCTGACCGCGGACCCCGTGCGGCAGTGCTTTCTGCCCGGGGTGCCGCGCATCACCTACATGCCGTTCCCGTTCCGTATCCTGCAGACGCCCGACCACGTCGTCATCACCTACGAGTTCGCCCACGCCGTCCGCATCATCTACACGGACGGCAGCCCGCACCCGCTGCCCAACGACTTCTGGATGGGCGATTCGCGCGGGCACTGGGAGGGCGACACCCTGGTGGTCGACACCACCCACTTCAACGGGCGCACGTGGCTCGACGCGGCCGGCAACTTTCACAGCGACGCCCTGCACGTGGTCGAGCGCTACACCCCGACCACGCCGTACCACATCGACTACGAGGTCACCCTCGCGGACCCCAACGTGTTCACCCGGCCGTGGACCATGCGCATGACCCTCTACCGCCGGATGGACGAGGGCCTGCAGATACTCGACTACGACTGCGTCGACCACCTCTTGCAGATCGCCGTCGAGCAGGGAGAAGGAGCAAGATGATGAGCGCTCGACGAGCTCTCGGCGCGGCGCTGCTCTTCGCGCTGGCCGCGGCGCCCGCCGCCGCGGGCCAGGACGGCGACTACGAGCCCCCGCGCACGCCGTGGGGCGACCCCGACTTCCGCGGCTACTACCTGCCCGGCGCGTCCCAGCCCATGGAGACCGCCGCGAACGACTCGTGGCAACGCCCCGAGGGGGCCAACCTCGGGCAGGGGGCGGCGTTCTCCCGGTTCTTCGAGCCGGACCCCGACGCGCCGCCGCGCCCGGGGCGCGTCCAGAGGCCGATGGTCGTCGACCCGCCCGACGGTCGAATCCCCTTCCAGCCCTGGGCGTCCGAGTTCCGGGGCGAGGTGATGGCGCGGCAGGACGAGCTGGAATACCTCGACCCGCGCGTCAAGTGCCTCCCCGCGGCCCTGCCCCGCGCGCATCTGCCGGTGGGCTACAACACGTACCAGATCCTGCAGGTGCCCGGCTACGTGGTCATCCTCTACGAGTGGAACCACCACTCGCGCTACATCCCCCTCGACGGCAGCCCCCACCCCGACCCCGAGATCCGCCTCGGCATGGGCGACTCGCGCGGCCGCTGGGAGGGGAACACCCTCGTCGTCGACGTGACCAACTTCACCGACAACACGTGGCCGGTGGGGCACGGCGCGCCCCCCGAAGGGGCCCCGGCGAGCGCCCTCACCTCGGGGCACGGCACGTTCCACAGCGGCAACCTGCACGTGGTCGAGCGCTTCACCCTGGTCGACGACGACACCATCCGCTACCGGGCGACCATCGAGGACCCCGAGGTCTTCACCCAGCCATGGACCATCGAGTTCGACGCGCTGCGGCGGGCCCCCGAGGGCCACATGCTGTTCGAGTACGCCTGTCACGAGGGCAACGGGCGCAACCTGTCGCTAATGACCGGCGCCGACCTCGACGACATCCGGGTGAACCCCATCAGGTAACAGGTGACCGCCATTGGATGAGATCGGGTGACCTCCATCAGGTGAGACCGGGCGACCCCCGTCCGGTAAGACCGGGTGACCCCCATCAAATGAGACCGGGCGACCCCATCAGGTGAGACCGGGCGACCCCCGTCAGGTGAGACCGATGAGAAAGACTGCCACCTCGTTCATCGCCGCGGCCGGCGCCCTCGTCCTGCTCGCGCCGGCCGCCCCGGCGTCCGCGCACCACGCCTTCTCGGCCGAGTTCGACGCCAACCGGCCCCTGCAGCTCACCGGCACGGTGTCGCGCACCGAGTGGATCAACCCCCACTCGTGGATCCACGTCGACGTCACCGCCGACGACGGCACCGTGACGACCTGGGCCATCGAGTGCGGCGCCCCCAACTCGCTGATGCGGCGCGGCCTCAACAAGAACTCCATCCCGAACGGCACTGAGCTCGTCATCGACGGCTTCGGCGCCAAGGACGGCTCGAACACCGCGAACGCGCGCGACATCACCTTCCCCGACGGGTCGCGCTTCTTCGTGGGGTCGTCGGGGACCGGCGCGCCGTACGAGCGGAACCGCTGAGCCCGAACACCTACCGCAGCCGGTGCGGACGGTTTGGATCATCCCGTCGGGAGAAGACCAGCCGCGGCTCCTGGCGGTGCATCCTCTGAAGCAGATGATGCTCGCCGACATGTCCGCGTCGTGCTCACTGCGGATGTTCCCGACTCGAATCTGAAGGCTGGCGATGTCGGCACGATCGTGCATGTTCATCGCAGTGGTGCGGCCTTCGAGGTCGAGTTCCACACTCTCGACGGTAACACCGCGGTGGTGACCACCATTCCATCGTCGTCGGTGCGGCCGGCGACCGGAGCCGACATCACGCTCCACGTCCGGGACTGCGCCGCCCACCAGCTCCGCTGAACCCCGTACCGAGACGCCGGCCGCATCAAGCCGATGAGTCGCTTTTTCTACGCCCACGAGATCGCCAAGCCGGTGGACGTGCGCCAGTACCTTGCCAGGCCGGATCGCCACTGGAGGAAGGGCTACTCGGCCTACGAACTCGCCCATTCCTGGGTCGACGCTGATGGCATCCCGGCCGCTGTTCGCTCCGTCTTGGACAGCTGTCCCGACTATGCGGACGCTGCCCTTGTCGAGGGGCTGTTCGAGCGCGACGTGGACCTGCGAACTCCTGGGCGTCGCAGCCAGACCGACCTGCTCGCCTTCGTCAAGTGCGTTTGCGGCAACGCGGTGATCGCGGTCGAGGGCAAGGTGGATGAGCCGTTCGGTGACCTTGTTTCGACCTGGAACGATGGCAGCGCAAGCAAGGAGCGTCGTCTGAAGGCTCTTTGCTATTCCCTCGGGCTTCGGGTCGCCGACGTGGGAGGTATCCGGTACCAGCTTCTCCACCGCACGGCGTCAGCCCTCTACGAGGCTCAAAGGTATCGGACGACGCGGGCGGTCATGTTGGTGCACTCGTTCAGCGCGACCAACGCCTCGTTCCGCGACTTCCGGGCATTTGCCGAGTCCATGGGGGTACCGGTCCAGGCCGTGAACTCGGTGTCGGACGAGCGGGAACGTGAAGGGATCCGGCTTCGGCTGGCGTGGGTGAGGGACCATGTACCAGCTTGAGGTGAAACGCTATCTCGTCGAGCATCTGTTCTCTCCCACCGATGGATGGGAGGTCACCGTCGATGTGGACGGAATGGAGCGGGCTCGCGGCGGACAGCATCCGCCAGACAAGCAGGAACGCGCCCGTCAAGCCGAGGACTGGCTTGTGGCCGCGGGAGCCAGAATCGGCGCCCATCCCGACTTCGGGCGAGCTGACCTCGTAGCGGCGAAGCCGAACGTGGCGACTGTCGTCGTCGAAGTCGAGGGAGACTCGTCACGCCAGCCGGAACAGGCGCTCTACTCGGCGCTTGGGCAGACCGTGCTGCTGATGACGGCAGACGGGGAACTTCGTTACGGGCTCGCTGTTCCCGACACCCCCTCATGGGAGCGGCAGATGGCGAAGATCCCCGCCTACGTCTCCGATCGGTTGTCGTTGACCCTCTGGTTGGTGGGCAAGACCGGGGTTCGAGAGCTGAGAAACGGAACGGGCGGTTTCGCTCAACGCACCACAGGTGTGTAGTGTGATCAGAGTCCGTCCCTGTTCCGGAACCAACCGGCGAGCCCGCTTGGAAGCCAGCCGGCCGCCCCGCCCTTGGCCGCCCTCCGGCGGAACGAACATCATGAGCGACGTGAAGAGCGTGAACCATGCTGTCGAGCACGAGTCTGCCGGTCCCTACCGCCGGCCCCGGGCCGCTTCTCCGGGCCAGGGCCCCACGGCTGTTGACGGCATGCCGGCGGACGCGTGTGCAGGAGTACGGCAGGAGATCGAGCGGCGACTGCGAGAGCCCGATCAGTGGGCGCCGGCGACGCTCCTCCCGCCCTCCGCCTTCAGCGACGAGCTCGCGACCGACCGGGACTTCGAGCGACTCGAGGACCCGAACGCGCGAACCGGCAGGCACGCCGACGCCGTGCACTTCCGCCTGATGAGCAGTTGCGCCGGGTGGAAGACCCGGCCCACCGCGAGCGAGTTCTACGACGCCGTGCGAGCTACCCGCCCGACAGCGCGTCAACGAGCGATCGTGTCGGCCTGGGGCCGCGAGGCGACGTTCTTCGAGATCCTCGAGGCATGGGCGCAGCGGGCATACACGGACCGCGAGCTCGTGCGCGCGCTGCACTTGGCCGGCTTCGATTGCGGCGAGAGAATCCGCGAGATCAACCGTTGGGCGAAGTACTCACGCTGAGCACCACCGCCGGGCCCTGTGGCAGACTGGTCAGGAACCCGTTGCAGAGTGCGTCGCGGGGCTGCCGGGCGCACCCCACGAGTGTCGTCTCGGCGGAGGGACGACGCTCGCGGCCAACCTCGGCAACCTGCGGCCGCGGCTCGATGAAGCCCTCGCGAAGCTCGGCGGCAGACCCAGGTACCGCGACGGCCACTGGAAGGTCGACTTCGGTACCGGTTTCCTCGACGTGTCAAAACTCCAGCCGCAGCCGGCCGGCGCACAACAGACCGCCATCGTCGACCGCGACCGTTCGTCGTGCTGTCGAACGCCCAGATACTCCACGGGAAGATGGAGCGGGCGGCCAAGGCTCCCGTTTGCGACGTTTTCGACGTCATCAAGACCTATCAGCTCTACCCCAACGCCCTCGCGGTCGCCGTCAACGCGAGAACGCGCGTCTCCGCGGAGCTGGCGTGCGTGGCTTGGGAGAGGGCCAACAGCCGATTGGGCCTTGAGGCCGCCGAGGAGCTCCCCGGCGTGCCGGAGTCGATGCAGGACGACCCGTACAGGATGGGCCCGAGCGCTGCGGCGGCGGCGCAAGGCGCGATCTACAAGCGAGTAGGGCTCCACACCCACGGTGACCGGACCATCATCGAAACCGAAACCAGGAACGGCAGACCCTATCGCATCGAGCTCGCGCCCGACGAGTTCAACCGCGGCTTCGCGCTGAACGGCCTGAACGAGTACTTCTACTACAACGCTCCCGGCGGCGACCGCCTGATCGAGTGCGCGCGGAGCGCCCTCACGAACCCGTCGCTGCCCCCAATCGAATGGGAAACGGGGCGCATGGCCCCCGTGCCGCCAAGCCCGACAACGAGCCAGCGCCTCGACCCCGAGCGCTGAACGCACGAACCTCCGCTCGCCTGACTCGTTGGGCGTCGGTGTGGTCGACCGGGGGAGCAGAATCGGCTCGATGGTCTCGGCGACCTCGCCGAGGGGCAGCGCGCGCACGTGCTGCACCGAGTCGCCCTGGGGACCGAGCGCCGGCCGGATGCGATCACACGGGTTGTCGTCGCTGTCAGGCGACAGTGAAAACTGACCCCCCAGCGACAGTGAAAACTGACCCCCCCAGTCCGAGGGAGGAGTCAGCAGATGAAGGGATGCGAGGATGTCGGCCCGTGGGCAGGGAGGCCACGGGCACAGATGAGGAAGTCAG
>JAJEEA010000127.1 GCA_022821235.1 Vicinamibacteria bacterium
GAACGTGTGCGGCGGGGCGGCGGTGGTATGAGGCGCGGGCCAGGCGGCCGGCGGGCCGGCGTGGCGGTGGGCGGCGCGGGAGTCGAGAGATGACGCCGCGGGTGCACTTCATCCACGGCCTCGAGGGGAGCCCGAGCGGCAGCAAGGCACGTCTCCTCGCCCGGCACTTCGAGGTGGTGACCCCGGCGATGGACACCTCGGACTTCGAGGGATGCATCGCGCAGCACGCGGCCCTGCTCGCGGAGGGCGCCGGGCCCGACGTGCTCGCCGGGTCGTCGTTCGGGGGGGCGGTGGCGGTGGCACTCCTGCAACGGGGCCATTGGTCCGGACCGACCCTGCTCCTCGCCCAAGCGGCCCTCCTCTACGGCCTTCCGGCGGATCTGCCGGCGGGGGTTCTGGTCTGGATCGCGCACGGGAGCGGGGACGACGTGGTGCCGCCCGAGCACAGCCGTCGGCTCGCGGCGGCGGGCGACCCCGCCCTCGTCCGCCTCATCGAGGTGGACGACGACCACTCCCTCCACGCGAGCGTCGCGAACGGCTCCCTCGTCAACTGGGTGCGCGCCCTCGCGGCGCTCCGGTAGCGCCGGCTTCCAGCCCGCGAACCCCCCCAAGGTCTCCCATCGCCCGCGCGGGCAAGATGCCTGCTTACCGGGTGCTTTTCGGGGTGTCAGGGGAAACCGCAAGGTTCTCTCGCGGACTCCGGCGCCGGCTGACTCGACCGCCCAATCTCCGCGCCGGGCGCTCCGGTCACCAGCGCAGGCCGGCCTCGAACCCTGCCGTGTGCTCCGGCTTCGCGCCCTCGCTCTCGCGACGCGTCGCCTTCACCCCGAAGGAGAGGTCGGGCGTGTTGGCGTTGGCCGCGGGCGTCAAGCGCCAGCCGAGCGTCAAGTCGCGCGCCCCGGAGGTGAAGCCGAACCCGACATGCGGGCTGCCGGTGAAGCGCCCCGAGAAGACCGGGACGCCGTACGCGGCCTCGGTGTGCCAGCGGCTGGTCGCCTCCGCGCTCCCGGTGCGGTCCGACAGCGGGTCGGTCGCGAACAGCGCGTCGAGACCGCCCCGCGCGGCTCCGCCCCAATCCTGGCGCAGCGTCAGCGACAGGCCCCGCTGCGTCGCCGGGTCGGGGTCGAAGGCGAACGAGGCCGCGAAGCCCCGGTCCTCGAGATCGTCGTCGCCGTGCGTGATGAGCGTGCGGCCCGAGAGGTCGAGGCTGAACCCATTGACGGGATCGCTCCACGCAAGTCCGCCGCCGAGCTCGACCCCGAAGCCGGTCTCGGCGTCGCCGCCGTCCTGGCGCGCGCCCACCTCGACCTTGGGCGTGAGATGGCCGCCGCCCTCGTTGGCAACGCGGTAGCTGCCCGCGAGTCCGAGCCGGAGCCGGGTCACGTCGGACTCCGAGGCGGCAAGTTCGTGCGTCTTGTCCGAGCTCGTGCGCGCCCACAGCGCGTCGGAGGTCAGCGCCAGCGCCGGGCCGGAGCCCCCCTTCGGGGGCGCCAGCAGGTCGCTGCGCACGCCCGCCGCCGCCATCTTCCAGGTGAGGTCGGACCTGAGCGAGCCGCCCATGGCGGGCTTGAGCGTCACCTCGCCCGTGCCGTAGCCCACCGCCCCCCAGAGCTTGAGGCGTTCGGACGCCTGGAGGGCCGCGTAGGGCACCGAAGCCGTCAGCGACGCCTCGACCTCGCCGCCGCCTTCGCGCACCGCGCCGTTGCAAAGACTCCCGTCCAGGTCCTCGGGACAGTGCTGCGGGCCGGTGCCCCGGTCGGCATAAGTGCCGTCGCCGTCGCTGAGCGTCAGCGCAAGGCCGACCAGCCAGTTGCCCCTCGCGTAGTCCGTGCCCAGCATCGCGGTGGTGGCCTCCCCGTCGAGCGAGAACGTGCCCTCGCGGCCGTCGAAGCTCGAATGCGCCGCGCGGCCCCAGAAGGCAAGGCTGCCGCCGGTGGCGTCGGCCTCCCCGGTCGCTGTGAAGCTCGAGCCGAGCAGCAGCTCGCCGCGCGCGGTCACGGTGCGGGACCCGCCCAGTGCGAACCGGCGGTCCGGATCGTGGCCGCCGCCGAAGCGGTCGCCGGAAGCGCCGGACGCGCGCACGACATCGGATTGCGCGAGCGACACGCCACCGGAAACGCCGCCCGCCCGCCTGTTGTCGTCCGCCGCCCCGGACCCGCCGGGGCTGCCGCCCTCGCCGAAGGTGAGCGCCTGCCCCGCGAGCGTTCCCTGGGCGCCTGCCGTGCGCGGCGCCGCGATGCGGCCCGCGATGCCGTCGAGCGCCTGCTCCGCAACCGTGCGCCCGAAGCGCGCCAGGAATGCCGCCGGCATCGGGTCGTCGTTGACGATCGTCGCCACGCCCACACCGTCGGCGATCGCCGCGCGATGCGCGTCCGACAGCACGATCTCGAAGGTCTCCGGATCCTCGTCGTGGCTGTCGTAGATCACCATGCCCGCCAGGATCCGGTGCCTGGTCTCGCCCGGCCTTATGGACGCATAGTTCCTGGAGGTCGACGCCCAGAAGTCCGCGTTCCGCTTCGC
>JAJEEA010000456.1 GCA_022821235.1 Vicinamibacteria bacterium
AACCGGCCGGCGGCGATCGAGCGGCCTGCCGGCCCACGCGCGCGGCCCGGCGGGCCGGCGGGCGAGGCGGCGCTGGGGCTGGACCAGGAGGCGCAATGGCTGATCCAGCGCGCACTGCGGGAGCAGGGCTTCGACCCCGGCCCCCTCGACGGCGTCATCGGCCACCGCACGCGGGCCGCCATCCGCCGGTGGCAGACGGCGCGGGGCCTGCCCCCCACCGGGTATGTAGACGAGACCTCCGCCCGAGCGCTGTCGTCCCCCGAAGCGTCAATCCGACAGGCCCAGGCAGAACGCTAGCCCGGAGACGACGTCCGAGACGGCCTCGTTCCACGCCAGCGCCTCCGATTCGGCGACGGGATCGAGTCGGGCGACGGCCGACGCCACCCGCGTCCTCACCTCGCCCCGGCGGGCGTCCGGCACGGTGATGCGGATCTCGCGTTCAGCCCGCCCGCGACGGCGCGTGCGCAGGGCCCGCATCCGCTCGGCGGGAGATGCCGCCACACCTGTCGTTCGTCCGTGCAGGGCACTGTAACGCGTTTACGCTGAACGCCCGCAAGCTCGACTCGACTTCCTGCCGGGCGACGGGACGGCGGGTGACGTGTGCGTCGTCTCGCGAATCGATGGGCCGGGGGCGGATCGCGTCGCAATCGCCGCTCGAGCCGTTCACTCCCCGACCGGCCAGTGCTCGACCGTGATC
The DNA here is from genome assembly GCA_022821235.1 of Vicinamibacteria bacterium. Lineage (GTDB taxonomy): Bacteria > Acidobacteriota > Vicinamibacteria > Vicinamibacterales > UBA8438 > JAJEEA01. The sequence continues at coordinate 698 of JAJEEA010000456.1, forward strand.
TCGGTCATCGGGAAGTGCCGCGGATTGCCGGTGGCGAGCACGGCCGCCGTCGAGCACGCGGCAGCCGCAATCAGGCAGTCGGCCTGCGAGAGCGTCGTCCCCAGACCCGCGAACCTTCGCCGCCACTCGCCGGCGCGGCGGCCGTCTTCGCGCTCGATGGGCACGATCCGGAGGCCGTCGAAGAGAGCGTCCACGGCGGGGATCTCCTCCGGGCGCAGCCCCCGGACCACTTCCTCGACGTTGATCGGCGTCGTGCACAGCGGGTCGCCGCGATCGAGCAGGGCGTTGACCCGGCCGACGGCGGGCCGCCCGCGCAGGTAGTCGATCAGGACCGTCGTATCGAGCAGCACGAGCATCGCGTCATCCGACCCGCTTCGGGTCGCCGGATCGCTGGCGCCGCACCCAATCGGCGGCATCCGCGTCCCACTCGTGTCCGCCGTCCCGGACCACGCCGGCCGACTGGCGAATCCGGTAGGCGCGGCGGCGCCGGTCGACGGCCTGCTGCACCGCCTCCCGCACGAACGCGCTCCGGCCCCGCGGACCGGCGAGCGCATCGACTTCGGCCACGAGCGCATCGTCCACCTCAAGGTGCATTCTCATGTGCATGTCCATGACACAGACGTTATCACACACAGAGCCATCGGCCCCAGGAGCTGCCCGAAGCGGGGAGCTCCTCGCCGGCCGGCGGCCGCCGGCGACTCGATGAAGGAGGTCCGCGGCGTGCGGGTCACGCGTCGGGGTCGAGGGCCCGGCGCGACAGGCGGTTCGAGAGGACGGTCTCGGTGGCGAGGAAGCCCATGGCGCCGATGAGGAGATACCACCACATCGTCTGCCGGCGCTCCAGATCTTCCGGCCGCAGCTCGCGCCGGCCGGCCACCGTGCGGTCGCCGGCGGCGCGGCCGGTGACCGCGGCCACGAGCTCCTGGGGGTCGGCGACGGCGAGGTTCGACTCGGCGAGGTCGACGTTGACGGCGACCCGCACCACCGAGGCGTCCTCGGCGTCGATGTCGCGGATCTCGTAGAAGCCGGGCTCGACGAGGTCGATGAATCCCGACCGGCCGTCGCGTCCGCCCGACCCCACCGGCACCCGGTCGTCGGTCGGGTCGCGCACGACCAGGTTGCCGTCGGCGAGGTCGAGGCCGTCCGCGCCCGGATACTGTGCGAGGTCGAGCACCTGGCCCGCGGTCAGCCACGACGTCTGCGGCCGGTACGAGGCGAGGTACTCGACGGCCCGGTGGACGAGCGGCAGGTAGATCGGCTTCAGCGCGAAGTCGTTCCAGAAGCTGTCGAGGGTCGACGTCCACACCAGCACCCGGCCCTCCCCGAGCGGACGCTCGGCGAGGGCGACGTCGCCGTTGTCGTAGCGCGCGAGCACCGTCGCGTCCGCCTGCACGTCGAGCGGCCGGTACCGGAAGAAGCGGGGGGTGGTGAGGTCACCGCTGCGGGGGGTGCCGAACAGCTCGAACACGGGATGCGTGTAGTCGACGAAGCCGAGCACGCCGCCGCGGCCGTCGCGGTCGGCCGGCTCGCCGGGGGCGCCCGGCAGCAGATCGAAGTCGCCGCCCGGCCAACGGACGGTTTCGCCCAGCACGATCCAGAGCCCGCCGCCGCCCTCGACCAACCGCGTCAACGCCGCCCCGGGCTCGCCCGACGGGGGCCCCACGTCGTTGAGCACCACCACCGACGCCGCCTCGACGTCCTCGACCGTCAGCTCGTCCACCGGCCGCACCACCGGCGCGAACGACGGGCTCGTCCCGATGTCCAGCGCCCGCTCCAGGTACAGGCTCGACTCGGGCGCCCCGGGGCTCACGACGACGAGCACCGACACCACGTCGCCCGGCGAGACGAGGAAGTGGAAGACGTCGTCGTGGGGCAGGGCGTCGGCCTGGGCGCGCACCGACACCGGCATCGCCGCGTCGTCGATGGTGAACGGGGCGAAGGTGACGCTGGTCACGCTCGCCGGCTCGACCGCGGCCGGCAGCGCCTCGAGCTCGAAGCCGTTCAGCTCGAGAGCGACCCGCATCCGCTCGACCGGCTCCGACCCGCGGTTGGCGAGCCTCGCCGTCACCGCGGCGCGCTCCGCCCCCGCGAAGGTGTCCCGCTGCACCGAGACCCCGACCACGCTGACGTTCTGCGTCTCCGCCTCGTCGGCCACCGCCACCGGCGTCAGCACCGTGCCGGGGGGCAGCAGGGTGTTCGCGGCGCTGTCGATGCCCGTCCGCTGGAAGTCGCTGACCAGCACGACCTCGAGCCGCGGCAGGTCGGAGTCTTCCAGGATGCCCTGGGCGAGCTGCAGGGGCGGCCCGAAGCGGGTCGTGGCGGCCCCGATCTCGGCCTCGTTGACGGCCGCGAGGAGGCTGGCCCGGTCGTTCGTCGACCGCGCCCCCGCCTCGGCCCCGCTGTCGAACCGGACGACGGTGGCCCGGTCCTCCGGCCCCAGGTCCTGGACGACGCCGCGGGCGGCGGCGCGGGCGCGGTCCCACCGGTCGCCGTAGGCCATGCTCCACGAGCGGTCGAGAAGCACGACCACCTCGCGCCCGCCGCCGGCCACCGCGAGGGCGGTGGACCGGAAGAACGGCCGCGCGAAGGCGGCGACGATGAGGGCGAGGGCCGCGCAGCGCAGGAGCAGCAGCAGCCAGTGGCGGATGCGCTGCCGGCGCAGCGAGCGGAACGGGATCTTCCGCACGAACATCAGCGACGGGAACTCGACGACCTCGGTCCGCTGCCGCTGGATCATGTGCAGCAGCACCGGGGCGATGAGGGCGGCGAGGGCGGCGAGGAACAGCGGAGCCAGAAAAGCCATCAGCGCACCTTGGCGAGCTTGTGCCGCATCGCCGGCTGGCGGAACGGCGCGGCCGCGGAGAACAGCGGAGCCGGAGACGCCATCAGCGCCCCTTGGTCAGCTTGTGCCGCATCGCCAGGTACCGGAACAGCGCGTGGTCGAGGGGGACCTTCGTGTTCATGAAGTGGTAGTCGATGCGGTTCTGGTTGGCGAGCTTCGTGAGGGCCTCGATGTGGTCCCGCACGAGCTGGCGGTACTGGTCGCGCAGCTTGTCGGGCACCACCGGCACCTTCCGTCCGGTCTCGATGTCCTGGAAGCTGACCGAGTCGTCGTAGGGGAAGTCGACCTCGTGGGGGTCGAGGACGTGGAACATGATCACGTCGTTGCCCGCGAAGCGCAACGGCTTGACCGCGTCGAACACCTCCTCCGGCTCCTCGTAGAAGTCGGAGATGATGGCGACGATGCTGGGCCGCTTGAAGAACTCCGTCGCCTTGTAGAGGGGCGGCCCCAGGGCGCCGGGCCGGCCCGCCGTCATCCGGTCGAGGGTGTGCAGCGAGACCTCGAAGTGCTTGGCGGACGGCGGCACCCGCTCGACGATGTCGTCGTCGAAGGTCACGATGCCCACCCGGTCGCGCTGCTTCGTGCTGAGGTAGCTGAGGCAGGCGGCGAGGAAGCGGCCGTAGTCGAGCTTGGTCAGCTCGTGGCTGCCGAAGTTCATCGACTTCGAGACGTCGAAGAGCACCGAGAAGTTGGTGTTGGTGTCGGCCTCGAACTGCTTGACGTAGAAGCGGTCGGTCCGGGCGAAGAGCCGCCAGTCGACGCGCCGGATGTCGTCGCCCGGCATGTAGCCGCGGTGCTCGGCGAAGTCGATGGACACGCCCAGGTACGGCGCCTTGTGCAGGCCGTTGATGAAGCCCTCGACCACGAACCGCGCGGCCAGCTCGAGGCTGCCGACGCGGGCCAGCACCTTCGGGTCGATGAACCGGGCGCCGGGCGACGCGGGGGGAGCGTGGGTCGCCATGGCTACATCTGCGAGACGGGCGTCGGCACCACCTCGATGAGCTGGTCGATGATCTGGTCGGTGGTGATGCCCTCCGACTCGGCGTGGAAGTTGAGGAGCACGCGGTGCCGCAGCACCGGATGGGCGAGGGCGCGGATGTCGTCGAAGCTCACGTGGTAGCGGCCCTGGGTGAGGGCGCGGGCCTTGCCGCCCAGCGTCAGGTACTGCGCGGCGCGGACGCTGGCCCCGTACGCGATCCACTTGCTGAACTCGGGAGCCCCCTCGCCCTTCAGCCGGCTCGTCCGGGCGAGGCCCAGCGCGTAGCGCATGACCGGCTCGGACACCGGCACCTTCCGCACCAGCTTCTGGAACTCGACGAGGTCGTCGCCGGTGACCGCGTGCTTGTACTCCGGCTCGGCGAGCCCGGTGGTGGTGCGGACGACCTCGATCTCCTCGTCCTCGGGCGGGTGCTCGATGACGATGTGGAACATGAAGCGGTCGAGCTGGGCCTCGGGCAAGGGGTAGGTCCCCTCGAGCTCGATGGGGTTCTGCGTCGCGAAGACGAAGAACGGCTCCTCCAGGGTGTAGGTCCGGCCCTGCACCGTGACCCGGTGCTCCTGCATCGCCTCGAGCAGGGCCGACTGGGTCTTGGGCGGGGTCCGGTTGATCTCGTCGGCGAGGAGCACGTTGGTGAACACGGGGCCGGGGGCGAACACCATCTTGCGGCCGCCGGTCTCGGCGTCCTCCTGGATGATGTCGGTGCCGGTGATGTCGGACGGCATCAGGTCGGGGGTGAACTGGATGCGCGCGAACTTCAGGTCCAGCACCTGCGCCATGGTCTGGATGAGCAGGGTCTTGGCGAGGCCCGGCACCCCGATGATGAGGCTGTTGCCGCCGACGAACAGCGTCAGCAGGGTCTCCTCGATGACCCGCTGCTGGCCGATGATCTTCTTGCGGATCTCGGTGAGGATCTCCTCGCGTCCGGCTTTCATGCGGTCGGCCAGCGCGATGTCGTCGGGATCTTCGAGGTCGGTCGGCTGATCGGCGAATTCGTTCACGGCGGACACTCTCCTCGGCCGCGGGGGCCGTCGCAGGCTTCCGTTCCCTGGCAGTCCGTGGCGAGAATCCCCCCGCTGCGTGCGAGCGGCGATGCATCCCGCCTGACTGCCTTGCTGCTCGGTCGATACGACCGGCATTCTCTCCCGTGCGCCTTGTCGGACGGGCCGCCCGGGCGTCAGCCGCCCCCCCCTGGCGAGGTGCGACGCGGGTCTCGCCAGCCCTGGCAGCCCTACACGGCTACTTGCTCGCACACCCTCCGGGGCGCGGTGCGACGCGACGTTCTCACCGCGGGCCGCCGTTCGCCGACCGCCGCGCCGGGCGAGGCCCCGCGGCCGCCCGGCGGCATCAATGGGTCAACGCGTACATGATGTAGTTCACGCCGAGCTTGAACGCCTCGTTCGACAGGTCGATGGGCAGCCAGCCGGTCATCGAGTACTCCCAGTACTCGCCGATGTCGTTGTTGTGGTTGGCCACCGCCATCAGCCGCCCGTTGGGGTCGTTGTCCTCGAACAGGCCGAAGAACAACGGGTCGTAGCCGGGGTAGGCCTGCTCGTACTCGTCGAGCGTGTCGATGTCGAAGAACGAGTGGTACACGGGATGGGTGGCGTCGAGGGGCACCCACCGCAACTCGGGCAGCACCCGCCGCATCTGCGCCTCCAGGTTCTCCCAGTGCCAGTCGCCCCGGAAGTCGTCGAAGATGAGGAAGCCGCCCTTCAGCAGGTAGTTCCGCAGGCCGCGGGCCTCGTCGTCCGAGACGATCGTCCAGTACCCCGGCTCGGACATGTAAGCGAACGGGTACTTGAACAGGTTCGGGTCGTCGAGCATGAGGATCGTCCCGCCGTCCTGGCCCAGGTAGGGATTGACGAACGAGATCGACTCCAGGATCCGCATCAGGTTGGCCTCGGCCCGCGGATAGTCGTGGGCCCACGGCAGATCCTGGCGAAAGGCGAACCCGCCGCCCACGTAGCCGTCGGCGTAGCGGATGCGGGCGAAGACGAAGCGCCCGTCGAAGGTCTCGGGGCCCGACACCGGCGGCCGGGGAGGATCGTCTCCCGCCTCGACCGCCATGCCGCCCATCAGCACCGCCAGCGCCAGCCAGCGCGCCCGCGTCCGCATCAGCGCGGCTCCTCGTCGGCCGCCGCCTCCGCTTCCCGGATCTCGCGACCCTTGAGGGCGATGGCCACCAGCAGCTTCTCGAGCTCCGCCTGGTAGATCGCCTCGTCGGTGCCGCCGCGGGTCGCCTGCAGCGCCTCTATCTGCTCCTGAATCTCCAGCCGCTCCTGGTAGAGGGCGCGCAGCGCCGGATCCTCCGGCCAGCCGGGGATGCCCGCGCCCTCGCCGGCGGTGATGAACAGGGTGCGCGCGAGGGCCCCGTCCGAGCTCACGGGGTCGGGCTCGCGGGTGCCCTCGCGGTCGCCGTTGTCGTCGAGCAGGGCGTGCTCGGTCTGCAGAAGCCCGTCGGCCTCGTAGAACCGGTTCACCTGGGCGACGGCGTACTCGAACGCCTCGAGCACCGAGACGCGGCCGTCGCGGTTCTGGTCCGACTCTTCCGACCCGTCCGCGAACGCGGCGACGAAGTGGCCCCCGAAGACCGTCTCGTTCCACTGCCCGCCGCTGCGGGTCGCGGTGACCACCGTCCGCCCCTCGCCGGAGAGGGCCTGGATGAAGCCGCCGCTCGACGTGGCGGTGTTGACGAACGTCACCCGCTGCGCCTGGAGCTCGTCGAGCAGCAGGGCGTAGTCTCCGGCGGTGAGGTCGCGCCGCGGCAGGTTGAACCGCGATTCGCCGTTCTGGTAGCTCCCGTGCCCGATGAGCACGATGAGGACGTGGTCGTTGGGCTCGGCCCGCTCCGCGATGGCGGTCACCGCGGCCTGGACGTTCTCGCTCGTCGACCGCCCGTCGACGCGTTCGGGATCGGCCTCGACCCGTTCGGCCAGCCAGGTGATGTTCTCGGGCGGCAGCTCGTAGCGCTCGGCCGCCACGTCGATGAGCGTCGTCGCCCATCCGTGGAACTGCTCGGCGTAGGCGGGGTCTCCGCTCAGGCCGGTGACGACGAGCACGTGGGTCTGCTGGGCAGCCGCGGGAGCCGCCAGCACGAGCAGGGCCAGGGCGGCCGCCAGGCAACCCGGAACGAATTCCGCGCCCCGCCGATGCGACGAACGCCGCGTTGTGCGTAGCGTGGCGCCGGCCCGGGACGTTGCGTTAACATGGCGTGCATGGAGTTGTTCGCCGCCGTTGCAGACATGATCGGGAACGTCGCCGCGGTGGTCGCCGCCGTCGGCGTGCTGTTCGTCAACGCCAAGCTCGATCGCCTGACCGGCCGCGTGGACGAGCAGGGAGACACCCTGCGGACCCACGTCAACTCGCCCGGCCTGCACCGGACCGTCTGAAGACGCCCCCGAGCGGCGCCGCGGCCGTAGAGCCGAACCATCATCCCCGGCGCCCGCGCAACCCCCTGTAGCAAGAAACCGCTCGCCGTCAGTCTGGCAAACAGGCCGAAGAACGCGGTTCCAGGCCCGGCGCCAGCGGAAAAGGCGCGGGCTCATGCCAGCCCCCGCGCCCGCCGGTACCCCCACTCTCCGACCACGAGCAGCAGGAACGCCAGCAGCACCGCGGGCATGTCCCACAGGTCGCGCTCCTCGATGACGGTGACCCCGCCGCCCACGGTCTGGATGTCGTCGGCGAGCCCGTCGATGGTGTCGGCGGTGTAGAACCGCCCCCCCGTCTCGTCGGCGATGCGCTCGAGGAACGCGGTGCGGCGCGTCGAGTCGTAGTACTCGGCGTCGCTCGGGGCCACCCGCACCCAGGTGGTGTCGGTGCCGAGGAGCTCGCCGTCCTGGGTGGCCTCCACCCGCACCTCGTAGAGGCCCTCCTTGCGGGGGGTCAGGCTGGCCCGGTACTCGCCGTCGCGGTCGGCGGTCCAGTCCATCGGCACCTCGAAGAGCTCGTCGTCGGGGTCGGTGATCCAGGCCGAGACCTGGCTCGTGTTGATCTCCTCGTAGTTGGCGTCGTCGACCTCGGCCCCCAGCGTCAGCGGCTCGTCGAGCTCGACCCGCTCGGCCGGCACGTCGGCAACGACCTGGTCGGGCACGCCGTCGACCATCCAGCGCAGGAGACGCCGCCACAGGGTCTCGTGGGTCTGGTCCTCGACGTCGATGTCGACGTGCATCTGCCACATCCACGAGTCCTGGATGGGGAACGCGAGGGCCTTGCCGGCGCCGTAGCGCTGGAACGCCAGCACCACGAGCGACTCGTCCGCGCTCGTCAGCAGCGTGGTCGCCCCCGGCTTGACGTCGCGGACGGCGTTGACGAGGGTGATGGGCGGCAGCTCCAGCCAGCGCGCGGCCGACGCCTGCTCGGTCTCGGCGATCTGGGTCGCGGGATGGGTCTGTCCGGGACGGGTCGGCCGCACCGCGGTCTCGACGAAGAAGCGGCTCTCGTCGTCGGGCTGCTCCGGGATCACCACCGGGAGGACGTCGGCCACCGGGGTGCCGGCGTAGCCCCCCTCGGCGAACGAGCGGCGGCTCCCGAGCATCAGCAGCCCCCCGCCGCGCTCGCCCACGAAGTCGGCGATCATCCGCAACTGGTCGGGCGTGAAGTGGTTGGCCTCGATGCCCCCGAGGATGAGGGCCCGGTACTCGAACAGCTCGGCCCGGGTGCGGGGGAAGCCGCCCACGAGGTCCTCGGCCGACTCGACCCCCATCCGCATGAACTTGTTCTCGGCGGTGCGCTGCAGGACCGCGAGCTGCAGGTTCTCGTCGTCGGCGACGGCGCGGCGCAGGAACTTCACCTCCCACCGCGGCTCGCCCTCGAAGTAGAGGACCTTCTCGGCGGTGTCCTCGACCACGATGAGCACGTTCTGCTCGTTGTTCTGCGTCACCATCTCGTCCGGCTGGGGGGCGATGCGGAAGGTGAACAGCCGCGGGCCCGCGTCGGCCGCCGTGAAGCGGACCCGCACCGTGGTGGGCTCCCCGTCGGCGGGCAGGGTGACCGTCTCGTCGGCGACGATGCGGCCCTCGTCCTCGACCACCAGGTTGACCCGCTCGCCGCGGTAGCCGGTCTGGGCGACGACGACGTCGACGACGAGGGCCGCCCCCCTCAGCACCGACCGGGGCGTGTCGACCCGGCTGATCTGGATGTCCTGCGAGTACGCCTCGCGCCCGAGCCCCACCGTGAACACCGGCACCCCCGCCGCCTGCAGCGGCAGCAGCGTCTCCTCGATGGCGCCGTCGGCGTTGTCGGCGCCGTCGGTGACGAGCACGAGGCCGGACAGGGGCACGCCCGACAGCTCCTCCCAGGCCCGGGTCAGGGCCTGGCCGACATCGGTTCGGGTGCCGTCGTGGGCGAGCTCGCCCATCGAGCCGACGCGGTCGGTGCGCGACGAGAAGCCGAAGAGCCGCACCGCGAACCGGTCCCCGAGGGCGGAGAAGAGCGGGCTCTCGTCGCCGAGCTCCCGTCGGATGACGTCGGCGCGCGACTCGCCCTCCACGTCGGCGATCTACATGCTGCGCGAGTCGTCGACGAGAATCCCGAGGAAGTTCTGCTGCGGCTCCACCTGCGACAGCACCAGCACCGGCCGCCACAGGCAGACCACGAGCAGGGCGAGGACCGCGAGCCGGATGCCGGTGAGGATGCCGCGGTCGACGGGGCGGCTGTTCGCCCGCACCTGCCGGTAGGTGCGCAGGGCCACCACCGCCGCGGCCAGGACGAGGAGCGTCGCCACGTACGTCGCGGCCGTGGGCCGGAACGCGAAGACGCCCTCCTCGAACGCCAGCGGTCTGTACTTGAACAGGAACTCGAACATCTAGCGTTCCGGCCGCGAAGTCCGCGAAACGCGGAGATCGCGAGAACACCCCGTGGAACGGGGCAGGAAACGGCCCTGGGACGCGGCGTCGACCATGGCTCGGGACCTAGTGGCTCATCGCGTAGACGATGATGTTTATGGTGATCTCGATGGCGTACGTCGAGTAGCGCAGCGGGTAGTAGGGGCTCTCGGCCCACTCCCACGCGTCGCCGATGTCGGTGTTCCAGTTGATGATGACCATCAACCGGCCGTCGTCATCGAAGATCCCCTTGACCTGCGGCTCGTAGCCGTCCCGCTCCCACGTCGGGCCGCCCTGCGCGTTGCCGATCGAGGGGACCTGCACGATCTCCTCGATGTTGTACACGGTGTTGAAGATGGGATGGTCGAGCGGGATGTCGACGATCGGGTGCTCGGGCAGCACGCGTCGGATCTCGGACTCGAAGTTCGCCCACTCCCAGGTCCCCCAGAAGTCGTCGATCATGAGGAACCCGCCCGCGAGCAGGTAGTCGCGGAGCCCCTCGGCCTCGGCCTCGCTCATGTACATGTCCCCGACCTCGAGGGCGTACAGGAACGGGAACCGGCGCACGTTGGGGTCGTCGAGGCGGACCGCGTTCTCGGCCTCGTAGGCGTCGAGGTCGATGAGCCGCTCGAGGATGATGAGGAACTGACGGTCGGCCTTGGGATAGTCGGTGGCCCACGAGCTCCAGCGGTAGCCGCTGTTGTAGACGGCCCGCGTGAAGAAGAACTCGCGGGCGTCGGCGTTGAGGTTCCCGCGGGAC
>JAJEEA010000119.1 GCA_022821235.1 Vicinamibacteria bacterium
CCTACGGCAAGACGCCGGAACCCGGCCGCCGCGAGCACGCCGAGCCCGACGACCAGATAGAGACCCTCGCACCGGGCGCACACCGGCATCTGCACGCCGTGGGGATGGAACGACCGATCGGGAAGCTGATGACAGACGACCCCGCCGATCAGGTACGTCCCGGCCGCGGCCAGGGCCGCGGTTCGCCCCCCGATGTCACGGGCCAGCGCCACCGGCGTCAGCAGGACCAGGAGCAGCCAGCCCAGCGTGACCGCCGTGAACGCACCGCCGATCCAACGACGCGCGGTCCTTTCCTTCACAGCGCCTCGAAGTGGGTCAGCCGCTTGAACGCCTGGAACCGCTGGTTGACGGTCTTCGACGACGCCTTCAGCAGCCCGTCCAGCCCGAAGTCCTCGACGGCCAGCGAGGCGAGGGCGCTGCCGGCGATGGCGGCCCGGGTGAGCACCTCGTCGCCGATCTCGCGGGCCGCCGCCAGATACCCCATGAACCCCCCCGCGAAGGTGTCGCCGGCCCCCGTCGGGTCCTTCACCGTGTCGAGGGGCATTCCGGGCGCGGCGAAGAAGCCCTCGTCGCGCGTCATCAGCACCCCGTGCTCGCCCCGCTTGATCACGACGAGCCGGGGGCCCATCTCCTGGACGGCGCGCGCCGCCTTGACGAGGTTCGACTCGCCGGAGAGCTCGCGCGCCTCCTCGTCGTTGATCACCAGGGCGTCGACCCGGCGCAGCACCGCCCGCAGCTCCTCCGGCGTCCCCTCGATCCAGTAGTTCATGGTGTCGGCGGCCACCAGGCGCGGGCGGTCGACCTGGGTCAGCACGTCGGTCTGCAGCGCGGGATGGATGTTGGCGAGGAAGACGAAGGGCGTGGATCGGTACTCGTCGGGCAGGACCGGACGGAACCGCTCGAACACGTTCAGCCGCGTGTAGATCGTCTCGCGGGTGTTGAGGTCGAAGCCGTACTCGCCCTTCCAACGGAACGTCTCGCCCGCCACGCGCTGCAGGCCGGCCGTGTCGATGCGACGCCCCGCGAAGACCCGCGCGTGCTCCTCGGCGAAGTCCTCGCCCACCACCCCCACGAGCCTCACGTCGGTGAAGAAGGACGCGGCGACGCTGAAGTAGGTGGCGGCCCCGCCGACCACCCGGGACGCCTCGCCGAACGGCGTCTTCACGGAGTCGAACGCGACGGAGCCGACGGTCACTATCGGATGCACGGCCGCACCGACCCTTCCTGCCCCCACGCGCCGCCGCCCGGGGCGCCGCGACGATGCGCAGGCCGGGTTCCCGCCCCGCCCCGCGGCATCGGCCGGCGGCCCTCCCGCCACCGCGTCGCCGCCGAGCTGCTTCTGCTTCTACGAGACATACTTGCCGAGGATCGGCGCGAGGTCCCGCTTCACGGCCGGCGGAATCACCTCCGGCCGCGTAATGATAGCCGAGGCGAGCGCCGTCGCGCACTCGCAGGCGCGCTCGACCGGCAGGCGCGCCGCCGCCTCGCGCACCACCCGCTGCGCGGTGATCGCGTTCTGCTGCAGGATGGCGACGACCATCTCCACCGTCACGTCGTCGTGGCCCTCGTGCCAGCAGTCGTAGTCGGTGACCAGCGCGAGCGTCGAGTAGCAGATCTCGGCCTCGCGGGCCAGCTTCGCCTCCTGCAGGTTGGTCATGCCGATGACGTCCATCCCCCACGACCGGTAGAGCCGCGACTCGGCGAGGGTGGAGAACTGCGGCCCCTCCATGCACACGTAGGTGCCGCCGCGATGCACGGTGGCCCCGGCCCGGGACGCGGCGTCGACCACGACGTCGGAGAGCACCTTGCAGAAGGGATGCGCGAAGCCGACGTGGGCGGCGACGCCGCCGCCGAAGAAGGTGCCGGCGCGCCCGCGGGTCCGGTCGAGGAGCTGGTCGGGAACCACGATGTCGAGCGGCCGGTACCTTTCCTGCAGGCTGCCCACCGCGCTGGCCGACAGTATCCACTCGACGCCGAGGGTCTTGAGCCCGAAGATGTTGGCCCGGAAGTTCAGCTCGGACGGCATCAGGCGGTGCCCTTCGCCGTGCCGGGCGAGGAAGGCGACCCGCCGGCCGTCGAGGTCGCCCACGACGTACGGCGCGGAAGGCTCGCCGAAGGGCGTCGACACCTCGACCGTCTCCCGGTTCGTCAGCGCCTCCATGGCGTAGAGGCCGCTTCCCCCGATGACCCCGATCCGGACCCTCGACTCTGGCTGTTCCACGGCTCTCCTCTCAGGGGCGGCGCGGCGCCGCGACGACGCTTCCCGGCGCCGGCGGGACGTTCCGGGCCCCGGACCCCCGACCGCGCGCAACGGGCCCCGCGGCATTCGGCCCGCGATGCAGCCTGCCCGATGGCGTTGCTCACCGGCCGGGATCTTCCTTGAGCTCGATGAGCACGCCCTGGGCCGCCGACGGATGGATGAAGGCCACGCGGCTGCCGCCGGCCCCCGGCCGCGGGTGCTCGTCGACCAGCCTGACCCCCCGCTCGCGGAGGCGGGCCAGGGCCGCCGCGAGGTCCGCCACCCGCAGGGTGATGTGGTGGACGCCGGGGCCGCGGCGCTCGATGGACCGGGCGATGGCCGAACCCTCGTCGGTCGCCTCCAGCAGCTCGAGCGCGCTGTCGCCGACGGACAGGAACTGCGCGCGCACGCGCTCGGACGGCACCTCCTCGGCCTCGCCCACGTCCAGCCCCAGCGCGTCGCGGTAGAAGGCCAGCGCCGCGTCCAGGTCGCGGACCGCGATGCCGATGTGATCCAGCGTCGCCTTCATCCCGCCTCCCGCCTCGAACCCGGCCCGCGCGCGCCGGCGGCGGCCCCGCGGACGGCCAGGTCCAGTATGCGCTCGGCCGCCGTGTACGGATCGATCACGGTGTCGGCCACCTCGTCGACGACCCGATCGAAGCCGCCCGGCTCGAGCGCCGCATGCTCGGCGTGCTCCAGAAAGCGCCGCGAGACCAGCTCGCGGACCCGAGCCTGCACGCGAGCCCGGCGCCGCCGCGCCGCGCCGTCCCCGCCCCGCGCCCGGAACCGGTCCACCGCCCCGGCGACCTCCTCGACCCCGCCGCCCTCGCTGGCCCGCGTGCGCAGCACCGGCGGCCGCCAGTCGGCGGGTCCGTACTCGTTCAGGCGCAGCACCGCCTCGATCTCCGCCGCCGTCCGGTCCGCCCCCGCGTGGTCGGCCTTGTTGACCACGAACACGTCCGCGATCTCCATGACCCCCGCCTTCAGGGCCTGCACGCCGTCGCCGCCGCCGGGCATGGTCACCACCAGCGTGACGTCGGCGGCGCGCGAGATCTCGACCTCGGCCTGCCCCACCCCCACCGTCTCGATGACGATGACGTCGAACCCCGCCGCGTCCAGGACGAGGACGGCGTCCGCGGTGGCCCGCGACAGCCCTCCGAGCCGGCCCCGGCTCGCCATGCTCCGCACGAAGACGCCGTCGTCGCCGGCGTGGGCCTGCATCCGCACCCGGTCGCCCAGCACCGCGCCGCCGCTGAACGGGCTGCTGGGGTCGACGGCGACGATGCCGACCGTCCGCCCCCGCGATCGCAGGACCCCGGTGAGGCGGTCGACCAGGGTGCTCTTCCCCACCCCGGGCGCGCCCGTCACCCCGACCAGGTACCCCCGCCCGGTCCGCCCGTGCACCGCGCGCACCATCGACGCCGCCGACGGCCCCTCGGCCTCGACGCGGGTAATCGCGCGCGCGACCGCCCTCCGGTCGCCCTCGAACACCCCGGCCGCGAGCTCGCGCGCGTCGGCCGTCATGCCCCGGCGTCCAGGACCTGCCTGGCGATGATGAGCCGTTGGATCTCGCTGGTGCCCTCGCCGATCGTGGTCAGCTTCACGTCGCGGAAGAACTTCTCGGCCGGGTAGTCCTTCACGAAGCCGTAGCCCCCGTGAATCTGCACGCCCTCCTCGGCCACCCGCACCGCCGCCTCGCTCGCGAACAGCTTGGCCATCGCCGACTCGCGGGTGGTGGCGGCGCCGCCGTCCTTCAGCCACGCGGCGCGGTAGGTGAGCCAGCGCGCCGCCTCGATGCGCGTGGCCATGTCCGCCAGCTTGAACTGTATCGCCTGGAACGACGCGATGGGGTGCCCGAACTGCTCGCGGCCGACGGCGTGGCGCCGCGCCGCCTCCCAGGCGCCCTGGGCCAGCCCCACGGCGAGGGCGGCGATGCCGATGCGCCCGGCGTCGAGCACCCGCATGGCGTCGATGAACCCGTGCCCGGCCTCGCCCAGCAGTTGGCCGGCCGGCACGAAGCAGTCGTCGAGCGACAGCCCCGCGGTGTCGCTGGCGCGCATGCCGAGCTTGTTCTCCTTGCGCCCCGGCGTCAGGCCGGGGGCGCCGCGCTCGATGACGAAGGCGGAGATGCCGTGCGCTCCCTTCGCCGCGTCGGTGACGGCCATCACCACGAACGTCTCGGCCACGGTCGCGTGGGTGGTGAAGGTCTTCGAGCCGTTCAGGCGCCATCCCCCGTCGACCCGGCGCGCGCTCGTGCGCAGGCTTCCCGCGTCGCTCCCGGCGCCCGCCTCGGTCAGCGCCCAGGCCCCGAGGCGGCGGCCGGCGGCGAGGGGCGGGAGCCAGCGGGCGCGCTGGGCCTCGGTCCCGAACAGGTGGAGGTGGGCGGCCGAGAGCCCGTTGTGGGCGGCCACCGAGAGGGCGATGGAGGGATCGACCCGGGCCAGCTCCTCGATGCAGATGCAGTAGTCGACGGCATCGAGGCCGGCACCGCCGTAGCGCTCCGGAAACTGGATGCCCATGAGCCCCAGCCCGCCGAGCTTCGGCAGGAGCGACAGGGGGAAGCCCTGCGCCTCGTCCCAGGCCATGCTGTCGGGGGCCAGCTCGGCTTCCGCGAACTCGCGAACGGACTGTCGCAGGAGGCGCTGCTCGTCGGTGGGCCGAAAGTCCATGGAAGTGCTCCGGGCACTGTATCACACCGCTTTCGGGGGTGCGGCCGGCGCGTTGCAGCCACCGAAGGAGCGTCGCGAGGACGGTTCGGAGGCGGCTTGGGCGGTGCGCGTGCAGGAACCTCGCCGGCGGGACAAGAGGCGCAGGGGGGCCGGCGAGCCGCCGCCCCCCGCGCGGGCCGCCCTTTCGGCCACCCGCGGGCGCCCGGCCGCCGCCGGCTCTGCTATCATGCCCTCTGCTCGGTTTCTCGGCCCTCTTGCCCGCCGCCCGCTACGGTCCCCGACCATGTCGCCACGACCCGTTTCCGTTTCACTGCTGCTCCTGGCGGTGCTGCTGGCCGGCGCCCCGCGCGCCGAGGCCGACCTGACCGCCTTCCTCGGCGCGAACACCACCCCGACCAACCGCGTCGTCCGCGGCCTCGCGGTGGGCATGTCGCTCCTGGTCGTCGGCCTCGAGTTCGAGTACTCCGACACCCGGGCCGACGAGCGCGGCGACGCGCGGCGCCACGCCGGCATGTTCAACGTGCTGGCGCAGACGCCCGACCTGTACGGACTGCAGCTCTATGCCACGATCGGCGCGGGGCTGTACCGGGAGGAGGGGGCCGATCTGCTCGAGACCAGCACGGGCACCAACACCGGGGGCGGGGTCAAGGTCGGCCTCGTGGGGCCGCTCCGGGTGCGGTTCGACTACCGCGTCTTCCAACTTCGCGGCGAGTCGTCGCCGAACAAGACCCACCACCGGTTCTACACCGGCGTGAATCTCGCCTTCTGAGACCCCCCGGGCGCCCGCCAGACCGGGCCGAGCGCGGCGCACCGGGGGTCTGCACGCGTTCTACACGCGGGTTCCTAGTACGACGCCACGACCCGAAGGTCGAAGATGCCCTGCTGCGCGAGGGTCGTGCTGCTGTAGTTGGGGACCAGCGCGCGGACCTCGTCGCCGTTGTTCGGCGGGCCCGGCGGATAGTGCTCGGCCAACACCCTGATCGGGTGATACTCGCCACCGGCCTGGACCGAGGAAACGTGCCCGAAGTAGACCGCCGGCCCCCCCGCCGCCGAACGGTACAGCGTGAATCCCGCGCTGCCGCCGGCCCGGGCCGCGAGCGACTCGCCGTACGCCCGGATGACCCGTTCGAAGTTCTCGGTCTGGCCGTCGTTCACGACCCACTGCCACAGGCCCGAGTTGGCGTTGAGAATGACGCTCGGGGCCTGCGCCTCCGCCGGCCGCGGCGCCATCCAGCTTCCGAGCACGACGCCCACGACCAGCGCCGACACGACCGCCGCACCCACCCAAACGGGAGTCCTCCGCTCTCGCCACATCGTCCGCATCTGCTCCTCCTCCAATCCCGGGCTCCACCCGACTGGGGACTGACCCGCCGAACAAAAAAAGCGCTACTCTACCGCAACTGCCCCGCCGCGCCAAACACGTTCGCTCCCGACTCGCCCGGCGCCGCGCCACGCGGCCCGGCGGACTCCGCGGAGCGGGGCCGGCCACGGCCAAAGCTGCTACTTTATCGCAGGTGCCCCGTTCAACCAAGCGAATCGCCCGCCCCGCCCCGCGACCGTCTCGCCGGCCCGATCACGGCCCCGCGACGGGAACCAGGTTCAGCAGGATCTGCCCGTCCGCGAAGGCCCCCGCGTAGGTCTCGTACAGCGACTGCGCCTCGGTCGGGAAGGCCTCGCTCAGAATGCCGGGCACCCAGTAGTCGGCTCCCGGCACCACGGGATCGACCCAGGAGACGTACAGGCGCACGCCGTCGGCGAGCGGCTCCTCCGCCTTGTACATGCTCCAGCCGTCCGCCTGCTGCTCCCGCTCCTCGCTCTCGCTCGCCGCGAACGCTTCCGCCACCCGCGCCATCGTCTCCTCGTAGGCGCTCTCCGCGTCCTGCCGCACGAAGTTGAGCAGCATGCCTGCGCGGGCCGTGAACTCGCGGGGCCGGTCCTGGACGACGGGCGGCTCCGGCCCGGGCGGCGCCTCGGCCTCGGCATCCGGCTCCGTCGGCTCCTCCGGCGCGGCATCGGCCTGCGGCGCTTCCTCTTCCGGCGCCGGGTCGGCCTGCGCCGGATCCTGCACCGGAGCCGGGTCGTCCGGCACCGGGTCCTGTGCCGGCGCCGGGTCGGCCTGCGCACGGTCCTGCACCGGAGCCGGATCGTCCGGCGGCTGCGAGGCCGGACCCGGTTCCTCGGGGACCGGAGCCGGGTCGTCCGGCGGCTGCGAGGCCGGACCCGGCTGCCCGGGCGGCACCGAGCTCACCGCCACGCCGGCGAAGCTCCCGCCTCCGCCGCACATGAACCCGAGCCAGAACGCCGCGACTGCCGCGGCAATGCCACCCACTCGCCGCCGGTCCGCTGTCTGCATGATTCGTGTCCTGGACCCGGCCCACAATGGCGGAATCCGGTATGCTGCGTCAATGAAAGGTCGCCAAGCTTCGACAACGCTACTGGATCTTCGTCGTCCTCTTCATGCCGGACAACGGGGCGCCGACAGGTCCGCTGTCTGATGCACGAGAAGATGGCCGGACGCCTGCACGACCGACGGCGCGGGCCGTTGCCGCACTTCGCCCGGAGACTCCGGAGAGCGGTCGATTCGTTCAAGGACAACATCCGTTGAGTGACGTGCCGGGGCCGGCTGTTTCGTTCGGGGCTCCGAAATCGTCAACAGCGAGCGACAACACTCCTCCGCAGAGAATCCGCTTCACACGAACACCTGCATCACTTCGCTGGCCAGCAGACGGCCCCTCCGGGTCAGGCGGAGGCGCCGCCAGTCGTCCTCCAGCAGGCCGGCCTCGACGCATCGCGCCAGCTCGCCGCCCCACCGCTCCCGCACCCCGACCCCGTAGCGCCGCTCGACCGCGGGGACGTCGACCCCCTCGGTCAGCCGCAGCCCGAGGAAGAGGGCGTCGGTCGCCCGCTCCTCGGTGGACAGCACCCGCTCGTGGACCACCGGACTCGCCCCGTCGGCGACCCTCTCCACATAAGACACCGTTTCGCTCACGTTGCGCCAGCGCCGGCCGTCGCGCGTGGAGTGCGCGCCGCACCCGAACCCGACCCACGCGCCGTCCGACCAGTACTTGAGGTTGTGACGGCAGCGGCGGCCGGGCCGGGCCGCGTTCGAGATCTCGTACTGGCGGTACCCGGCCGCCTCCAGGCGGTCGAGGGCCGCATCGTACATCCCGGCCGCGACGTCGTCCGGCGCCTGCGTCCAGCCCCCCCGGGCCATGTCCTCCCGCAGGGGGGCGTTGGGATAGAGCTCGAGCAGGTAGAACGAGACGTGGCCGGGGTCGAGCCGCAGCAGGACGTCGAGGGTCTCGCCCCAGTGTTCCGGGGTCTGCTCGGGCAGCCACGCCATCAGGTCGACGCTGACGTCGTCAAAGCCGGCGGCCCGGGCCGCCTCGAACGCCTCGATCGCCCGCGCGGCCGTGTGCACGCGGCCGAGGCGGCGCAGCTCGGCGTCGCGGAACGACTGGACGCCGAGGCTGAGCCGGTTCACCCCGGCCGCCCGGTAGCCCTCCAGGCGCGGCCGAGACGCGGTCTCCGGGTTCGCCTCGAGGGTGATCTCGGTTGCCGGATCGAGCGCGAAGCTCGAGGCGCAACGGGCAATGAGGGTCCGGACCTCGGCGGGGTCGAGCACCGACGGGGTGCCGCCGCCGAAGAACACGGAGTCCGCGCGCCCGCCGTCCCCCGCCGTCTCGATCTCCCGCGCCATCGCCGCGACGTACCGCCGCTTCAGGTCGTCCCGGAAGAGCTCGCGGTTGAAGTTGCAGTAGTTGCAGATGGCCTCGCAGAACGGCACGTGGAGGTAGATGCCGAGCGGGTCGGCGGGGGCGGAGCCCTTCTCCGACAGGGGCGGCCGACGGCGGCCCGCGCCGGCGCGGAGTCCCGGCGGCACGGCGTGCTCTCCCATGGTGGCGGATGCCCGGCGAGGGGACCCGGGGCCGGATGACGGGCGCCGCCGGGGGGCCCGCGGACCCTCACCGGCCCGCGCGCCCTCCCGGCCAGGCCAGCTCGGCATTGCCGGTCTTCAGGCGGGCCCGCGCCCGGGACGACGTCTTGGCCGGCAGCTTCGGCCGGGGCCGCGCCTTCTTCGCCTCCCAGGCGTGGGCGAGGTTCTCGCTGCTGGGCGGGTACTCGAAGTCGCGGTAGTCGGGGCCATCGTACTCCAGAAACTCGCACATCTCGCGCAGCCGCGAGTGCATGCGGAAGCCGACGCGGGCGAGGAGCGAGTCGAACGCCTCGGGGTCCGGGATGTCCTCGTAGTTCGAGGTGAAGATGGTGGGGCGGCGATCGTTGTACCGCGTGTTGACGATGAAGTTCATGGTCTCGTCGACCCAGTCCGTCGACCGCTCCGCCCCCAGGTCGTCGAGAACGAGCAGCTCCGCCTCGACCACCGGGCGCAGCACGTCCACCTCCGACGTCCGGGTCACGGGGTCGTAGGTGCTCCGAATCGTGTTGAGCAGGCTCCGCGTGTCGTAGTACAGGCCGTGCGCGCGCTTCTCCGACACCACCTGTCTGAGGACCGCCACCGCGACGTGGGTCTTGCCGATGCCGGGGGGGCCGATCAGCAGCAGCCCCTTCTCCACCACCGGGAACGCCTCGATGAACCGGCGGGCCCGGCGCAGCGCCGTCAGGAGCTTCTCGTTCTCGTAGGAGACGAACGTGTCCAGATCGCAGCGCTCGTAGCGGGGCGGAATCCGCGCCGCCCTCAGCAGGGTCCGCGCCGCGTCCTGCCGCCAGCACTCGCAGCGCTCGACCCGAAGGACGCCGTCGTCCCGCACCTGGCGCCAGCGCGTGTCGTCGCAGTGTGGACAGGGCATCGGAGAAGTCGCGTCCCCCGCCCGCGCCCGGACGGCCGCCGGCAGGGTCGAGTCCGGCCGATCAGTCCGTTCGCCCGCGCTCGCCGCCGTCCTCGGCCGCCGGGCTCTCGACGCGGACCAGATCGGTGGGCGACGATCTTACCAGCGCGGTGCCCAGCCGGCGCTCCCAATCTCCCAGCCCGCGGGCGAGCTCCTGCTTGACGTAGGCCATGAACTCGTTCACCTCCGCCTGCATGCGGTCCATCTTGCTCCGCATGTTGAGGATGATCTCGACCCCCGCGAGGTTCACGCCCAGCTCCCGCGTCAGCGTCAGTATCGTCTCGAGCTGCTCGAGGTCCGCGTCGGAGTACTGCCGGGTGTTGCCCTCGGTCCGCGACGGCTTCAGCAGCCCCTCGCGCTCGTAGAGCCGCAGCGTCTGCGGATGGATGTCGTAGCGGCGCGCCACCGCGCTGATCATGTAGTAGCCCTGCCCCGATCCCCTGCCTGGCATGTCCCCACCCGCTTTCTGACGCCGCTCGCGCGCGGTCACCACAGCCCGTCGCGCACGTCCTCGGTGCTGTTCTCCGCGAACCGGCGCATCAGCTCCTTCGATCGCTCGTCGAGCACGCGGGGCAGGACTATCCTGACCTCGACGATCAAGTCTCCCGCCGCGCCCGTGCGCGGCGACGGGGCCCCGCGCCCGCGCAGGCGGAACCGCTGGCCCGACTGCGCCCCCGGCGGAATCCGTATCCGGGCCCGGTCCCCGACGGTCGGCACCTCGACCCGCGCCCCCAGCGCCGCCTCGTGGACGGCGACCGGCAGGACGAGGTGCAGGTCGTCGCCCTCGCGCCGGAACAGCGGATGCGGCTCGACGGCCACCGTGACGTACAGGTCCCCGGTGGCGCCGCCGCGGCGACCGGCGTTCCCGCCGCCCGGGACCCGCAGCCTCGCCCCCGCCGCGACCCCCGGCGGTACCGGCACCGCGACGGCCTCGATGCGCGACAGGACCCCCTCGGCCCCGCACACGCCGCAGGGACGGTGCCGGCGACGCCCGGTCCCGCCGCAGTCGGCGCAGCGGCGCGAGAACACCATGTGCCCTCGCATCCAGCGGGAGTGCCCGGCGCCGGCGCAGCTCGAGCAGCGGCCCTCGGCGACGCGGCGGGCTCCGGCCCCCCCGCAGGCGTCGCAGGCGGCGACCCGGGTCACGGTGACCTCGTACGCGCCTCCCCGCATCGCCTGCTCGAACGTGATCTGCAGCGTCGCGTGCAGATCGACGGCCGGCGCCTCCCCGACCGGCCGGCGGCCCGACCCGGCGATGACCTCGGCGAACAGGTCCCCGAAGCTGGACGCGGCATCGCCGGCCGGGGCCCCGGAGAAGTCGAAGCCCTCGAAGGCGACCTCGCCCGCGGGCGGCGGCGGCGCGGCGAGGCCGTGCGCGTCGTAGTCGCGGCGCCGCTCCGGATCGATGAGCGTCTCGTAGGCCTCGGTCATCCGCCGGAAGACGGCCGCGGTCTCGCGGTCCCCGGGATTGATGTCGGGATGGTACTTCCGGGCGAGACGGCGGTAGGCGCGCTTCAGGTCGCCCGCCGACGCGCTCCGTTCAACCCCGAGAATGACGTACAGGTCCATCCGTCCGTCTCACGTCATCGCGCCCCGCCGCCGGGACGGCCGGCCTCACTTCTTGTCCTCGACCACCTCGGCGTCGATGACCTCGCCCTCGCCGCCGCCCCTGGCGTCGCCCGCACCGGGCGCCGCGCCGCCGCCGTCGCCGGACGAGGCATCCGGCGGAGGCGGCGGGGTCTGGCTCGCCTGCTTGTACATCGCCTCGGCCGCCTTGTGCTGCACCGCCGTCAGGGCCTCCATCGCCGACTTCAGGGCCGCGTCGTCCTCCGACTCCAGCGCCTTCCTCACGTCCGCCACCGCGCCCTCGATGGGGGCGCGGTCGTCGGCCGACAGCTTGTCCCCGGCCTCCTGCATCATCCGCTCGGCCGCGTACACCGCCTGGTCGGCCTGGTTCCGGGCCTCGATGGCCTCCTTGCGGGCCTTGTCCTCGTCGGCGTGCGACTCCGCCTCGCGCATCATGCGGTCGACTTCCTCCTTGGACAGGCCGCTCGAGGCGGTGATGGTGATCTTCTGCTCCTTGCCGGTCCCCTTGTCCTTCGCCGACACGTTCACGATGCCGTTCGCGTCGATGTCGAACGCGACCTCGATCTGCGGCACGCCGCGGGGGGCCGGGGGCAGCCCCACGAGCTGGAACTTGCCGAGGGTCCGGTTGTCCCGCGCCATCGACCGCTCGCCATGCAGCACGTGCACCTCGACGCTCGTCTGGTTGTCGGCGGCGGTCGAGAAGATCTCGCTCTTCTTGGTGGGAATGGTGGTGTTGCGCTCGATCAGGGTGGTGCGGACCCCGCCCAGGGTCTCGATGCCGAGCGAGAGGGGGGTGACGTCGAGCAGCAGCAGGTCCTTGACCTCGCCGGCCAGCACCCCCGCCTGCAGGGCCGCCCCCACCGCGACCACCTCGTCGGGGTTGACCCCCTTGTGGGGGTCCTTGCCGAACAGGTCGCGGACGATCGCCTGCACCCGCGGCACCCGGGTGGAGCCGCCGACCATGACCACCTCGTCGATCTGCGACGCGTCGATCCCCGCGTCGGCGAGGGCGCGCTTGACCGGCGCCACCGTCTTCTGCAGCAGGTCCTCGACCAACTGCTCGAAGCGCGCGCGGCTCAGCTTCATGGCGAGGTGCTTGGGGCCGGACTGGTCGGCGGTGACGAACGGCATGTTGATCTCGGTCTCGACCACCGTCGACAGCTCCATCTTGGCCTTCTCCGCCGCCTCCTTCAGGCGCTGAAGGGCCATGCGGTCCCTGCGGAGGTCGATGCCGTCGCTCTTGTGGAACTCGTCGGCGATCCACTCGATGATGCGCTGGTCGAGGTTGTCGCCGCCGAGATGGGTGTCGCCGTTGGTGGACTTCACCTCGACCACGCCTTCGCCGACCTCGAGGATGGAGATGTCGAACGTCCCGCCCCCGAAGTCGTAGACGGCGATGGTCTCGTCCTTCTTCTTGTCGAGCCCGTAGGCGAGGGCGGCGGCGGTGGGCTCGTTGACGATGCGCTGCACGTTGAGGCCGGCGATCTGGCCGGCGTCCTTGGTGGCCTGCCGCTGGGCGTCGTTGAAGTACGCCGGCACGGTGATGACCGAGTCGGCGATGGACTGCCCCAGGTACTCCTCCGCCGCCTGCCTGAGCTTCTGGAGCACCATGGCGGAGATCTCGGGCGGCGACAGGTCCTTGTCCCCGGCGCGGACCCGGGCGTCGCCGTTCGACCCCCTGATCACTTCGTAGGGCACCATCTTCATCTCTTCGCTGACCTCGTCGAACTTGCGGCCCATGAAGCGCTTGATGGAGAACACGGTGTTCTCCGGGTTCGTCACCGCCTGGCGCTTCGCCACCTGCCCGACCAGCCGTTCGCCCGACGTGGCGAACGCGACCACGGACGGCGTGGTCCGGCCGCCCTCCGGGTTCGTCACCACCGCCGGCTCGCCGGCCTCCATCACCGCCACCACCGAGTTCGTCGTTCCGAGGTCGATGCCGATCACCTTGCCCATAACACCATGTCCTGAAAGAGTTTACGAATCAGAACCCGCGAACCGCGGGAAAGATACTAACAGCGGACAAATTATATAATCTTAGCTTGACGATGTAAATCCCGTGCACACCCCAACCCGGGCGGCCGGGCCGACGCGGACCGCCTCGTCACCCCTGCCCGCCGGCGGCCGGCGCGTTCCCGTCCGGCCGTCCGCCGCCCGCCTTCTGCATCAGGTACGCCTTGATGAACGGGTCGAAGTCGCCGTCGAGGACCCGGTCCACGGCGCCGGTCTCGACCTTCGTGCGCAGGTCCTTCACCAGTTGGTAGGGGTGCAGCACGTAGCTGCGAATCTGGCTGCCGAACCCGATGGCCTTCTTCTCTCCGCCGATCTCCTCGAGCCGGTCCTGCTGCTCCTTCTGCTTGAGGTCGTACAGCCGCGCCTTGAGCACCTTCATGGCCGCGTCGCGGTTGCGGTGCTGCGAGCGCTCGTTCTGGCAGGACACGACGATGCCGCTGGGCAGGTGGGTGATGCGGACGGCCGAGTCGGTCACGTTGACGTGCTGCCCCCCGGCCCCGCTCGACCGGTAGGTGTCGATGCGCAGGTCCTTCTCGTCCACCTCGACCTCGACGTCCTCGGGCAGCTCGGGCCACACGAACACCGAGGCGAACGACGTGTGCCGGCGCGAGGCCTGATCGAAGGGCGACATCCGAACCAGGCGGTGCACCCCGGCCTCGGCCAGCATCAGCCCGTAGGCGTAGTCGCCGGCGATGGTGAGGGTGCCGGCCTTGATGCCCGCCTCGTCGCCCGGCTGCCACTCGATGACGTCGACCTTGAAGTCGCGCCGCTCGGCCCAGCGCAGGTAGGCGCGGGCCAGCATCTCCGCCCAGTCCTGCGACTCGGTGCCCCCGGCGCCGGGGTGGATGGTGACGATGGCGTTCTTGTCGTCGTGCTCGCCGCCGAGCATCTTCTTGATCTCGCCGGCCTCGACCTCCGCCGCGAGGGCGTCGAGGGCGGCCACGAGGTCCTCCCCCACCGGCTCGCCCTGCCCGATCCAGTCGACGAGGACGCCGAGGTCCTCCGCCTTGCTCCGCAGCGACTCCGCGAGGTCGCGGTCGTCCTGCAGGCGCCGGCGGCGGCGCAGCACCTCCTGCGCCCTGTCCGGGTCGCTCCAGAAGTCGGCGGCGGCGGCGCGCGTCTCGAGCTCGCGCAGCTCGCGGTCGGTGCCCGGGGTGTCAAAGATAGCCGCGCAGGGCGAGCGACCGCTCCACGAGGTCCTGGTAGCGCTTGAGCTGTTCGTCGATCTCGATGGTCACGTCCGTCCTCCTGTGATGGTCTCGTCCGCCCGCGGCGCGGCTTCTGCAACGCCGGCACGCCAACTGCGTCCGGATCTCGTCTCCCCGCCCCGCCGGGGCCGCTTCTACAACACCGCCATCGCCACCTGCGTCCAGGTCTCGTCCCGCCGCGCCGCCGGGACGGCTTCTACGACATCGGCATTGCTACCTACGTCCGGGTCTCGTCACCCCGCGACGCCGGGACGGCGCCCGCGCCGCCGCCGGCCCCCACCCGGGGCTCTCGCCCCTGCCGCAGCCGCGCGAGGTTCGAGCGGTGGTTGAACACGATGAAGCCGGCCAGCGCCCCCGCCAGGTACACGTCATGGAGCGGCACCGCGAGGTCCGGCCGGTACCGGAACGCCAGCAGGATCGCCGGCATCGCCGACGCCGCGCCGATGGAGGCCGCCGACACGTAGCGCGACAGCTTCAGGAGCGCCGCGAAGACCGCGAGCCCGCCCGCCACCGCGCCCGGATACGCCGCGAGGAACGCCCCGGCCGCAGTGGCGACCCCCTTGCCCCCGCGGAACCCCGCGAAGACCGGGTGGCAGTGCCCGAGGGTCGCGGCCGCGCCGGCGACCAGCCCCAGCGTCGTCGCGGGAACCGGGCCTTCGCCCGCCAGCCGGAACGCGAGCAGGGCCGGAATGTACCCCTTCGCGGCATCGAGCGCCAGCACCGCCAGCGCCGGCCGCCAGCCGAACACCCGGAGCATGTTCGTGGCACCGGGGTTGCCGCTGCCGTGCCCGCGGACGTCGCTCCCGTAGAGCCACCGGCTGATCGGCGCCGAGGTCGGGCACGATCCCGGCAGGTAACCGGCGAGCACCGCCAGAAACAGGGTTGAGACCAGGATACCGCCTCCGGGGACGGCTCTACGGCGCGGACTGCGTGACCCAGGGCTCGAACCGTTCCTCGGTGCGGAGGCGAAGGCTGACCCGCTCGGCCTCGACGCGGTCGGCGAAGGGACCGACCCCGACGCGGTGCAGCGACCCGGGGACCCCCGGCAGCGGCTCGACCACGGCCGGGTATCCCTTGGCCTCCAGGTCCGCCTCGACCGAGCGCGCCGCCGCGGCGCCGCGAACGCTCATCACCTGCACCACGAACGCCCCCGCCGGGGCGCCGGCGAACGGTCCCGGCGGCGCCGGGGCCCCGCCGCCG
>JAJEEA010000133.1 GCA_022821235.1 Vicinamibacteria bacterium
CCGGCGCCCTCGGCAACCCGCCGCCCGCGCGCTCGGCGCCCGACCGCGTCTGCGGCGTCCCGCCGCCCGCGTCCACGCCGACCGCCCGCACCTTCGGCGTCCGTCGGTGCCTTCGGCGAGGGGTGCAGCGGGGGGCTTCGCTACGGGCTCCGGGGGGAGGAAGGGCTTGCATTGAGGCGGTCGTTCCCGCATAGTTGTCGGCAGTCATCAGGGGTACCGGGGACCCGTGCGCCCGGCGCGTCGCGGCGTGTTCCTCGGGAGAACGCCGCGCGGCCGGGTTCTGGAGTCGGCGATGCTGCATCGACTGGTGGTCGTCGTCCTCGCGGCGCTGTTGGCGGGCCCCGGCGTCGCGGGCGCCGCCGCACAGGAGGCCGAGGCGCCCGCCGCCCCGGCCGCGCACCGCGAGCTCGTCCAGCGGTACTGCCTGTCCTGCCACAACGACCGCACCCGCGCCGCCAACCTGTCGCTCGAGGGCCGCGACCTCGCCGCGGTGGGCGAGGACCCCGAGCTGTGGGAGCGGGTGGTGCGCAAGCTGCGCGCCGGCATGATGCCTCCCCCGGGCATGCGCCGCCCCCCCGAGGCGGAGTACGTCGCGTTCCGCGACTGGCTGGAGGCCGAGATCGACCGGTCGGCGCGGATGAACCCCGGCACCAAGATACTGCACCGCCTTAACCGGACCGAGTACGCCAACGTCATCCGCGACCTCCTCGACCTGGAGATCGACCCGGCGACCCTGCTGCCCGCCGACGACTCGAGCCGCGGCTTCGACAACATCGCGGGGTCGCTGACCATCTCGCCGACCCTGCTCGAGACCTACGTCAGCGCCGCCGCCAAGGTGGCCCGCATGGCCGTGGGCTACTGGAACACCCCGACCGAGGCGACCTACATCAGCCGGACCGACAGCTCGCAGAACCTGCACCTGCCGGGCATGCCGCTGGGCACCCGCGGGGGGATGGCGGTCCGCCACGTGTTCCCGGGCGACGGCGACTACACGTTCACCATCCGCAACCTCGGCGTCGGCACCTACATTCCCGGCGAGCAGCTCGAGCTGTACATCGACGGCGAGCGGGTGCACGGGTGGCGGTACGCCGGCATGGGCGCGTTCCGGGGCATGGACGCAGCGCGCGACGGGCACCTCGAGGTCACCCTGCCCGTGAAGGCCGGCTCCCGCCTGGTGGGGGCCACGTTCGTGGCGACGAACTTCCGGCCCAGCCTCGACGTCGCCAGGCACTTCGAGCGCAAGTCGCTCGAGAACGGCCGCGTCCGCGAGCTGACCACCTACCCGGCCATCGGCGCCCTCAACATCCAGGGGCCCTTCGACGCCACCCGCGCCACCGACTCGCGCAGCATCCTCCGGGTGTTCACGTGCCGGCCGTCCGCCGCCGAAGAAGAGGCGCCCTGCGCGCGCGAGATCCTGACCACGCTGGCCCGGCGCGCCTACCGGCGCCCTGCGACCGGGGAGGACCTCGACGCCCTGATGCCGTTCTACGAGGAAGGGCGCGCGCGGGGGACGTTCGAGGACGGCATCGAGCTGGCCCTGCGGCGCATTCTCGCCAGCCCCCAGTTCCTCATCCGGGTCGAGCGCGAGCCGGTCGACAACGAGCCCGGCCGCATCTACCCGGTCAGCGACCTCGAGCTCGCGTCGCGGCTGTCGTTCTTCCTCTGGAGCAGCATCCCCGACGACGAGCTCATCGACGCCGCGAGCCGGGGCGCGTTGCGCGACCCCGCCGGGCGCGAGCGGCAGGTGCGCCGCATGCTCGCCGATCCCCGGTCCGCGAGCCTCGTCGAGAACTTCGCGCAGCAGTGGCTGTACCTGCGGAACCTCGCGACGACGGCGCCGGCCCAGGCGGTGTTCCCCGACTGGGACGACGAGCTGCGCGAGGCGTTCGCGCGCGAGACGGAGCTGCTCTTCGAGAGCGTCATGCGCGAGGACCGCAACGTCGTCGACCTGCTGACCGCCGACTACGCGTTCCTCAACGAGCGCCTCGCGAAGCACTACGACATTCCCGGCATCTACGGCTCGCACTACCGGCGGGTGCAGCTCGGGGCCGATCTCGACTTCCGGCGCGGGCTGCTCGGACAGGGCAGCTTCCTGTCCGTCACGTGGGTCCAGAGCAACCGCACGTCGCCGGTGAAGCGGGGGGTCTGGGTGCTCGAGAACATCCTCGGCACGCCGCCCCCCGAGCCCCCGCCCAACGTGCCCGCCCTCGAGGAGACGGGCGACGGGCCCGACCGCGTGCTGAGCCTGCGCGAGCAGATGACGATGCACCGCGACAGCCCCGCCTGCGCGAGCTGTCACCGCATCATGGACCCCATCGGGTTCGCCCTCGAGAACCTGTCCGCCGACGCGCAGTGGCGCCTCAAGGACGGCGGGGAAGGGGGGACGCCGATCGACGCGTCGGCGGTGCTCCACGACGGCACCGCGGTCGACGGGCCGGTCGAGCTGCGGCAGGCGCTGCTGCGCTACGCCCCGCAGTTCGTGCGCACGCTGACCGAGAAGCTGATGACCTACGGCCTGGGGCGCGGGGTCGAGTACTACGACATGCCGGTGGTGCGGTCGATCGTGCGGGACGCGGCGGAGGACGACTACCGCTTCTCGTCGATCGTGCTCGGCATCGTCGAGAGCCCGCCGTTCCGGATGCGGATGACGCCCCCCGCGGGGGTGGCCGCGGACGGCGGCGCGGCGCCCTGAGTGGGGCTCTTCCCCGGGGCAACGGCCGCGTTCGGGTGGTTCGGGTATCGGAAACGGCAGGACGACGCGAATCGGATGCTGCCGAGGAGCCGCTGATGTTCAACACGAAGAAGCACATTCCCCGCCGGACGTTCCTGCGCGGCGTCGGCGTGACCGTGGCGATGCCGCTGCTCGACGCGATGGTGCCCGCGAGCACCGCTATCGCGAGGACCGCGGCCCGGCCGGTGCCGCGGTTCGTCGGCATCTGGCATCCCCACGGGGCCTCGCCGGGCTACTGGAGCCCGCTGCAGGCGGGCCGCGACTTCGAGTTCTCGTTCATCACCAAGCCGCTCGAGCCGTTCCGCGACCGCACCGTGCTCATCAGCGGCCTCGACTGCACCGCGGCGTACTCGACGGTGGACGAGCCGGGCGGCAACCACGCCCGCGGCGCCGTCTTCCTGTCCGGCGCGCGGCCGAAGCGCGACGCCGTGACCCCGTACCTGGACGTCACCATCGACCAGCGGATCGCCGGGCGGTGGGGCCGCGACACGCTGCTCTCGTCCATCCAGCTCGGCATCGAGGACCCCAGCGGCAACAGCGGCAACTGCAACTGGGGCTACAGTTGCGCGTACACCAACTCGGTCTCGTGGTCCACGCCGACCACCCCGCTGCCCACCGAGATCAACCCGCGGATGGCGTTCGAGCGCATGTTCGGCGACGGCGCCAGCCCCGAGGAGCGGCGCGCGGGCCGGCTGCAGACGGTCAGCGTGCTCGACTCGGTGACCCACGAGCTGGCCCACTTCAAGCAGGGCCTCGGCCCCGGCGACCGCACCCGGCTCGACGACTATCTCGAGAACGTCCGCGAGCTCGAGCGGCGCATCCGCATCGCCACCAGCAACCCCGAGGTGGAGCTGTCGGGCGAGGTGCCGTTCGGCATCCCCGAGGACAAGGACGTCCACTTCAAGCTGATGTACGACCTGATGGCGATGGCGTTCCAGGCCGACATCACCCGCTCGGCGACCCTCATGCTGGGCCGCGACCTGTCGGCGAGCAGCTTCCCCGAGTCGGGCTACGAGGGCGGGTGGCACGGGACGTCGCACCACGGCGACATCCCCGAGAACAAGGCGAACTACGCCAAGGTGAACCGCTACCACGTCGAGAACCTGGCGTACTTCTGCGACAAGCTGCGGAACGTCCCCGACGGCGATGGCAACCTGCTCGACCACGCGCTCATCTACAAGAGCAGCAACATGGGCAACTCGCACCGCCACGCCCACGAGAAGGTGCCGGTGATCCTGGTCGGCGGCGTGAACGGGACGTTCAAGGGGAACCGCCACCTCGTGTTCCCCGACTCGACGGAGCGGACCGCCAACCTGCTGCTGAGCATCCTCGAGCTCTACGGCATCGAGCGGAAGAGCGTCGGCGACAGCACCGGGCGGCTGTCCATCTGAGGCGCGGGAGGACGGGCGGGGTCGGGATGGCGGACGTGACCGTAACCTGGTGTCGAGGGTGGGTCGTGCCCGCGCTGGCGGCGGCCCTGCTCG
>JAJEEA010000151.1 GCA_022821235.1 Vicinamibacteria bacterium
CCATCGAGCACCTGCACAAGGCGGGCGTCGACATCGTGCCCGTCATCACCATCCTCAACGGCATCAACAACGAGCAGGTGGGCCGGGTCGTCCAGTTCGCGCTCGACAACCCGAAGAAGATCAACTTCCTGTCGTTCCAGCCGGTGTCGTTCACGGGCCGCGACGAGGAGATCACCGACGAGCGTCGGCACGCCCAGCGCTACACCCTGTCGCACCTCGCCCACGACGTGAAGGACCAGACCGGCATCGGCGAGCCCGTCCGCGACTGGTTCCCCATCTCGTTCATGGGCACGTTCACCGACTCGGCCGACTACGTCCACGGCCCGCAGGCCGACTGGGGCCAGCTCAACTGCGGCTGCCACCCCAACTGCGGCGTGGGCATGGCGGTGATGATCGACAAGGAGACGAAGGAGTCGGTGCCGGTCACCGCGTTCCTGAAGGCGGAGCGGCTGGCCAAGGACCTCGGCCGGGTCAACGACGGCGGCCGCGGCCGCCGGACCTCCGTCCTCGGCATGGCCCTCGCCCTGATGCGGAACTACGACCCGTTCAAGGCGCCGACCCACTTCAAGCTGTGGGACCTGCTGCAGAAGTTCGACAAGACCTTCGGGGCCTCGAAGAAGGACTACGGCAGCGTGACCGGCGACCGGACGCGGGCCGACATCGCCAGGCGGCGGTCCGACCGCTGGAACTTCCTGTTCATCGCCGGCATGTGGTTCCAGGACCTCTTCAACTACGACTTCCGGCGCACCGAGCGGTGCATCATCCCCTACGCCACGCAGGAGGGCGAGATCTCGTTCTGCGCCTACAACACCGGCATCGGCTGGCGGAACATCATCGAGAAGATGCACATGACCGCCACCCTCACCAAGTGGTACGACGAGCACGGCCGCCACGAGATCTTCGCCGGCGGCAAGAAGGTCGCCATGCCGAGCACCGAACACCACCTGGTGCTCGACCCCGAGGCGGTGGCGGCGGGCCAGCAGACCGACCTCGACGAGAAGGGCATCGCCAAGAACGCCCGCCAGGAGAAGCTCGAGGCCCGCGAGCGGATGAAGCAGGAGGCCGAGAACAAGCGGATGGCCGAGCTCTACCGCCAGCACATCCTGAAGGAGGAGGCGCAGACGGAGGGCCTCATCCAGATCCAGGGCCTCGGCGGCGCGAAGGCGAAGGCCGAAGAGCGCCAGCCGGTCGGCGTCGGGTAGAGCCGGGCCCCGGCTGCCGCCGCCGGGCGGCGATCAGCTTGAACACCATGCATGGGGCCTCGCGGCTGACGCCGTGAGGTCCTTTGTCGTTCAGGGAGGCCGCCCGTGTGAACAGCATGTTCAGAACGGGTGCGCGGGCGCCGGTCAATCGCAGAGACAGAGAGCCGGCGACGAGGTGGTGCCCGGATTGGTCCAGAACAGCGAGCCTCGGTTCGTCACGCCTCGGGTCCTCGCGCGGGGTGCGCGGCCAGATCGGCGCCGTCCCAGTCGGCGAGCCACGCCTGCTCTTCCGGATGAGCCTCGAGGAAGGCTCTGAACCTGCCGGCGGCGTCCCTTGCCTGCCGCCTCTCGATGTCCTTCTGCAGCACCCGGCGGACGTGAGCGGAGGTGCTTCGGCCTGCCGGCTTTGCGGCTTCGATGTCCTCGAGTAGCTTGCCCTCCAGCTTTATGGTTGTCGCTCTCATGCCTGGAATCCACCAAATCAGCATGACAGGGGCAAGACCCGGGCAAGGCGCCGGGCGGGGGCGGATGGTTGGGCAGCACCAGGCGCCGAAGGAGCGTCATGGAGATGCTCCGAGATCGACGGACGCCGTGCGGTCCTCTCCGTCGCACGGGCCAGCCGGGGAGTCGCGCCGGGACCCAACGAGGGGCCGGCGAACGCCGGAGTCGTCAACCGCGGGGGCGCGGCCCGATCGATGGCGCTCCCGTCGGCGGGCCGGGCCCCGTTCTTCCAGATGCTCGGTGAGAGAAGGCCGTAACCCGGCGTGTCCCTGCCCGGACCAGCCTGCCCGTGGAGTCGTGTCACGCGGGGCGGGCAAGCCGACCGGCGCCGCCGGCCGCCCGTCGAATGCGGCGGGCTACCTGCTCCACGCACGCGAGGGTTTCCGGGAGCGAGCCTGACAAGTCGACAGACACGACTTCCAGGCGCTTGCCGACGTGCCGCACCACGTGCGTGCTCGGTGGGGACTTGCCGGCGTAGATCAGCAGCCCGCCGGGCAGATCGAACGCGGTGGCGTACGCGAGCAACTGGTAGAGGTCGGGGTTGGATATACGGTCGTCGCGCTTGTACTTCACGTCGCCCACGAAGGTGCATTTGCCGTGGGGCCACCACGACAGGTCGGGTTCGAGCCGAATCCGTTCCGCTTCGTCGAGCGTGGCCCCGCCGCCGGAACGCAGCGTCCGGTCGTCGGCGCCGAGCGCCTCGCGCAACGCCCGCACGACGAACCGCTCGAACAGGAGGTTCATGTCCACCAGGAAGCCGGGGGCGCGTACGTCGTCGCCCCGGTCCGCCTCGAAGGCCCACCCCTGGAGGACGAGCCGGGCGAGGGCGACGACCCGGCGATAGTGGCGGTTCAGGCGGTCGAACGTCACCTTCGGCACCGCCGTGGGGCGGTACTCCTCATGCGTCACGTCCGCCAGCACCGCGGCCGTCCAGCGCAAGGCGTCCCGGTTCCGCCGGTGGCGGATGCGCATGCGCCCGAGCCGGACGACCGCCGCCTTCACCAGGCGATTCGCGGTGATGTCGGCCGTGTAGTCGTCGTGTCGCACCTCGACGGGCGGCACCAGGCCGAATCGCCGGCGGACCTGCGCGTCGAAGCGGATGCGGCCGCGCACCGCCGGCAGCGTCTCCTCCCGGGTACGGTAGCCGTGCAGCAGGTCCACGAAGTGGAAGCGCCGGCGCAGGGCGAGGTCGACCAGCGCGATCGACCGGTCGGCGGTGTTCATCGTGCCGATGAGATAGAGGTTCTTCGGCAGCGAGAAGGGCTCTTGCGAGTACGGCAACTGGATCCCGTGGTCACGGTACTCCAGCAGGAAGTACAGCTCGCCGAACACCTTGGCGAGGCTGCCGCGGTTGATCTCGTCGATGACGAGGTAGTGTCTCTTGGGGGCCTCGCCACTCGTCGCGGCTTCCCGGGCGTCGCTTCTGGCCGCCTCGGCGGCCTGCCGTAGCGGCCCGCGCACGAGCCGGAAGGCCGTCTGGCTGCCCTCCAGCGTCGGACGAATCCCCTCGATGAAGTCCTCGTATGACGAAGTCTCGGCGGTCGCGGTAGAGGCGGGCGCGGTTCAGCACGTAGTCGTCCGCGCGATCGAGGTCGAGGTCGTCCCAGTGGGTCATCAGCCAGTACTTGTGGTCGCCGATGAAGAGATAGGTGTTGCGCCGGCTGAAGAAGCGGGCCTCCACGCCCTCCCCGGCCCGGAAGCGGCCGCAGACTCACGGACTTCGGCGCTTCCGGCGGGCGGTGGCGTTCTGGGCCGGGTGGCCCGTTTGTTCAGGTACGTGCTCAGCTCCGAGGTTTCCATCCCCAGCCTGTGGATCATCGTCGCGAGTTGCCTCCACGTGAACGCCCCTTCGAGGTGAGCCATCAACATGTCGTCGATGTCGGCCTCGCTGATGAGCGCTCCCGCGACCGCCATCTGCCGTTTCGTCGGTTGGTCGGTGCGCATTGCGTCGTACAGCTCGGCGGCGTCCGGCGGTTCGCGCCACCCGCAGCATCCGCCGCCGAGTATTCCCTCCACGGTCCGTGATTCTCTGCCTCGTCGACCCCCGTCTTCGGGCTTCTCGGGGGCGTAGGCGTCGCTGAAGGCGTCGGGGGGGCGAGCGTCTCTGTCCGTCCTTGGGCTTCCTCGACCAGTCGGCGCCGGAGCTCCCGCTCCCGCCATCGGTGCAGGTTCTGCTCGTTCATGGCTTCTGCCTTGGTGATCCGGTCAATCTCATTCAGCCCCGGTCGAGGGCCTCCGGCGCGGCGGTCGGCGCGGCGGACAGCGCGTACGCTTCCGCGAGCCAGTCGGTGATCGGCGGCTCCACCTCGTCGCGGTGCCGGACCGGAATGGTGTGCCGCAGCTTGGACTTCGAGACCCGGTCGACGCGGCGCACCTGGGGGGCGTCCACCGTGCGGCCGAGGAAGACGTTCAGCTCGAGGAAGGTGCGCTTCGGACGGACGAAGCAGTAGCAGGACCCCCGTGAGAACATGATGGACCGGTGCGAGGCGTAGACGCGCTGGTCGCCGAGCTCCGTCGCGGTCTCGCGCAGCCGCTCCCAGGCCTCCCGCAGGTCCTCGGACAGGTCGGCGGTCAACGCCGCCTCGGTCGTCGTCCAGCAGTCGTGCGCCTCGCCCTCTTCGACCCACTGCTTGCAGTGGTAGCACTCGTGGCCGCCCATGTCGCCGATTCTACGTGCAGCGCCCGGCGAGGCGGCCGAGCGTTTGGATCAGCTCGTGGGCGGGTGCTCGGGGGGGCGCCGCTCGATCGGTGGTGGAGCCGCGTCGTGGCCGTCGTGCGATGCCGCGAAGCCGGCGACGACGACGCTCGCATCGATCACGGGCATCACCGGCGTGTCTTCTCGAGGGTAGCGCGAACGAGATCATCGGTCAGCGGCGGAAGCTCGCGATCCGGAACCGCGACGAGATGGCCGTTCCGTTCTTCGAGACGCACCGTCGTGGCTGCCGGCTCGATCTCGATGACGCCTTCCCGTTCGCGGATCTCGATGGTTCCCCCGCCCGTCAGGCCCAGGCTGTCACGCATCGATTTCGGAATCACGACGCGGCCGGCTGCATCGATGGTGATCTGCATGACGGAACAACACCCGATTTCGCGCCGGATCCTCGAAGTCGCCGGGGGATCCCGAATCCTCGTCCGCGCCGTTCCGGCGAGATGATGTCTTCGTATCCTACATCCTGATGCTATGATGCCATCATGCGCAGCACGGTACGGATCGACGACGATCTGATGGCCGAGCTCAAGCGGCGCGCCCACGGCGCCGGCGTCTCTCTGACGCGCATGCTGAATCGTACGCTCCGCGCCGGGCTGACCGATCCCGATCGCCGACGACGATCCGCACGACCGTACAGGCAGCGTACCGTCGCGATGGGCCGGCCTCTCGCGGACCTCGACAAGGCCTTGGCGTTGGCCGCCGATCTCGAAGACGAGGAGGTGGCCCGCAAGCTGGCGTTGCGCAAATGAAGATCGTCGATCTCAACGAGCTGCTGTACGTGGTGAACGAGGACGCGCCGCATCACGGCCGGCTGGCGGCGTCGTGGGAGGGCGCGCTGAGCGGCGACGAGACCATCGGACTGGCGTGGATGGTCGTATCCGGCTTCTTGCGCGTGTCCACGCGTCGGCGGGTCTTCCCGCAACCGCTGTCGGCCGAGGACGCCGCGCTCCAGATCGACGATTGGCTGGCTCTCGACGTCGTCTCGCTGGTCACGGAGACCCGCGAGCACTGGCGCACCTTGCGGAGCTTGCTGGCGGAGACCGGCGTCGCGGGCAATCTCGCGACCGATGCCCACCTCGCGGCATTGGCGATCACCCGCGGCGCGAAGCTGGTTTCGTGCGACGCCGACTTCGCGCGGTTCCCGGGCCTGCGCCGGGAGAATCCCCTGCGGCGTCGCGCGTGACAAGTAGTCACACTCCTCCGGTCCGTTCCAGGGCGGGTCGGTCCCCGACTTCCGGCGGGCGCCCCTCGGGACATGAGCCGCGCACGGTCTGCGCCATCGCCCTCGGCGCGTACGGCGTGGTTCCCGTCCGGACCGTCAGCACCATGCGCCGCGCACGGTCTGTAGTAGACTCGCCCGCATCCGGGCAGCGGCCGTGAGGACATCGGCCGGCGGTGCACGTTGCGGGGAGGGAATGCGGACGGTGAACGGTTTCGAACAGGCTTTCGAGGACGTGGAGCGCGCCGCGGGCGCCGCGGTCGTGTCGGCGCGGGCACTGGTTTCCCTGGCCAAGAAGATGCAGAAGGCGGCCCGCGAGGGCAACGTCGCAGCCATCAAGCGGGTGCGGAGCGACTTCGACGCGGTCCTGCCCGAGGTGAGTCAGGCGGTCTCGAGCGCCGCCGACTCGTGGCCTCTGCCTGACGAGGACGAGCAGCGGTACCTCGAGGACGGCTACGCCGCGGAGCTGTGCGCCGTCGCCGAGGTGCTCGGGCTGAACGTCTACGAGCGGGACGGCAAGCTGATCTCGTACCCGTCCATCTTGCGCATCCTGCCCGGCGACCGGGCGGTGCGGGTGGACGGGAAGCGGGTCGCCGCCATCCGCCCGTCCCACCTGGCCGGCCTGCTGCTGAAGAACCAGAGCAGGCCGGCCCGATTCCGGTCGGACCGCTTCCTCGAGGCGATCTACACGGTCTATGCCGAGATCGTGCGCGAGGACGCCGCGGGCCGCGCGGCCGGCGACGGGCCCGTGGTGCCCCTGACCCGGATCTACAAGCTCCTCACGTCGCTGCCGGGCGCGAGCCGCGAGTACGACCGGACGGACTTCGCCCGGGACCTCTTCATTCTCGAGGCCGAGGGCCCCCGCCGGACGCGGAAGGGCGCCGCCGTCTCTTTCCCGGCCTCCACCGGCACGCGGCGGTCCGGCCTCTTCACGTTCGTGGGCCCGGACGGTCAGGAGGCGCGGTACTACGGCATCAGCTTCACCGCGGACGGGTGATGACGGACGCCATCCCCCTCGACGAGTGGTTGCGGCGGATCGACGACGAGTACCTGTCGGGGTTCGTCCGCGACGGGGGCGCGGCCGTCAAGTTCGCGGTGACCCCGGACGAGGCGCGGCCCGTGCTGCGCGACGCCCTGGAGCAGCGCTGCCGCGAGTCGGGCTACCTCTTCGTCGCCCTCGACGCGGCGGAGCTGCGGGCCCACATGCCGCAGGACGTCTTCTTCGGTCTGGCGCGCGGCATCGACTGGCGCGGGCTGGCGCGCCGCCGGGTGCTGCGGCTGGCCGCGGAGAGACGGTATCGCGTCGACGCCATCGACGCTGAGGGCGGCGGCGACGTGTTCGACGCCATCGCCGGCGCCAACGATCTCGAGCCGCGGACCGTGCTCATGCGTCTCCGGCCCGACATCGAGGCGCGTGTCTACAAGCACCCCGCGATGGCCCGCGACTTCCGGGCGGCCATGACGTTTCTGTGCGAGCAGACCGGAGATCGGTCGGACGGCAGCTACGACGGCCAGCCGGTGCTGGACTGGCTGACCGGAGAGGAGACGCGCCTGAGCCCGGTGCGGCCCTTTCTCATCCACACCGCCGTCAACCGCGCCACCGCCCGCTACTTCATCGAGTCGGCGCTGCACTGGGTGCGCGAGGCCGGCCTCGCGGGGACGGTGGTGCTGCTGGACAACCGCCGCGTCATGGTGGCGCGCAACCCCAGGGACGGTCTGCGGTACTACACCCGCGCCATGACCGTCGACCACTACGAGCTGCTGCGCGAGTTCATCGACGGCGTCGACCGGCTGGCCGGGGCCCTGCTCGTGGTGGCGACCGGCGACGGCTTCCTGGACGACGAGGCCGGCCGCGGCTCGCGCGGCTTCGGCATCTACGAGGCGCTGAAGACCCGGGTGATGAACGACGTGCGGGACCGGCGCCTGCTCAACCCGGTTGCCGCGTTGGTGCGGTTGTCGCCGGACGACGCACGCCCGGACGGCCCCGAGGAGCGGGAACCGACGAACGGCGCAGAAGACCCCGGCGACGAACGGCGCGCGGGATCGCCGTCAGAGCCGGCCAGCGGCCTCGCCGGGGCGGCTGCGGCGGCGCGACGGGCGGCAAGATGGTTCGCGACGAACGGAAGCTGACGGCGCGCCGCGCCGTCGAGGCGTTGCGCAACGGCGTGCCCAACCGGGCGGCGGTGGAGATGCTGGGCTGCCGCCAGCCGAAGGCGGAGGCGGCGTTCGCCGAGCTGCTGGCCCGCGCCGGGGACGCGCAGGCCGGCGCGGGCCGCGCGCGGGGCGTGCTCGTGTCCGGCGACTTCGGCGCGGGCAAGTCGCACCTGCTGGTCCACCTGGAGCGCTTGGCCCTGGCGCAGGGCTTCGTGTGCAGCACGGTGGCCGTCAGCAAGGAGACGCCCCTCTACGACCTCGGCAAGGTGTTCAGCGCCGCCGTCGACAGCGCGCGGATGCCGGATCGCGGAGGACGCCTGTTCGAAGAGCTGGGCGTCGCCGCCGACCGCGACTCGGCGTCCTTCACCGCGTTCGTGGAGTGGGTCGACGCCGCGACGGCGAACGGGGCGCTGCACGATATCTTCCCGGCCAGCGTGGCGGTCTACGAGGGCGCCAGGGACCCCGAGCTCAGCGCCCGGATCGAGTCGTTCTGGGCGGGCGACCGGATACGGGTGTCCGAGATCAAGCGGGGACTGCGGGTGCTCGGCCAGCGGCGCGCCTTCCGGGCGCCGAGGGTCGCCGAGCTGCCCCCGCAGCGTCTGCGTTTCGCGGTCGAGCTGATGCGGGGCGCCGGCTACAAGGGCTGGGTGGTCCTGCTGGACGAGCTGGAGCTCGTCGGCTCCTACTCGCTCCTGCAGCGCGGTCGATCCTACGCCGAGCTGGCCGGATGGCTGGGGCAGGCCGCCGGCGACGCCGGTGCGGGCCTGATCGCGGTCGGGACGGTGACGGGCGACTTCGCAACGGCCATCATCGGTCCCGACGGCAAGAACGACCGCGAGGGCGCGGGCCGGCGGCTGGCGAACAGCCGCTACGCGGACCGCGTGCGCGGGGCGGAGGCGGGCATGCGTCTGCTCGAACGCAAGTGCATCCGCCTGTCGGCGCCCACCGCCGACGACGTGCGTGACACCCTGGAGACGCTACGGCAGATCTACGGCGAAGCCTACGGATGGGAGGCCCCGCGGCTGGAGACCGGCGCCCGCGGCGTGGGCATCCAGGCTCGGATGCGCTACAAGGTCAGGGCCGCCATCAACGCCTGGGATCTGCTGCGGATCTACCCCGACTCGCGCCCCGAGACGGTGGGCGGCGAGTTCCGTCATGCCTACCGCGAGGACACCGACCTCGAAGGGGAATCCGGCGACGACGCGGAGCACGTCGAAGAGTAGTTCCTGTAAACGGACCCCTGACCGCGCGCGTCGTCAAACAACAGGCACCAGTCCGTCTCGTGTCTCCCACCCTTGGCGAGAGGACACGAGGCTCACCCCGAAACTCGCCGGAGCAACCCTGCAGGAGGCACCGTGAACATCGAACGCCGCAAGTTTCTCGCATCCATCGGTGGCGCGGGCGCGGTCGCCGCGCTTTCGCACGAAGATCGGGCGGAGGCGCTCGAGCACTACATGACCCGCCAACTGGGCCGGAAGGTCCCCGCCGCTCAGCCCGGGCGGGGCGGTCAGGCGGGGCAGGACGAGAGGTCTCCGCGCGGAACGGGACGGTTGTTCACGCCGCAGCCCGAGCCCTGGGGGCCGATGCCGGAGAGGCCGACCCTGATCGACTTCTTCAATCACCGCTTCGGCGCCACCGCCCGTCACGTCCTTCAGAGCGCGACCCATGCCGTCGAGACCGGTCAGCCGGAGCGGACCGTCTTCGCGTGCCTGATCCATGACGTGACCCAGGGTCTCATGCGCGTGGACCACGGCTACTGGGGGGCACAGCTCTTCGCGCCGTACGTCGACGAGCGGGTGAGCTGGGCCGTGAAGTACCACCAGCCGCTGCGCTTCTTCCCCGACGAGTCCGTGGGGTACGAGTATCCCGAGATGTACAACCGGATCTACGGGGTGGACTACGAGCCCGACGAGTACATCAAGGCGGACCACGAGTTCGCCCGGAACCACCGCTACTACATGGAGGCGCGGCTGGTCACCGTGAACGACCAGTACGCCTTCGACGAGAACGCCCGCGAGATCGAGATCGAGGAGTTCACCGACGTCATCGGCCGGCAGTTCAGGCAGCCCCGGGAGGGACTGGGGTTCGACAACAGCCCCGTGGCCCACATGTGGCGATCCATGATGTTCCCGGACAACCCGCTGTAGGGTCGAACGGCCGGCGGGGCGATCTCGATCGGGCCGCCGAAGAGGGGGGGCGCCGACGAGGCCGCCCGCGTCGCGACCTGCTTCCAGCGGGAGCTGCGCCTTTCGCTGCGGCATGCCGGCCTCGGTGCCCGAGTTCACCGACCTCGCTCGACGAGACCGGCCGGAACCCACTTCGCCTCCTTCACCGGGGCCGCTCGGCGGGCGCACGTCGAGGCGGTGCGGAGCGGGGCAGGCGGAGTCCGCGCCATCACGGCCGCGTATCACAAGCTGTCCGGGCCTGGTCATGGCGCCGGAGTTCCGGGAACGATCAGCGCGTCGAGCGCGACTACCCCCTGTCCCGAAGGGCGTACCACCACCGGGTTCAGCTCCGCGCTCTCCAGCCGATCGGCATGGGCGGCGGCGAAGCGGGACAGGGCCGCCAGCGCGGCGGCGAGGGCGTCGACGTCGCCCGGCGGGCGCCCGCGCGCGCCGGCGAGGAGCGGGTATCCCCTGAGTTCGCGCAGCATGCGGTGCGCCTCGGCGGCGTCGAACGGGGCCGGCCGGAAGGAGACGTCCGCGAGGATCTCGACGAACACGCCGCCGAGCCCGCACATGACCACGGGGCCGAACGTCGGGTCGTGCTGCACGCCGAGGATCATCTCGACCCCGCCGGTGACCATGGGGGAGACGAGGATCCCTTCGACGTGGGCCCCGGGGCGGGCCGATCGCGCGGCGGCGATGAGGGCGGTGAAGGCTCGGGCCACGGCCTCCGGGGTGCCGAGGTCGAGCGCCACGCCGCCCATGTCGCTCTTGTGCGCGATGTCGGGTGACGCGATCTTGAGGGCGACGGGAAACCCGAGCTCCGCCGCTGCCGCCGCCGCGTCGCCGGCCGTGCCGCACAGCCGCGATTCGATGACGGGAAGCCCCGCATCGGCGAAGATGCGGCGGGCCGCCGTCTCTCCGATGGGCGGCGGGGGCAGCGGGATGGTGGCGGGGGCGACGGCGGGCGCGCTCGCGGTCCGCTCGAAGCTCTCGGCGAGCCGGGCCAGGGCGGCGACGGCGCGGACGGCGCGCGAGGGGTCCTCGAACACCGGACACCCCGCCGCCTCGTAGTGCTCCACGACGTCGGGCGGGCCGACGATGGACAGCACCAGCAGGTGGTCGGGATGTCGGCGGCGGGCGGCCTGCAGGATCTCGCGAACCGGGCCGACCATCGCCTCGGCCGCGGCGACGAACGTGAAGAAGGCGACGATTGCGTCGTAGCGACCCTCCTCGAGCATGACGTCGAGGTTCGAGCGGATGAGGTCGAGGTCGTTGAACGCCTGCGCGGTGATGTCGACGGGGTTGCGGGGCGAGGCGTAGGGCAGTCGGGCCTTCAGCCGGGCCTGCGCGCGGTCGCTCATCGGGGCGACGTCGAGGCCGCAGGCGACCGCCTCGTCGGCCATCTGCACGCCGACGCCGCCCGAGATGCTCATCAGCCCGATGCGCCGGCTCGCCGGGAACGCCCCGAAGCTCGCGGCGTAGGCGACGTCGAGCATCTCCTCGGCGTCGCGGGCGCGGTGGACGCCGAACTGGCGGAACACGCCGTCGTACACCGCGTCGCTTCCCGCGAGGGTGGCGGTGTGGGACCGCACCGCTTCCGCCCCGATCTCGCTGCGGCCCACCTTCTGCAGGACGACCGGCTTGCGGTGCTCGCGGGCGAGGGCGAGCGACGCGAGCAGCCGGTCGCGGTCGGCCGCGCCCTCTACGTAGGCGACGATGACGGAGATGTCGGGATGGCGGGCGAGCCAGCCGATGGTCTCGGCGACGTCGACGTCGCACTCGTTGCCGGTCGTCACCAGGAACCGGATGCCGATGCGGCGGCGGGTGGCGAGCAGCGACAGGTGGCTGCCGTAGGCCCCGCTCTGGCTGACGAGGCCGACCCCGCCGGGCACGGGGTGCGCCGCCTCGAGGGTGGTCGTGAAGGTGGCGTAGAAGCCGATCTCCGAGTTGTAGATCCCGAGGCAGTTGGGGCCGACGATGCGCATGCCCGTCGCGCGGGCGACGGCGGTCAGCGCGTCCTGCCGCCGGCGGCCGTCGTCGCCGGTCTCCGCGAACCCCGCGCTGAAGATGACCGCGGCCTTCACGCCGGCGGCGGCGCACGCCTCCACTGTATCGACGACGGCGGGGGCGGGCACCGCGACGATCGCGGTGTCGACGGGCTCGGGCACGTCGGTGATGCTCGGGAGCGCCGGCAGGCCCTGGACGGTGGCGCGCCGCGGGTTCACGGGAAAGATGGGCCCGGCGAACCCGGCGTCGCGCGTGTACGCCAGCGGCCGGCCGCCGATGCGGGCGGGGTCGTCCGAGGCGCCGATGATGGCGATCGAGCGCGGGTGGAGCAGGGCGGTGAGCGAGTCGTCCGGCGCGGGGGTGGCGGTAACGGTCATGTGGCGTCTCGACGAGATGGGTCCGGGCCGGCGTCACCGGTACCCGGTTCCGAACCCGCAAGATTGTATCCGTCGGCCCCCGTCGTGCAGCCCGGCTTCGGCGTCGGGGCGGTTCGGGAGTCCCGAACGCGGAACCGTCCTGTCGGCCGGCCGTGGCGCCGGCGCGCATGCCGGGCCGGTGCTACCATCACCCGTTCACCGATGACGACGATGTCGGCCACGCCTATCCGGGTCCTCAACCATCACCCCGACGCGGTCTGGATCGAGCGGCTGCGGGCGGCCGGCTACGCGGTCGACGTGCGCCCTCTTCGCACGCCCGCGGACCTGAAGGCGATCGGCGAGGACCGGCCGGCCGCGGTGGCCATCGACCTCTCGCGCGCGCCGAGCCAGGGGCGGGACTTCGGGTTGGGGATTCGTCAGCAGGCGTCCTCGCGCGCGGTGCCGCTGGTGTTCGTCGACGGCAGCCCGGAACGGTTCTCGCAGGTTCGCCACCTGCTTCCGGGAGCGGTCTGCACCCCCGGCCGACAGGTTCTCGCGGCGGTGCGGCAGGTCCTCGAGCGCCCTCCGGCCGACGTGCCCCGACCCCCGTCGGTGCTGGCCGGCTACTCCGGCACGCCGCTGCCCCGCAAGCTCGGCATCAAGCCCGGAACGGTGGTGCGGCTGCTGAACGCGCCGGCGGGGTTCGAGACCACTCTCGGGGAGCTGCCGGAGGGGGTCAGGGTCACCCGGCGCCGCGGCGGGGCGTGCGACCTCACCCTCTGGTTCGTGCCGCGCCGCCGCGATCTGGAGGAGGGGCTGGAGGACGTAGCCGGCGCCGTGACCACCGACCGGCTGTGGATCGTCTGGCCCAAGAAGACCTCGCCCCTCGCCGCCGACGTCTCGCAGCGGGACGTCCGCTCGGCCGGTCTCCACCAGGGGCTGGTCGACTACAAGATCTGCGCCGTCGACGACGACTGGTCGGGCCTCCTGTTCTCGCGCCGGAAGACACGAGGGCGCTGACCGATCGAGGACCGGTCGCGCCTCCCGATCGAGGCCGAAGACCGGGCCGCCGACTCGGCCGCGGTGGTTGATGAGCGCTCGCCGTGGTGGGTATGATTGAAGTATGAAGCTGAAGACCTCAATCACACTTGAAGCGGGGGTGGTGGCGGCGGTGGAGAGGGCCGCCCGCGCTGGCGAGAGTCGATCTCAGGTGATCGAGCGACTGCTTCGACAGAGCCTCGCCGAGCAGGAACGGGCCGCGATCGACCGGCGCGATCGGGCCATTCTCGATGCCCGCGCCGACGAGCTCAACGAAGAGGCGGCCGACGTTCTCGGCTACTAGGCGGACCCGTGAGGCGCGGCGACCTCTATCGCGTTGCGAGACCTCACGGCGGGGATCCGAAGCGGTTTCGAGTGTTCGTGGTCGTCAGCCGACAGGCGTCGATCGACTCCCGATTCTCGTCCGTGATCTGCGCGCCGGTGTACACGGCGCGGCATGGTC
This sequence comes from Vicinamibacteria bacterium, assembly GCA_022821235.1. GTDB lineage: Bacteria > Acidobacteriota > Vicinamibacteria > Vicinamibacterales > UBA8438 > JAJEEA01. The sequence continues at coordinate 13,819 of JAJEEA010000151.1, forward strand.
TCGCGACGCAGGTCGACGTCGGACCCAGGGAGGGGCTGAGGCACGACAGCAGCATCCATTGCGACGAACTCAAGAGCCTGCCCAAGTCGCGGTTGACGCACTTCGTGGGCAGTCTCGGCGCTGAACTGATCGACCGACTCGACCACGCCCTGACGGTTGCCCTGGACATCGGCCGAGGGGGGTTGGGCGAGCAACGGTCACTTCATTGACGGCGAGCCGACGCCCCGCCGGTTCCCGCGCACGCCGCGCCTCGGCTATGCCGGCGGAACGAAGGCGAGGAACCGCAACGGGTTGTCGACGGTCATGGCGTGGATCTCGCCGCCGGTCACCCCCGCCTCGCGCAGCATGGGGACGAACCGGGTAATCGTCTTCGCATAGCCCGGCCCGCCGTTGCGCTGGATGTCCCGGGCGGCGGCGAAGTCCGACGCGAGCAGCACGCGGTCCACGTGGCCGTCCGCGATCAGCGCCTGAATCATCGGCACCTTGCGCCCGTCGGCGTCCGGCCCGCCGCCGAGCCGGTCGAAGCCCACGAACGCGCCGCGCGCGGCGATGCGCCGGTGGACCGCCGCCTCGGGGTCGTCGAGCCCGCCGAGATGGCCGATGGCCACGCGCCCGGGCGCGACGCCGAGCGCCTCGAAGAGGTCGAGCTGTTCCTCGGCGGCCTGACCGTTCGCGGTGTGCGTGAAGATCGGCAGGTTCGTCAGCAGGTGGGCCTTGCCGACGGCGTTGAACGCCTTGCGCTCCGACGGCGTGATCTCGGCCGAGCTCCCGATCTCGCCGAAGGCCCCCCACCGCTCCGCCGCGGCCGCCCCGGCCAGCGCCTCCGCGATCTCGTCCTCGCTCCGATCCGCCAGCTCCGGGGGATGGAACGGGTCGGTGTAGTAGCCGCCGCTCGCCACGATCGGCATGCCGGAGCGCTCGGAGACCTCGCGCAGGAACGCCACGCTCCGCCCCATGTCGTCGTGGCCGCCGTCCACGAGCGCCGCGACCCCCTCGCGGGCCGCCGCCTCCAGCTCGGCCGCCATGACCTCCGCGTCCTGCATGAAGTAGGGAGAATCGGGCGGCCCGATGAACCGCTCCCGCGCCGGGTTCTCCGCCCCCAGCAGCCGGTCCCAGAACGCAAGGTCCAGCGACATGTGCTCGTGGAAGAGCACGGCGCCGTGCGCCAGTCGGTCCGGCGGAACGTCCTCCAGTATGGTGCGGACTATCGCCCCTTCCGGAAAGGACGGCCCGACGGGGGCCGCCGACCTGGTGGGTGGCGCGGTCTCCGGCGGGCGGCCGCACGCGGCCGCCAGACCGGCGCCGCCGAGTCCGACAATACGCATCGCCTCGCGGCGGCTCCATACTCTCGCCCGACTGCTTCGTCGTCCTGTCATGTCGCCCTCGCTCCGTGCCGCGCCTCGTCCGGGACGCCGCGCCCGGTGGACGGCCCCATCTTGACATGATTGGCGCGGGGCCGTCCGCGCAAGGCGCGAGGGATTCCCTCGTGAACGCACGCCAGGTCACGCCAGGACCGCCGATCCGCGTGCTAGACTCGAGCTCTGGGGAACGATGGCTGCGAAACGCCCACGAGCAACCGCACGGGAGGCGGCAACGACGACGGCCGACAGCGCCCACGAGCTCGCCCCGGCCGGTGCATTCGACACCGAACGGGGGAACGCGGAGATCCGCCGAAGCTGCGGCGTGACGACCGACGAGACGGAAATCGGCCCGGACAGCCGTACAGTGAGGAACAGGATCGCTCGAAGCTGCGCCGGTTGGCCCGACCGGCCGACCGGCCGGGAGTTCTACGACGCCGTCCGCGCTCCCCGGCCGACAGAGCGCCAGCGATGCCTCGTCTCCATGTGGATGCTCGAGGCGACGGACGAGGACGTGATTCTGGCCTGGGCCGAAGAGGCCTACACTCTGCGGGACCTGGTCGCCGCGGCCCACCGGGCCGGCGCCCAGGACGACAACCCGGCACGGAACGACTACCTGAACACCTTGAGAGCGCGATGACGCGGCTGAGGCTGCCGGAACCGGCCGCCGACCTCCTCGCGAAAACCCACCACATTCTCGACGCGTTCCTGACGCCGGTGACACCGGGGCGATCCGGATGGGCCCTGACCGGGGGCACGGTCCTGGGCGCCCGCTGGCGGCACCGCGAGAGCAGCGACCTGGACCTCGTGGTCCATCCCGAAACCGAGATCGCTCGGCTCGCGAAGAAGCACAACCCCGACTTCTGGCGGGCGATGGAGACCGCCGGGGCGACCGGTATCGAGCTCGGGGGCACACCCACCATCCACTTCCCGACGGGGAAGATCGAACTGATCACCACACCACCGGTGCCCAGGATGGGCCACACGACGGAGACCCTCGAGACGGGGCTCGCGGTCCTCCTCGGCCCCGCACAGGTACTGACGGGTAAGCTCCGGCACCGGAGCCTCGCCGCACCCGTGCGCGACCTCTACGACGTCGCGGTCGGGTGGCGGATCGATCCCGCAGCGACCGCGATCGCGGTGAACGCAACCAACGAGCGCACGCTGGCTGCGGCCTCGACACACTGGAGAAAACGGTGCGACCGGTACCGCGACGAGGCCCGCACCGAGCTCACGGGGGTTCCCGAGAGACTCCAGGACATCCTGGCCGATCCGGCCGAACAGGCACGGCGGGCGGTCCGGGAGGCCAGGTATCGGCGTCTCGTCGTCGCCAGCAGCCCGGACGCGGTGACGGTGACCACCCGGAACCACCGCGGGCTCGCGCAACGCAGGTACAGAACCGAGCACGAAGCGCGAAACGGATTCGAAGAAGAAGGGGTGAACGCCTGCCTTGCAGCCCGGGGATGGAACCGGGGCCGCATCCGCAACCAGGCGATGAACGCGAGAGCGGTCGGACGAACCGGGACGATCCTGGCAATCGGCGACGCCGAGGGGGGCGACTGACGGCGATCACCCGCCGCGCGTGTGCATCTCGAGGTGGGGCTGGCTCTGCAGCGCCTCGACGGGGATGAAGGTGGAGCGGTCGGCGGCGGCCAGGCGTTCCTCGGCGCCGCGGTCGTCGCGCTGCCGCCAGGTGGCCGCGATGAGGTCCTGCAGGGCCTCGCGGCTCGCGCCGGCCCGCAGGGGCCCACGCAGGTCGGTGCCGGTGCGTGCGTAGAGGCAGCGGTACCAGAGCCCGTCGGCGGTGAGGCGGCTGCGGTCGCATTGCCGGCAGAAGGGCTCGGTCGTCGACGAGATGATGCCGAACACGAGGCCGTCGGGCAGGGTGAAGCGGTCGGCGGGCGCGGCGGTGGACTCGTCGACCGCCTCGGTCCCTCCGTAGTGGGCGGCCAGCCGGTCGAGCATCTCGCGGCGCGGCACGACGTCGTCCATCGACCAGCGGGTGGCGCCGCCCACGTCCATGTACTCGATGAACCGGACCTCGGCGTTCGCGCGCCGGCCGTACTCCAGCATCGGCACGAGCTCGTCGTCGTTGACGCCGCGGATCACCACCGTGTCGATCTTGACGCTCTCGAAACCGGCGCCGGCCGCCGCCTCCAGCCCCCCCAGGACGTCCCGGTGCCGGTCGAAGCGCGTCAGGGCCTCGAATCGGTCCGCGTCCAGCGTGTCCAGGCTCACGGTGATGCGCGGCAGGCCGGCCTGCCGCAGCGCCGAGACCTGAGCGGCGAGGAGGATGCCGTTCGTGGTCAGGGCGAGGTCGCGCAACGCCGCCTTGCCGGCAAGCAGCGCGACGAGGTCGGGCAGGTCGGTGCGGAGCAGCGGCTCGCCCCCGGTGATGCGGACCTTGTCGGTCCCGAGGGCCGCGAACACGTCGACCAGGCGGTCGATCTCCTCGAACGTCAGGATGTCGTCGCGGGGCAGCCAGACGTACTCCGCCTCGGGCATGCAGTAGTGGCACCGCAGGTTGCACCGGTCGGTCACCGATACCCGCAGGTTGGCGAGCGGCCGGCCGAGCCGATCCTGGACCTCCATCGCCCCTCATTATGCCACCGCCCCGCCCGGGCCCGACGCGCCGCCGGCCGCCCGCCGGTTCGACATATAATTCACGCCGTGCTTCGGCCCCACCGCGCCGGCTTTCCGCGAGTCGCCGGGTCGGCGTTCGTAGACGAAAGCGCCCAGGTCATCGGCGACGTCGAGATCGGCGAGGACAGCAGCGTCTGGATGAACGCGGTGCTGCGCGGCGACGTCCACTGGATACGGGTAGGCGACCGCACCAACATCCAGGACGGGAGCGTGCTCCACGGGATGAGCGGGACTCACCCGACCCGGCTCGGCGACGAGGTGACGGTGGGGCACGGGGCGATTCTCCACGGCTGCGTGGTCGAGGACCGTTGCCTCATCGGCATGGGGGCGATCGTGCTGAACGGCGCCGTCGTCGGGGCCGGGTCGATCGTCGCGGCCGGCACCCTCGTGGCCGAGGGGACCGCCATTCCGCCGGGCTCGCTGGTCATGGGCAGCCCCGGCCGCGTGCGGCGGGCGACCACCGGCGACGAGGCGGCCTCGATCCGCCGCTACGCCGACCACTACGTGGCCTACAAGCGCGAGTTCCTGATGTCCTCGGACGGATCCCGGGAGTCGGCAGGGTTGGCTGGGCGGTGAGCGGAGCCGCAGGCGACGATCCCCGGGCCGGGAGAAGCAGGTGACGACGCAGTCGGCGGCAGAACGAAGGGACCCCTCCTCACGGTGATTTCCGGCATTCGCGGCACGCGGGACATCCTGCCCGACGAGGTGGGGCGGTGGCGGCGCGTCGAGCGCGCGGCGGTGGAGGTGTGCGAGCGCTACGGGTACGTCGAGGTGCGGACTCCCGTGATCGAGCGCGAGGAGCTGTTCGCGAAGGGGACCGGCGAGTCGACGGACATCGTCCAGAAGGAGATGTACGCGTTCACCGACAAGGGCGGCGAGCGCGTCACCCTGCGGCCCGAGGCGACGCCCAGCCTCGTCCGCGCCTTCGTCGAGCACGGCCTGGAGCAGGCCCTGCCGTTCGCCAAGCTGTACAGCCTGGGGCCGATGTTCCGGTACGAGCGCCCGCAGAAGGGCCGCTACCGGCAGTTCCACCAGCTCGACGTCGAGGTGTTCGGCATCGCCGATCCGGCCGTCGACGCGGAAGTCATCGAGATGGCCTCGGCCTTCGTGGCCGAGCTCGGTCTCGAGGGGGCCGAGCTCGTCATCAACTCCGTCGGGTGCGAGGCCTGCCGGCCCGCGTTCAGCGCAGCCCTGCTCGCGGCCCTAGGCGAGCGGGTGTCGGACCTGTGCGGCGACTGCCGGCGCCGGGCCGACACCAACCCGCTACGCATCTTCGACTGCAAGGTGCCGGCCGACCAGCCGATCATCGACGCGCTCCCCCATTCGGAAGACTACCTGTGCGACGCCTGCCGGGACCACTTCGCCGAGGTGCGCGGCCACCTCGACGCCTACGGGCTGTCGTACCGCGTGTCGCACCGGCTCGTCCGAGGCCTCGACTACTACATGCGCACCACCTTCGAGATTCTCGGGGCCGGGCTCGGGGCGCAGAACGCGCTGCTGGGCGGCGGCCGCTACGACGGCCTCGTGAGGCAGCTCGGCGGGCCCGACCGCCCCGGCATCGGGTTCGCGGCGGGGCTCGAGCGCCTGGTCCTCGCCCTGCCCGCGGGCGCCGGGGACGCGGCGCCGGTCGACGCCTTCGTGGTGGCCCTCGGCGGCGCGACGTGGGCGGCGGCCCGGGTGCTGGCCCGCGACCTGCGCCGGACGGGCCTGCGGGTGCTGATCGACTACGGCGGCCGTTCCTCGAAGTCGCAGATGAAGCGGGCCAACCGCAGCGGGGCCCGGCACATGCTCATCGTCGGCGAGGACGAGCTGGCCGCCGGCGAGGTGGCGGTCAAGGAGATGGAGACGGGCGAGCAGCGGCGGGTGCCCCGCGACGGAGTCGCCTCGGCGATTGCGAACCGCCCCGCGGCGCACGACCGGGGGCGGCAAGCGAGTCAGCCGGCGTCGGAGAATCCGGGCGTGGCGGGAGACGCAGGGACGCGCAGCGTGCTCGTCGATTGAAGCGAGTCGGCCGCCGATCGCCTCGGACGTCGACCAGGTGGACGGCCCCGCGTGACGTCCCATCCGGGCTGCGGGCCGGCTTGCGGGCAGGTTCGGCGACGCCGGGGGCATCGACGCCGGCGACAGGGTGTAGACCAGTGCGGACACATACATGCGGCGCGTTGCGCCCGAGCGACATGGGGCAGCAGGCGACCCTGCTGGGGTGGGTGCACCGGGTGCGCGACCTCGGCGCCCTCATCTTCGTCGACGTGCGCGACCGCTACGGGGTCACCCAGGTCGTGGCCCGCGACGACGAGGCGCTGCTCGCGCAGGCGAAGCGGCTGAGGCCCGAGTTCGTGGTGGAAGTCGCCGGCGTCGTCGAGCGCCGGTCCGACGACACCCTCAACCCGAAGATCGCGACCGGCGAGGTCGAGATCGCGGTGCGGTCCATCGAGGTCCTGAACGAGTCGAAGCGCCCGCCCTTCCACATCGCCGAGGAGAGCCCGGTCTCGGAGGACCTCCGGTTGAAGTACCGGTACCTCGACCTGCGGCGGCAGCGGATGCAGCGGAACCTGCAGCTCCGGCACCGGGTGGTGCTGGCCGTCCGCCGCGCCCTCGACGAGCAGGGCTTCCTGGAGATCGAGACCCCGATCCTGGCCAAGTCGACGCCGGAAGGGGCGCGCGACTACCTGGTCCCCAGCCGGGTGCACGCGGGCGAGTTCTTCGCCCTTCCGCAGTCGCCGCAGATCTTCAAGCAGATCCTGATGATCTCGGGCATGGACCGCTACTTCCAGATCGCCCGCTGCTTCCGCGACGAGGACCTGCGCGCGGACCGGCAGCCCGAGTTCACGCAGATCGACATGGAGGTGTCGTTCGCCACCCCGGACATCGTCTTCGGCATCGTCGAGCGCCTGATGCACGCGGTGTGCGCGGCCGCCGGCCTCACCGTCGAGACGCCGTTCCCCCGGCTGACCTGGGCCGACGCGATGGCGAAGTACGGGTCCGACAAGCCCGACCTGCGCATCGGGATGGAGATCGCGGACGTCTCCGACGTCTTCGCCGACTCGAGCTTCCGGGTGTTTCGGGAGTGCGTGGCCGAGGGCGGCGTCATCCGCGCCCTCGTCGTGCCGGGGGCGGGGCGGTACTCGCGCAGCCAGGTGGACAAGCTCGTCGACGAGGCGATCTCGCTCGGCGCCTCGGGCCTGGTGTGGGCGCGGCGCGGCCCGGACGGCGACGTCCAGAGCTCGATCCTCAAGGTGGCGGGGGCCGAGACCCTGGGGCGCCTGCTCGAGTCGGCGGGCGCCGGCGACGCCGACCTCGTGCTCGTGGCGGCGGGGGCGGGCGAGGAGCCGTCCGTGCTGCTCGGGAAGCTGCGCCTCGAGCTCGCCCGGCGCGAGGGGCTCGTCGACGAGTCCCGCTCCGCCCTCGCGTGGGTGGTCGACTTTCCGATGTTCGAGTGGAACGAGACCGAGGGGCGCCACGTGTCGCGGCACCACCCGTTCACGTCGCCCCACGACGACGACCGCCGGCTTCTCGACGGCGGCGACCTCGGGGCCATCCGGGCCAAGGCCTACGACCTCGTGTTCAACGGCTGGGAGATCGGCGGGGGCAGCATCCGGATCCACGAGCAGCCGCTGCAGCGGCGCATCTTCGAGCTGCTGAAGATCAGCGACGAGGACGCCCGCTCGCGGTTCGGCTTCTTCCTCGACGCCCTCGAGTACGGGACCCCGCCGCACGGCGGCATCGCGTTCGGGGTCGACCGCATCGTGGCCCTGCTCGCGGGCGAGGCGTCCATCCGGGACGTGATGGCGTTCCCGAAGACCGCCGCCGCCGTCGACCTGATGACCGGCGCCCCGTCGACGGTGAGCCCCCACCAGTTGCGCGAGCTGCACCTGCAGACCGAGGGCTGAGCAGCCGGTGGCGAGAGTCCCCGCTGCTTTCGAGCGGCGAGGCGTCCCGCCTGAGCCCGGCAAGCGTCGCCTTCGGCTCCGATTGCCGGCCAACCGTGCCCGCCGGGCGTCAGCGCCGTGACCGGCGCAGACGCCCGGTTGCGTTGCTCCTCGGTCAGATACGCCCAGCACTCTCTCTCGTCGCGCCTTGGCAGGCGCCTCGACGATCCGCCGGCGCCCCGCGGGCGCTGCAACGCGGGGCCTTTCGCCACGGGCTGCGAGGGCACTTGCCGTAGCCGGCCGATTGGTGCACGATCGCAGACGAGACGTGTCCGAAGAACCCAGCCCATCCGGCACTGCCGCGGCCACGCGGATAGCCGTACCCGACGACGGGATCGAGCAACTGTTCGGCGCCCACGATTCACACCTCGCGACGTTCGAGGAGCTGTTCGGGGTGCGAGTCCGCACCGACGGCAACCAGCTCCTGGTCGACGGCGAGGCGGGGGCGGTCGAGGGGGTGGAGCGGACGGTCCGCCAGTTGTCGGCGCTGGTCGGCGACGGCTACCGGCTGTCGCCGGACGACGTGAGGCAGGCGGCCCAGCTCGTCATGCAGGACGCGTCGGTCCGGCTGCGCGACTACTTCGTCAAGACCACCGTCAAGGCGTCGAGCAAGCGGCAGGTCGCCCCCAAGAGCCTCAACCAGCGGCGTTACCTGGAGGCCATCGACCGGCACGACGTCGTCTTCGGGGTCGGACCGGCGGGGACGGGCAAGACCTATCTGGCGATGGCCCAGGCCGTCGCCTACCTGACCGCGAAGAAGGTCACCCGCATCATCCTCGCGCGCCCCGCCGTCGAGGCCGGCGAGCGGCTCGGGTTCCTGCCCGGCGACATGCAGGAGAAGGTGAACCCCTACCTGCGCCCCCTCTACGACGCCCTCTACGACATGCTCGACCTCGACCGCGTCGACCGGCTGCTCGACCGCCGGACCATCGAGATCGCGCCCCTCGCGTTCATGCGGGGGCGGACCCTGAACGACGCGTTCGTGATTCTCGACGAGGCCCAGAACACCACCGCCGAGCAGATGAAGATGTTCCTCACGCGTCTCGGGTTCGGGTCGAAGGCGGTCGTCACCGGCGACATCACCCAGATAGACCTGCCGGCGGGGCGCGTGTCCGGCCTAGTCGAGGTCCTGGGCATCCTGGAGCACGTGGACGGCATCGCGTTCACCCGCTTCGACGACCGCGACGTGGTGCGGCACCCGCTCGTGCGGCGCATCGTCCGGGCCTACGAGACCTGGGCCGAGCGCCCCGACGACCCGGCCGCGGCGCCCGCGCCCGCCGGGCGTGGAGCCCTCGATTCGGCGCCGTGACCTCTCGACGGACCCGATGATGACAGTCATCACGACGCGTTGCGCGACGAGGGCCTTTCGATCCGGCGCCCTGACCCGCGCCCCGACCCCGCGCCGTCGCCCATGACCGCCGACGACTTCGACCCTGCGCCATCGCCATGACCGCCGACGACCCCGACCCCGCGTCACCGCCCATGACCGCCGACGACCCCGACCCTGCGTCGTCGCCCATGACCGCTGACGACCCCGACCCCCGCCCCGCGCCCGCCCGGCTCGAGGTGGTGGTGACGGACGGGCGCGGGCGGCCCAGGGCGGCCGGCGACCTGCCGGCGTGGCTCGCGGGGGTGGCGCCCCGGTCCGCGGCCGGCCAGGCCGTGGTCGCCCTCGTCTGCGACCGCAAGATGCGCGACCTCAACCGCCGCTTCCGCGGCATCGACCGGGTGACCGACGTGCTGTCGTTCCCGGCCGAACCGGACGGCCCGGACGACCCGGGGGCGTCCGGCGCCGGGGAAGGCGGCGGCCCGCGGTGGCTCGGAGACATCGTCATCGCCACCGGCCGGGCGGCGCGGCAGGCGCGGGCGGCGGGGCTCACCGAGTCGGAGGAGCGGCGCCGCCTCGCCCTCCACGGCCTGCTCCACCTGCTGGGCTACGACCACGAGCGCGACGACGGACGCATGCGGCGGCTGGAGCGGCGGCTCCAGCGGCGCGGCGGCCTGCCGGTGGACGCCTCATGATGCCCCTCGCGCTGTTCCTCCTCGGCTGCGCGGTCATCTACGTCGCGACCATCGAGTCGGCGTTCGGGGCGATGGTGCGGCTGCCGGAGCGCCTGACGGCGGAACGGGACGCCCGCAGCGCGTCGCTCGTGGCCCATCTCGAGGACCCGCTGCGCCTGTACGTCGTCACCCGCCTGCTCCGGGGCGGACTGTTCGCCCTCGCCGCCGTGATTCTCGCCCAGTTGATCGGCGTGGCCACGCCCCGGGCGGTGGGCGTGCTGCTGCTGAGCATCGCCGCGTTCGTCCTGGTCTGCGAGCAGGTGGTTCCCTCCGCCCTCGCGCGGCGCAACGCGGGCCGCGTGCTCGAGACGCTGCTGCCGTCGTTCGATCTCGCCCTCCGCGTCCTGGGCCCGGCGACGGGCTGGCTGCTGCTGCTGGCGCGGCCCCGACGCGGGCGGACCGCCAACGGCCGCGGCAACGGTCGCGGCGGCGGGGAGGTCGACGCGGCGGCCGACGACGAGGAGGCGCGGGCGGAGGCCGCCGACACCGAGGAGCGGCGGCTCCTGCAGTCGGTGGTCGACTTCGGGGGGACGCTGGTGCGCGAGGTGATGACCCCCCGGCCCGACATCGTGGCCGTCGCCCACGACGCGACGGTGGACGAGCTGCGGGCCCTCTTCGCAGACGAGGAGTACTCGCGCATCCCGGTGTTCGAGAACGACCTCGACAACATCCTGGGCTTCGTCTTCGCCAAGGACCTCGTGAAGGCCGACGGGCTCTCGGGTGACTCGCCCATCGTCCCGCGCCTGCTGCGGCCGGCCTGCGTCGTGCCCGAGGGCCAGCGGGTCGCCGACCTGCTGCGCGAGCTGCAGGTCAGGCGCGCGCAGAGCGCCATCGTCGTCGACGAGTACGGGGGCACGGCGGGGCTCGTGACCATCGAGGACCTGCTGGAGGAGATCGTCGGGGAGATACGCGACGAGTACGACGGCGACGAGTCGGAGCCGGTGGTCGAGGAGGACGACGGGCGGTTCGTGTTCCTCGCCACGGTGGGGGTCGGCGAGCTGGCCGAGCGGCTGGGGGTGTCGGTCGAGCGCGACGGCTTCGAGACCGTGGGCGGCTACCTGCTGACCCGGCTCGGGCGGGTCCCCGCGGTCGGGGAGACCGTCGACGTGGACGACCTCGTCGTCGAGGTGCTCGACGCCGAGCGCCGGCGGGTGCGCAAGGTGCGGGTCAGCCGACGGCCCGCGGCCGAGGCGGTCGGCGCATAGGGCGGACCGGCCATGCCCGAGACGCCGCCGCCGACTCCGCCGAAGACCGACCGCCCGGCCATGCGCGCCGGCTTCGTGTCGCTGATCGGGCGCCCCAACGCGGGCAAGTCGACGCTCCTCAACCGCATCGTCGGCACGAAGCTGGCCATCGTCTCGGACAAGCCGCAGACCACGCGGAGCCGCATCCTGGCGGTACGGAACTACGCCGGCGAGACCCCCGCGCAGGTCGCCTTCGTCGATACGCCGGGCATCCACCGGCCCCTGCACCGGATGAACGTGCGCATGGTCGACGTGGCCCTCGAGTCGATGGGCGAGGTCGACCTGATCGGGCTGGTGCGGGACGCCACCGACGGCGTCGGGGCCGGAGACCGGTTCGTCATCGACGCCCTCGCGAGGGCCCCGGCGCCGGTGCTGCTCATCCTCAACAAGATCGATCTCGTCGCCAAGCCGCGCCTGCTGCCCCTCATCGACTGGTACCGCCGGCAGCGCGACTTCGCCGCCTTCGTGCCGGTGTCGGCGGCGACCGGCGACGGGGTCGACGTCCTCGAGCGCGAGATCGTCGATCGGCTTCCCGCCGGCGAGGCGCTCTATCCCGGCGACTTCCTCACCGACCAGCCCGAGCGCGCGCTCGCGGCCGAGACGGTGCGCGAGAAGGTGCTGCGCCACACCCACGCGGAGCTGCCGTTCGTGACGGCGGTGGTCGTCGACCGCTTCGACGACGAGAGCGAGCCGGGGCGCCTGGCCCTGTTCTGCTCGATCCTGGTCGAGCGGAAGACCCAGAAGCCCATCGTCATCGGCCCCGGCGGGGCGCGCATCCGGCAGATCGGGACCGAGGCCCGGCAGGACCTCGAACGCTTCTTCGGCGTCCCCGTCTACCTCGACCTGCACGTCAAGGTGCGGGCCGACTGGCGCGACGACGATCGGATTCTCGACCAGGCCGGCGTGGCGCCGACCGAGCAGGGATGAGGCGACCACGCGGCACCGTCACGGGCACCACGTCGGCGTCCCTCCCCACAGGTCGAGATCCCCCTGTTGCGCGAGCAGCACCGGGGCGCCCCCGCGGGGGGGGCGTCGACGACGAACTGCCAACAGATTCAAGCCCCGCTTGAAAAAAACATGATATTTTCAAGCGGGTGTTCAAGAGACGATTGACGCTGCCCCCGGTGGGCGCGCGCACGTTCTTCCTCTGGGGACCGCGGCAGGTCGGCAAGACCACGCTGCTGCGGCAGTGCTATCCCGACGCGTTCTGGGTGGATCTGCTCAAGGCCGACGAGTTCCGCCGCTACGCCACGCGGCCGGAGTCGTTGCGGCTCGCGCTCCAGGCCCTCGGACCGGATCCGGTCCGGCAGGTCGTGGTGGACGAGGTCATGAAGGTCCCCGCGCTACTCGACGAAGCGCACTGGATGATGGAGAACCTGGGCGTCCACTTCGCCCTCTGCGCTTCGAGCGCCCGCAAGGTGCGCCGGGGCGCGGCGAGCCTGCTCGGTGGACGCGCGATCCGCTACGAGCTCCGGGGCCTCACCTCGGCGGAGCTCGGCCGCGACTTCGACCTCCACCGCATCCTCAACTGCGGCTTCCTGCCGCGGCCGTATCAGGACTCCGAGCCCGAGGCCCTGGTCGAGTCGTACGTCGCCGACTACCTGAAGGAGGAGATTGCCGCGGAGGGGCTCGTCCGGAGCCTGCCGGCCTTCGGCGACTTCCTGAGCGCGGCGGCGCTCGCCGACACCGAGATGGTGCGCTTCTCGAACGTGGCCCAGGACTGCGGCGTGAGCAGCCAGACGGTGAAGGGCTATTACCGGATCCTCGAGGACACTCTGCTCGGCCGCTGGTTGCCCGCCTACCGGCGGCGGCCGAAGCGGCGCGTGGCCGCGACCCCGAAGTTCTACTTCTTCGACGTCGGCGTCGTGAACCGGCTTGCCCGCCGCGGCGAGCTCCATCCCGGCTCGGAGCTGTTCGGAAAGGCCTTCGAGAGCTGGCTCTTCCACGAGCTCGGCGCGCACCTCGGCTACGCCCGCTCGACGGAGGGCCTCTCGTACTGGCGGCTCGCGGGAGGGGTGGAAGTGGACTTCATCGTCGGCGACATGCGCGCCGCCATCGAGGCCAAGGCGGCGGCACGCATCGGCAACCGCCACCTGAAGGGGCTGCGGGCGCTCGCGAAGGACCATCCCGGCGTCGGCCGGCGCATCGTCGTCTGCCTCGAAACGCAACCGCTCCGCACGGACGACGGCATCGACATCCTGCCGGTGGACCACTTCCTCGATCGGCTCTGGTCCGGAGCGCTCCTCGGGTAGCGCGTGGGTGCCGACGGCGCTGGTAGCTGCTCGCACCGGCTGGACGAAGTCGGCTCAAGCCCGGCCGCCGCCGAATCGACGCGATCCGCCTGCGGTGACCGTCGCCGGTCGGTGGCGCCGGGGGGCGACCTGGTCCGGGAGTCGTTGCCCGCGGCGGCTACCGGCCCGCCATCCGCTCGGCCATGTTGCGCAGGAAATTGACGATGTGCCAGATCTCCTCGTCGGTGATGCGGCCCTCCCAGGCGTCCATGTCGTAGGCCGGCGGCACGCCGTTGCGGATCACCAGGAAGATGTCGCCGTCGGTGTCGCCGTGCACCCACTCGTCGTCGATCAGGTTCGCGGGCCTCGAGCCCGTCGGCGCGGTCATGCCCTGGCCGTCGGCGCGGATGCCGTGGCACGAGCGGCAGAAGCGGCCGTAGACCCGCAGGCCCGACCTCACCGATTCCTCGGTCGCCTCGACGGGGTTCTCGGGCGGCGCGGCGGCCTCCTCCTGCGCGGTGGCGGCCGCGACGACGGGGGCCGAATCGCCGGTCGCGACCAGGACGAAGACGAGAGCGAAAGCGGCGGGGACGGCCGCGATTCGGACGAGATTCGATAGGGTCACGCATCCTCCTCGATGTGGAAGTCTCGCCATGAGTCTATACCGTGCCGCCGCCTGCGGTGCGCGGCCGGCCGCGACTGCGCCGGAGTCGGCTGCAAATGCCCGATGCGCGCCCTCCTGATGCCTCGATCAGGCGGGCGCCTCGCCGTTCCCGGTGTCCCGACGGGACCGGGGTGCACGTCAGCATTGTTGGGACCGGCACGGGCTGTGCCATCGCAGAGGCCGACGCCGCCATCGCGCTGCACGGCCGGAAGCTCCGCGGCTGCTTCGAGACTTCCGGGAACAAGAGCCGCCAAGCCAGCCTCAGGCTCTCCAACAAATCTGACGTGCACCCACGGGACCGCCGGCGGTTGACCGGTTCGTCGGCAACGGGATACACTGCTTCTCCTGATTCCGGGCCCGTTTTCTGATTTCGGAGAGATGAGCGAATGCGTAGACTGAGCGTTTTCTTCATGGCCGTCCTGCTGGTGGCCGGCACTGCGCGAGCCCAGGAGGCCGAGCCGCAAGTGTTCGGCGATCTGGCCGAGGTGATGCGCGGCATCCTCTTCCCCAACTCGAACATCATCTTCGACGTGCAGACGATCAACCCCGACGATCCGGTCGAGGCGGTCGAGGGCGATTCCACCACCGCGCGCTTCAGCACCATGTACACGGGGTGGGAGGCGGTCGAGAACGCGGCCGTCGCGCTGATCGAGTCCGCCAACCTGATCGAGCTCCCCCGCCTGTGCGAGAACCTCGAGGACGACCCCGCGCGCAACGGCTTGCCGGCGCCGGTCGAGCGCGACGACTGGAAGCAGTACGTCGCCGGGCTGCGGGCGGCGGGCCAGACCGCCTACGAGTGGGCGCAGGCCCGCGAGTACGACGATTTCGACGCGATCCTCATGACCGGCGAGGTCGCCGAGGCCTGCTCGGCGTGCCACGGCGTGTACCGCGACACCTACAACGAGCCGCCCACCCCGCGCTGCACGCCTCCCACGGAGTGAGCCTGTCCGCCCGCCCGGCCCGGGGATTCCCCGGCCGGGCGGCGTTCGCCCGCGACTTCGCCTGCCGCTCCAGCCCTCCACGTCTGCGCCCGTCATGGTGCTGACTCTGCGTGCCTATGCGGGCCCCGCCAGCTCGGCGGGATCCTGCGGGGGCGCCCCCGGCGCTGTGCTAAACTGAAATGATCCTGATGCTGACCGTGGACTACCCAGACGAACCCGACTTGTCGCGGCACTCGTCCGCGACGGCTCCCCGGACGACGGGACGATGCCCTTCCAGCGCCGAATCGACGTGGTGCTCGACTCGGTCAAGCGACTGCAGCGGATAGGTGCGTCCGCCAACCTCCTCAATCTCCTCCAGAAACAGCGTCCCGCCGACCTCGCCGAGGTCCTCGGCGAGCTCTCCGACACGAACCGCCACGACGCGTTCGACCTGCTGGTCGACCGCGACAGCCGCCTCGCGATGGAGGCGCTCATGGAGTACGGGGTCGAGCCCGGCGCCGGCCTGCTGGCCGACCAGCCGCCGGAGCGCATCGCGCTGTGGCTGCTCGACCTGCCGTCGGACGACGCCGCGGCCCTGATCGACGAGCTTCCGGAGGACGTGTCGGCGGCGGTGCTCGAGCGGATGCGCCCCCACGAGTCGGGCGAGGTCGAGAACCTGCTCGAGTACGCCGAGCAGACCGCCGGCCGCATCATGAACCCGACGGTGTTCGCGCTCTCGGAGGACCAGACGGCGGGCGAGGCGATCCACGCCCTGCAGGGGTCGCGCGAGGTGGAGATGGTCTTCTACCTCTACGTGGTCGACGAGCGGCGGCACCTCGTGGGCGTGGTGTCGCTGCGCCGGCTGCTGCTCGTGGCCCCCGAGACCCCGCTGCAGCGCATCATGACCACCGACCTGATCAGCGCGCGGGTCGACACCGACCAGGAAGAGGTGGCGCAGCACGTCGCCAACTACAACCTGCTCGCGATCCCGGTGGTCGACGAGGAGAACAAGCTCGTCGGCATCATCACCGTCGACGACGTCATCGACATCATCAAGGACGAGGCGACCGAGGACCTGTACCGGCTGGCCGGGGTCAGCGGCGACGAGCACGTGTTCACCCCGGCGGGGGAGTCGGCGCGGAAGCGGCTGCCGTGGCTGGCGATGAACCTCGTCACGGCGGCGCTCGCGGCGTTCGTCGTGCGGGCGTTCCAGGCGACCATCGACGAGGTGGTGATGCTGGCCGTGCTCATGACCATCGTGGCCAGCATGGGCGGCAACGCCGCGACCCAGACCCTGACCGTCATCGTGCGGGCCATCGCCCTCGGAGAGCTCACCTGGGGCAACTCGCGCAAGGCGGTGCTGAAGGAGGCGGTGGTCGGGCTCGGCAACGGCCTCGCCCTCGGCACGGTGGGGGCCCTGGTGGCGTGGCTGCTGTCGGGGAACGTCTACCTGGGGGCGATCCTGGCCCTCGCGATGGTCATCAACCTGCTCGTGGCGGCGGTGGCCGCGACCCTGATTCCCATCGCGTTGCGGGCCCTCAAGGTGGATCCGGCGCTGGCCTCGGCGGTGTTCATCACGACGTTGACGGACGTCTTCGGGTTCTTCGCGTTTCTCGGCCTCGCCACGGTCTTCCTGCCCTATCTGGAACGCCTGGGTTGACCCCGCCCGGAAGGGGCGCTGTCGAGAAGCCGCGGGCAACCCAGGGCGCGGAAGCGGAGGCGGTGGCGCGTGCTGGTCGGCGCCGTCGAGAAGGCGTGGGGCGCCGCCGTCGGCAGTCTTCCGGCGTGGCCGGCGGCCGGGGCTGCCCCAGGCCGCCTACGCGGCAGCGGCGGCGGATCCGCGATGGCCTGTGCGGCGGCGTGAGGCTACAATGGTGGCCGGTCGCGCCCGCGATGCCAGTCCTGACGACCGACGCGCTGATCCTGCGCACCTACCACCTTGGTGAAGCGGACCGCATCGTCGTGTTCCTGACCCCGGAGCGGGGCAAGAAGCGGGGGGTGGCGAACGGGGCGCGCAGCCCGCGGTCGCGCCGGTTCGCCGGGGGGCTCGAGCCGTTGACGGCGGTGCGGCTCGCCTACTACGAGCGGGAGCACCGCGAGCTGGTGCGGCTGCGCTACGTCGAGCCGGTGCGCTCGCCGATGCTGGCGAGGGACGGGGAACGGCTCGGCTACGTCGAGTACTTCGCGGAGATCCTCGACGAGTGCGCGCAGGAGGCGGAGCCGAATGCGGCGTTGTTCCGGCTTGGCTCGGCGATCGGTGCGTTGCTGGCGGGGGAGATCCCGGTCGCGCGGCTGGCGCGCTACTTCGAGTACTGGGTGCTGCGCCTGCAGGGCGTCTATCCCTCGCTGACCGCCTGCGGGCAGTGCGGCCGCCGCCCCGATTCCGGCGGCCGCATCGACGCCGAGCGCGGCGGCTTCCGGTGCGGGTCGTGCGCGGGCGACCGGGGGCTCCCGCTGTCGGCCGAGGCGCTGCGCTTTCTCCGCGACGCCGCATCGACGCCGCCCGGCGCGCTGTCCGGGGTCGGGCTGCCGGCGCGCGCGGACCAGGAGCTCGATCGGGCGCATCGACGCCTCCTGGCGATGCACCTGGAGAAGGAGCTGCGGGCCGCCAGAGTGTTGCGGGCGATGGCCCGGACGGGCAGCCCGCGGTGAAACCCCGCGTTGCACTGCGCCCGGAGGGCGCCAACGGAAGCCGAGGCGCCGCCTGACAAGGCGCGACGACGGAAGATACTGGGCATATTCGACGGAGAACCAACGCAACCGGCAGACTGGGCGGGTCGCGGTGGCAGTCTCCCGGCAGGCGTGGTTGGGCGGCAATCGGAGCCGAAGGCGACGCTTGCCGGGCTCAGGCGGGATGCATCGGCGCTCGAATGCAGCGGGGCTTTCGCCACGGGCTGCCGGGCCGGAGCGACGCCATCATGACGATGACACATGACCTCATGACCCGGGCGGTGGCGCCGTGACCCTCCAGGACCTGATCGCCGCGTTGTCGCGCTTCTGGTCGTCTCGCGGCTGCCTGATCCACCAGCCCCTCGACACCGAGGTGGGGGCCGGCACCATGCACCCCGAGACGTTCCTGCGCGTGCTCGGGCCCCGGCCGTGGCGGGTCGCCTACGTGCAGCCGTCGCGGCGCCCGGCCGACGGCCGCTTCGGCGAGAACCCGAACCGGCTGTTCAAGCACCATCAGTTCCAGGTCATCCTGAAGCCGTCGCCGGACGCGGCGCAGGACCTCTATCTCGACAGCCTGCGGGTGTGCGGCATCGACCCCGCCCGCCACGACGTTCGCTTCGAGGAGGACAACTGGGAGTCGCCCACCCTCGGCGCATGGGGCATCGGTTGGCAGGTGCTCCTCGACGGGATGGAGATCACCCAGTTCACGTACTTCCAGCAGGCCGGGGGCCTCGAGCTGTCGCCGGTGTCGGTCGAGCTGACCTACGGGCTCGAGCGCATCGCGATGCACCTGCAGGGGGTCGACGACGTCTACGACCTCGAGTGGGCGCCGGGGGTGACGTACCGCACGGTGCGGCACCAGGACGAGGTGGAGCAGACGAAGTACGCCTTCGGCATGGTGGACATGCCGGAGGCGGAGTTCGCCGCCGCCCACCGGGACCTGTTCGAGCGGCATCACCGCCTGGCGCGGACGCTGATCGAGTCGGGCCTGGTGCTGCCGGCCCTCGACGCCTGCCTCAAGTGCTCGCACACCTTCAACATCCTCGACGCCAGCGGCGGCATCGGGGTGACCGAGCGGGCCGCGTACATCCTCCGCGTGCGGGAGCTGGCGGTGGCGGTGGCCGGCGCCCATGCGGACGCCGAGGGCGGGGACGGCAAGCCGGACGGCGACGGCGCCGCCTCCGGGGAACCGGTGTCTCCCGGGGGCGCAAGGTAGCTGCCGGGTCGGTCCGGTGGGGAGCCGTGCAAGGCATGCTCCCCGCCGGGAGATCCGAATACGGACGTGGGCATCGAGAAACGACCGCGGCCGAACTGACGTTCAGCCGCAGCCGTGCTCCGCCTCCGGCGCCCCTGACCGAATACACGCCGGAGGTGCAGGTCCGTAGTCAACGGTATTCCTGGAGTCGAACGGAACCGCCAACCGTAGGCAGAGAACAGGGTGCACGACGAGAAAGGCGAGACGCCGCCGAGCACGACACCCAGGTCGCGGCCCGACCCGTACCAGAGCGGTCATCTCGCGAGTCTGTCGTGCGCCCCGGAGAATCGGGTGCCTTGGTCATGTATCGAGAGCTGTTGATCGAGATCGGGTGCGAGGAGCTGCCCGCGAGCTGGATGCCGCCGCTGGTGCGGCAGCTCGGCGCCTGCGTCGGGGACCGGCTCGAGGCGGCCCGGCTCGCGTGCCCGACCCCGCCGGAGGCGTTCGCGACGCCGCGCCGGCTCGCGGTCCGCGCGGCACGGGTGGCGGAACGGCAGCCCGACCTCGAGGAGACGGTCACCGGGCCGCCGGTCCGGGCCGCGTTCACCGACACGGGAGAGCCCACTCGCGCCGCGGCGGGGTTCGCCCGCAAGCAGGGGGTCGCCGTCGACCGGCTGATCCGGATCGACACCCCCAAGGGGACCTATCTCGCCCATCGGCGCCGGCAGCGGGGGCAGGCCGCCCGCTCGGTCCTCGGGGGCGTGCTCGCCGCGACCCTGCGCGGCCTCGCCTTTCCGAAGCAGATGCACTGGGACGCCCGGCTCGACGACGGCCGCGGCGACCTGCCGTTCGGGCGCCCCATCCGCTGGCTGGTGTTCCTGTTCGGGGGCCGGGTGGTGCCCTTCGTCATCGGGCGGACGCCGGAGGCGGCGGCGCGGGGGGTCGGCCCGATCCGCGCGGGCTCGGCCACCCGCGGCCACCGCTTCTTCTCGCGCGACGGCCGGCCCGGGCGCCCCGTGCGGGTGGGCTCGTTCGCCGAGTACCGCAAGACCCTGAAGCGGCACTACGTGCTGCTGACCCGCGAGGAGCGCCGCGCCCGCATCGCCAAGAAGCTCGAGACGCAGGCGGAGCGTCTGGGGGGCGTGGTCGGGGGCGCGGGCGGGGCGGCTTCGCTCCTCGACGAGGTGCCCGATCTGGTCGAGTACCCTTCGGTGGTCGCCGGCCGCTTCCCCGAGGAGTTCCTCGCCCTGCCCGAGGAAGTGCTGAAGACGACGATGATCCACCACCAGCACTACTTCCCGGTGGCGACGGGCAACGGCCGCCTCACCGAGCACTTCCTCGCGGTGACCAACGTCCCGAAGGACAACGTGCCCGCGATCGCCCGCAACTCCGAGCGGGTGCTCGTGGCGCGGCTGCGGGACGCCCGGTTCTTCTGGGAGGCGGACCGCGGCGCGCCCCTCGACTCCCGCCTCGACCGCCTCGACACCCTGCGGTTCCACGCCAGGCTCGGCAGCTATCTGGACAAGGCCCGCCGCATCGAGAAGCTGGCCGCCGCCGTCGCCGGCGACGCGTTCGGCGCGCCCGCCGCGGTCGGCCACGCGGCCCGCAACGCCCGCCTCGCCAAGGCCGACCTGACCACCGACATGGTCGGCGAGTTCCCCGAGCTGCAGGGGGTCATGGGGGGCATCTACGCCCGCGAGGACGGCGAGCCGGAAGAGGTGTGGCGCGCCGTCTACCACCACTACCTGCCGATCGGCGTCACCGCCGGCGCCCACCCGCGGCCGGGCGACCTGGGCGGGGCCGGCACGAGCTGGGCCGCCGTCGCCCTCGCCGACAAGCTGGA
>JAJEEA010000526.1 GCA_022821235.1 Vicinamibacteria bacterium
TGCTGCCGCCGAGGAGGTCGATGGTCCACACCAGGGCGGGGCAGCCCGCGCTCTTGACCCGGTCGATGACCCGCTTGTTCACGTTCCAGTCGGGCACCGTGTAGATCTGGAACCAGTGCGGCTCGCCGCGGGCCTCGGCGAGGTCGGAGTAGGACTGCGAGCTCTGGTGCGACTGCATCTGCAGGATGTCCCGCGCCCGGGCGGCGCGGGCGGCGCCGCTCTCTCCCTGCGTGTGATAGGCCTCGAGGCTCGCGACCGGGCACAGGAAGAGGGGTGAGGGCCACCGGCGGCCGTAGAGCTCGGTCGACGTGTCGAGCTCGCCCATCGGCGCGCCGCCGAGCCGCCGGGGACGGATCATCAGGCGCTGGAACCCTTCCCGGTTCGCCCGCCGCGTCTCGTAGTCGTCGACCCCCATGTGCAGGTAGTCCCAGTGCTGGGCCAGGTTCGTCGCGTGCGCCGCGCGCTCGAGGTCCCAGACGTTGAAGGCCTCGTAGGGCGACTCGACGACCTGCACCGTCAACTGGTCCTCGATGGAGTTCTGGGGCTGCAGCTCGGGCTCCTGGAAGGCGGTGAAGCGGGGCTGCACCAGCGACCGGGGCATCTCCGCCCCGCACTCGGGACAGTGAGGCGTCGCGGGACCGGCCGTCGCGTGGCGCTCGGCCTCGTGCGCGAGCGCGCGCTGCCAGCTCGCGGGCAGGCCCGAGGCGGCCACGCCGAGCAGCGGGCTCGCGGCCAGCAGCCTGAAGAACTCGCGCCGGCTCGCGGCGCGGTCGGGGGAGCTCGTGTCCAGTTTGGGTCCAGTCATCCTCAACTCTCCTCGCAGGCCCGCAACGCGGCAAGGAATCGGCGCGCGGCCGCCGGCCATCGGTCCGCAAAGTGTAGCCGAACGGCAACCGAATGCAACCCGGACGCGGCCACTCCCGGTCTGTGGGGGGTCGCCCGTCCTGCGCACCTGTCCGCACTCACCTGTCCTCACGGCCACCAGCACCCGCACGCCCGCCCTTGCGCACCTGGTCCGCACTCCGGCGTGTCGGGAAGACGAGCGGCCGAGCCGCGCGCGCGACGTCCGGGCGCCCCGCCAGCGCCCGGGGCGACGGCCCTCGTCGATTCCGGGGGCGTCGGTGGTCGCGAGGATCGAGCGCCGCGTCCCGGGTTCCACGGCCGCCCGAGGCAAGCTCCCGGGGCGGCCACGCTCACGGCAGCCTGAACACGAACAGCATGTTGCCGCCGCCCGGCTGCCGGATCTCGGGCGTGAGCCCCCGGAAGTTGATGCCGCCGCCGGACGCGATGGCGATGTACTGCACGCCGTCGTGCATGTAGGACACCGGGAACCCGCCCGCGCTCGAGTTGAGGATCTGCTCCCACAGCACGTCGCCGGTCTCGGCGTCGAAGGCGCGGAAGCGGCGCGCATCGTCGGTCACGAACACGAGGCCGCCGCCGGTGGTGAGCACCGAGCCGCCGATGCCGGCCCGCTGCCGGTACACCCACCGCGGCTCGCCGGTGGTCAGGTCGATGGCGCTGAACTGCCCGATCTGCCCGCCCATGTCCGGGGCCGGCACCTGCGCGATGCGCGCCGAGCCGTGGTGCAGGCCCGGTCGGTAGCGGAACTCGTTCAGGGTCAGGTCCATGCAGACGTTGTTGGTCGGGGCGTAGAGCACGTTCGTCCCCGGGTGGTAGCCGGTGCCCTGCCAGTTGATGCCGCCGAGCGCGCTGGGGCAGACGAAGACCGGCTCGCCGACCTGCGGGAACTTGAGCGACTGGTTCACGATGACCCGGCGGCTCTCGGCGTCGATGTCCGCGATGACGTTCTGCACGTTGGTGGGCTGGGCCCACAGGAAGGCCCCGGTGGCGGCGTCGAGGGCCCACACGATGCCGGTCTTGCCGGGGATGCCGGTCACGATCTTGCGC
Source organism: Vicinamibacteria bacterium (assembly GCA_022821235.1). Classification (GTDB taxonomy): domain Bacteria; phylum Acidobacteriota; class Vicinamibacteria; order Vicinamibacterales; family UBA8438; genus JAJEEA01. The sequence continues at coordinate 1,909 of JAJEEA010000526.1, forward strand.
CGCCGCCCCGGCGTGATCGACCTGCTCCGCCACTCGACGTCGCCGGGCGAGACCTCGGTCTCGACCACGAGACGCGCGAAGGGAGGGTAGAGGTCCCACTCGTCGTTGGGGATGTGCTGGAAGTACCACGCGATCTCGCCGGTGTCGGCATCGAGGGCGAGGGTCGAGTTGGTGTAGAGGACGTCGCCGTCGCCGGTGCCCCGCTGCACCGAGCCCCACGGAATCGGCACCCCGACGCCGGTGTAGATGAGGTTCAGCCCGGGGTCGAAGCTCGGCGAGTTCCAGGCCGAGCCGCCGCGGCGGTCCTCGTCGGGCACGTCGCCCCAGCTCTCGTAGCCGAACTCGTCGGGACCGGGAATGGTGTAGGTGCGCCACACCTCGGCCCCGGTGGCGGCGTCGTGGGCCGACACCCAGCAGCGGGTGTTGAGGTGGTAGCAGCCGGACATGCCGGCCACGACGCGCCCCTTGATGACCATCGGCCCGCCGGAGTAGTGCTGGCCGATGGTCCAGTCGCCCACCGCGACGTCCCACGCGACCTCGCCGGTGCGGGCGTCGAGGGCCACGAGGTGGGCGTCGTGGGTGGCGATGAACAGCTTGTCGTCGTAGAGGGCGCCGTTGCGGTTGACGCAGGCGAGGTTGGCGGCGTGGTCGACCCGCTCCCGGCGGTACTCCCACACGCGCGAGCCGTCGCGCACGTCGAGGGCCTCGACGAAGTCGCACGGCTGCACCAGGAACATCATGCCGCCGTGCACGAGCGGCGTCGTCTCCTGCCGGCCTTCCCCCATCGTCCACGCCCACGCCAGCCGCAGCCGGCCGACGTTGGTCGTGTCGATCTGGTCGAGGGGGCTGTGCCCCCAATGGCCGTAGGTCCGCCGCCACATCGGCCAGTCTTCCGGCGGCGGGTCGAGCAGCATGGCCTCGGTCACCGGCGTGTAGCCGTCGGCGACCGACTGCGCCGGGGCGGGCGCCCCGGTGAGCAGAAATCCGATTAGGACGGCACCGAGGCCGTGCAGATTCCTCTCAGGTCGCATCGCTTGATCCAAGCCCTCACACCCCGGCGGGGCGCCCAGTAACGGCCGAGTTCGGCTGCTCCGCGCTCTCGCACCCCGCTCGCGGCCCGGTACGCCGCCCGGCTTGGCGGGCCGCCGCCAGACGGTCCTCCTCACGTTGCATTTCGGCCTTGATGCGGTCGATCTCCGCCCGATCCTCCGGCGTCATGTCCTGAGTGAGCTCGCTCAGCGGTCCGAATCCCTCCATCGTCCCCGCCCCCTCTCTTCCGCTCGCCTCATCGCTCACGGCCGCGGCCGGCATCGGGTTCCCGGTTCAGCGCGCCCAGATACCGATCATAGATCGCGTCCGCCTGCCGCACTTGCTGGCGGTAGAACCGCCTGTCCTGCCCTCTCTTGCGCCCTCCAACCAACACAACCGCTCGACGCCGAGGATCGAACGCATGAAACACGCGGATGGCTTCGCCGCGCGTGTCGATGCGCAACTCCCGCATGTGACCGTGCCTCGACGTGGTCACGGCCGACGACTGCGGATAGTCCAGCGTCACGCCCCGCTCTTGCAGCCGTTCCAGTGCCGCCGTCACGGTGTTTCGCTCTCTTGCCGGCAGCTCGCGCCACCAAGCGTGGAACTCCCGCGATTTCGTGACTTCGCACCGCATCCCGCCTTCGACCACGGCCAGACAGCCCGCTCAGTGCAGGAACCGGTATCAGGCGTCGGACCGGACCTGTCGGGCGGGCTCGGAGGCGTCGGACCGGTAGACGAGGACGTTGGTGTCAACGAAGACTCGTCCGGTCATGCAACTCGTCCCGAGTCGGCCGGCGGCCGTCGACCCACGTCATCTTCCGGGGCTCTACTCGCCAGCGCGCGCGCCATCGCGACCGCGTAGTCGTCCTCGCGGCGTCTCATCTCTTCGGCGGTCTCCGCGAGCCGGTTCGAGACGCTGCGATTCGCCTCGGCGGCGCGCAACCGCAGCCGCAGCGCGGTGTCTTCGGGAAGCGTGACGGTGACGTTCTTCATGTCACGAGAATAGTAGAAGCACGAATCCTCGCGTCAAACGATCGGAGTGCGGTGGCAGTGTTGCCGGAGCCTGCGGCCGAGACGACCGCACGCCGATTCGCGACAGTGAAGTCGTTGCGGGCGTGAGTGGAACAGGGGGCGCCCCCCACGAGGACCGCCCCCTGTCCGCCACGGAACGGAACCGCTCAGTGCCCGTCGCCGGCCGCGTCCTCCTCGCTGGGCAGGCCCATCGCGGCGAGGCCGTCGCGGAGCTGGATGATGACGTACTGCCGGCCCTCGTGCGACCAGCTCGACATGCCGTAGCGGGTCAGGCCGGGAATCTCCACCGCCCCGAGCCGCTCGCCGGTGCGCTTGTCGATGGCGAAGAGGTGCGGCGTGTTGTCGGCGGTCTGGCCGCCGGCGAGGAGCATGGTCGGCGTGACCACCATCGCGGTGTTGCCGCCGCGGCCGCGGTTGATCTCGACGCCCTCGAGCCCCTGCACGAGGGGGTGGTTGCGGATCGTGTCCTGCTGCGCCTGCGGGGAGTCGCCGTTCGGGGCCACCCACAGGTGCTCGCCGGTGTTCACGTCGATGGCGGTGATGCGCCCCACCGGCCCCTTCCAGATGGGGAGCCCGTCGAGGGTGAACGCCTCGATGCTGCCGCGCACCGTCGTCGCCACGGCGGCGAAGTCGGTGTGGGTCGTGCCCGACTGCGGGAGCTCTTCCAGGGGCGAGTCCACGCCGGGCATGACCTGCAGCCGGAAGCAGCCGCTCGTCGAGCTCACGAACATGACGCCGGCGACCGGGTCCCCGACGGCCGGCCCGGTGATGTTGGTGCCGCCACCGCCGCCCGGGCAGTTCCACGCCGGCCCCGCGGGGTCGGCGGTGTGCGTCGGCGGGTCGAACAGCCCGTTGAAGAGGTTGTTCTCCTCCGCCACCCGGCGCGCCATCTCCTTGATCTCGGGCGTGTAGTCGATCAGGTGGTCCTCGGTCCGGCCCTGCAGGTCGTAGGGGGCGGGCCGGGTCGGGAACGGCTGGGTCTCGGAGAGCACATCGCCGGGAATGTTGGACGGCGGGACGGGGCGCTCCTCGATGGGCCAGATGGGCTCGCCGGTCTCGCGGTCGAGGGCGTAGAGGAAGGCCTGCTTCGTGGCCTGGAAAAGCCCCTTGATCTCCCGCCCGTCGACGGTCACGTCCATCAGGACCGGCGCGGTCGGGGTGTCGTAGTTCCAGATGTCGTGGTGGACCATCTGGTAGTGCCAGCGCCGTTCCCCGGTCTCGGCGTCCAGCGCGATGACGCTCGTGCTGAACAGGTTGTCGCCCGGGTGGTGCCCCCCGTAGTAGTCGATGGTGGCGCCGTTGGTGACGATGTAGACGAGCCCTAGCTCGGGGTCGGCCGACATCGGGGCCCACGACGACACGTCGCCGATCCACTGCCAGGCGTCGTTCTCCCAGGTCTCGTGACCGAACTCGCCGGGCCGGGGAATCACGTGGAACTTCCACTTGAAGTCGCCGGTCCGCACGTCGTAGGCGAGGATGTCGCCGGGCACGTTCTCGACCCGGGTCTGCAGGTAGCCCTGCTCGGCCGAGTTGCCGACCACGACGGTGTCGTTGACGACGATGGGCGGCGACGACGCGGTGATGTAGCCGATCTCCCGGGGGATGCCGATGTAGGGGTCGTAGGGACGGTCCATGCTCGTCCACGGGCCCCAGTCGGCAATCAGGTCCTCCACGAGGTCGACGACCCCGGTGTCGCCGAAGCCGTCGAGGGGTACGGGGCGCCCCCAGCCCTCGAGGGGCAGGCCGGTGTCGGCGTCGAGGGCGTGCAGGAAGAAGCCCGGCGAGGTGATGAACACCACCCCGCGGCCGTCGATCTCGGCGTAGGCGACGCCCTTCCCGTAGCCCTTGCGCATCGAGTACTCGTAGCGGTAGGTGTTGGGCTCGCGGAAGCTCCAGAGCAGCTCGCCGGTCGCGGGGTCGAGGGCGACCACGTGGCGCCGGTTGCCGGCCACGGTGATGAGCTTGCCGCCGACCAGGGACGGCGTGGCCCGCGCCGTGGCGGGGCCGAAGCTGGTCGCGTTCCACTGCCAGACGACCTCGAGCTGCTCGAAGTTCGACGGATCGAGCTGGTCGGCCGTCGTGTACCGGGTGTGCCAGGCGTCGCCTCCGAGGTAGGTCCACCCGCCGTCCTCGGTCCCCGGCCCCTGGGCCGCGGCGCCCCCCGGCGCGAGCAGGCCGCACGCCGCCGCGAGCGCCAGCGCGAGCACCACGGGCGATGTCCGGCCGGCCCCGCGTCGTTCTTCGACTCTCATTTCCTGTCACTCCCGTGAATCTGGTCCGCGTGTCGCCCGCGGCCGCGGATCAACCGCCCAACCAATCCTCCCCGGCGTCCGCGACGTTCCGGAGCGCGGACTCCCGGCAACCCGCCGGCGACCTGCGGGGCAGCCTATCGTAACAGCCGGCACCGAGATATGCGACCGTCGCGGCGTGTCGAGGCGCGCCCCGGAAGCCGGGACCCGATCCCGATGCACTCGACCCGTGCAACACGGGTTCGCCGCGGGCTCCCGGCCCGGGACGGCTCGCGGCCGCGGACGCGGACGCCCGACGTGACCTGACCGAAGCGACCGTCCCGTCGCGGGCCGTCGGGCCGCCGCGGCGGGAGGCCGGCTCCGGCCCGGGCGGGCCAGGAGTCCGCGCCGTAGAAGGCCGCAGGCTCCGCGGACTCCTGCCAGGGTTGCCGTGAGAGTACACGGGGCAAGGACACACCAACCCTTTCGCGACGCGAGGGCTGGTCCAGGATCGACAAGAACGTCGAAACACCGCCGATCCCCGCAACAGAAACGTCGATAACCGGGTCTCCCCTTGCCCGGTTCCACCATCCGGGATCTGACGAGAACGTAGCTCTCGCCAAGCAGGAAACGTCCATTCCGGCCGCGTCCGGAGCACGGCGCCGAAAGGACGGCACGCGCCTTGCTTGTCACCTTGCGCGAACCGAGGCCCACGCCTCACGGCAACCCGCAACGCGCAACGCGCGGCGCACAACGGAGGAGTATCGTTCGTGTCCAGCCACACACCAAGACATCGCGGCGCCCGCGTCGAGCGCGGGCGGCCCGGCGGTCCGACGGCGGCGCTCCTGCTGGCGCTGGCCGGCTGGCTCGGCGCGGCGGGCGCCCTCCACGCGCAGGATGCCGAGACCGAAGAGCCGCCGCCGCCCCTGCCGATCACCATCGGCGGCGGGCTGCAGACCAGCTTCCTGCACCGGACGTCGGACGACGCCGACGCCTCGGACCACTTCCGCGTCAACAGCCTGCGCCTGTACCTGAACGGGGCGGCCACCAACAAGATCAAGTTCATGGTCAACACCGACCTCGACTACGGCGGCTCGCTGGGGGCGCCGGGGCCCCAGGGCTCCGAGTTCCAGATTCTCGACGCCGTCGCCCAGTTCGAGATGTCGGACACGTTCAACGTATGGGTGGGACGCTTCCTCCCGCCGAGCGACCGCGCCAACCTCTACGGCCCGTTCTACGCGCACCACTGGGGGGTCTATGCCGACGGGGTGCAGGACGGCTACCCCTTCGTCTTCCAGGGGCGCGACAACGGCGCCGCCTGGTGGGGGCAGTTCGACAAGGTCAAGCTGTCTGCGGGCGCGTTCGACGGACGGTCCGCGACCGGCAACTCGTCGCTCATCGGGGCGGGCCGCGTCCAGGTGAACTTCTGGGACCCCGAGCCCGGGTACTACCTGAACAGCACCTACTACGGCGAGAGGAACATCCTCGCCATCGGCATCGCCGGCCAGACCCAGGCCGACGCCGGGACCGCCTGGTCCGCCGACTTCCTCGTCGAGCGCAAGGTCGGCGACGGCGGCGCGGCGTCGCTCGAGGCCGAGTGGGCGCGCTACGACAAGCTCGGCGGCTACGACCCGCGGTACCTGACCAACGACGGCGGCTACGTGCTCGCCGCCTACCTGTTCCCCCAGCGCGTGGGGGAAGGCCAGTTCGAGCTGCTCGGCAAGTACGCCCGCGCCCGGTTCCGCGAGGGCCTCATGGCCGACTACGACCAGACCACGACCGAGATCAACCTCAACTACGTCATCCGCCAGTTCAACGCACGCGTGATGATCTTCGTCAAGGACACCGCCTTCACCGCCGTCAACCCCGACGACCTCCAGGTCGGGCTGGGGTTGCAGTTGCAGATGTAGCGAGCCGTTCACTCACAGCTCGGGCTCGTCGGAACATCCACGCGGCAGCAAGTCGCTGCAGATGCAGCGAGCCGTTCACTCACAGGAGCCAGATGATGAAACCCAACCATGCCTTTCTCGTCGCCGGCCTCACCGTCGCCCTCGGGGGCTGCGGCGGGTCCGGGGACGAGCCCGGGTCGGCGCCCGGCGCCGCCGGCGATCCCATCAAGGTCGGCGTCCTCCACTCGCTGTCGGGCACCATGGCCATCAGCGAGACGACGCTGAAGGACACCATCCTGATGATGGTCGAGGAGCAGAACGCCAAAGGCGGTCTTCTCGGCCGGCCGGTCGAGGCGGTGGTCGTCGACCCCGCGTCGGACTGGCCGCTCTTCGCCGAGCGGGCGCGCGAGCTGCTCGAGTCGGAGCAGGTCGACGTGGTGTTCGGCTGCTGGACCTCGGTGTCGCGCAAGTCGGTGCTGCCGGTGTTCGAGGAGAACAACGGCCTGCTGTTCTACCCCGTCCAGTACGAGGGCGAGGAGTCGTCGAAGAACGTCATCTACACCGGCGCCGCCCCCAACCAGCAGGCCATCCCCGCCGTCGACTACCTGATGAACGAGGTCGGCATCGAGCGCTGGGTGCTCGAGGGCACCGACTACGTCTATCCCCGCACCACCAACCGCATCCTCGAGGCGTACCTGAAGCAGCAGGGGGTGGCCGACGAGGACATCGACATCAACTACACCCCCTTCGGGCACTCCGACTGGCAGACCCGCGTGGCCGCCATCCGTCGCTTCGGCTCGGCCGGCAAGCCGACGGCGGTGGTGTCGACCATCAACGGCGACGCCAACGTGCCCTTCTATCTGGAGCTCGCGAACCAGGAGGTGTCGGCCGACGACATCCCCGTCGTGGCGTTCTCGGTGGGCGAGGAGGAGCTGTCGGGCCTCGACACCGCGCCGCTGGTCGGGCACCTCGCGGCGTGGAACTACTTCCAGAGCGTGGAGTCGCCGGCGAACGGCGAGTTCATCACGAAGTGGAAGCAGTTCGTCGACAATCAGGACCGGACGACGAACGACCCCATGGAGGCGCACTACATCGGGTTCAACCTCTGGGCCCAGGCGGTGGAGAAGGCCGGGACGACCGACGTCGACGCGGTGCTGGCGGCGCTGCCGGGCACCGAGACCCCCAACCTGACCGGAGGCATCGCGCGGGTGCTGCCGAACCACCACATCACCAAGCCGGTGTACATCGGCGAGGTGCAGGCGAACGGCCAGTTCGACGTGGTGTGGGAGACCGACGGCACCGTGCCGGGCGACGCGTGGTCCGACTACCTGCCGGTGAGCGAGGTCACCGAGGCCGACTGGGTCGAGCTGAACTGCGGGAACTACAACACCGAGACGCAGGTGTGCTCGGGGCAGAACTACGAATAGGAGCCATCGCCGAGGATCGGCGCCCCCTCCAGTCGAGGAGGCGCCGATTCCCTGACGGGTCGGCTGGACGGCACTCGCGACCGCAAGGCGACGATGCCGGCCGGAATCCGCGCGGTGGCCCGGTGGAACGGCGCCGCCTCCGTCGAAAGGGCGCCGTTCCCCTGGAGGTCGGCCGGGCGGCAACCGGAACGGCGAAGCGCCGGTTGCCGGGCGGGCAGCCTGCGCCGCGCGGCGGGGCGGATGACCGGCGGGTTGGTTGGGGCGGGCAATCGGAACCGCAAGGCGACGACTGCCGGGCGTGGCGCCACGGAACGGCGCCGACCACGGGAGGGATGGGATGGGCGGCTCTCGGAGCCGAAGGGCGACGGTTGCCGGGCGGGCCGCGAGGGTTCCCGGCGGGCGGCGGCTCGCGTGGCTGCTGCTCGCCGCGTGCCTGGCCGCCCATCCCGCCGCGGCGCAGACCGGCGACGACGAGTTCCGCACGCTCGTCGGCGAGCTCGCCGGCGCCAACCTCCGGCAGAAGGAGGAGATCGCCGGACGACTGCTCGCCACCGGGCACGGCGGCGTCCGCGACGTGCTCACGGCCCTGCTCGAGGACCGCCTGTTCGAGCGCGAGGACGATGGACGCGTGTTCGTCGTCGAGTCGAACGAGGAGGGACTCGCCACCTTCCAACTGCTCGATCCCGCCACCCTGGCCGACGCGGGGACCATCGCGCCCGACCGGCTGGACCGCATCATCACCAACAACCGGCTCCGCCGCTTCCTGCGCACTGGCATCGCCCGGTTCGACTCGTCGAGCCCCGACGCCGGCGTGCGCCTCGAGGCGGTGCGCGAGCTGCTCCGCAGCCTCGACGACGCCACCCTCGACCTCCTCCGCGAGAGGGCGGCGGTCGAGACCGACCCCGATGTCGCCTTCGAGATCGAGACGGCGCTCTCGGTCGAGGCGCTCGACGACCCCGACCCCGGGGTCCGCCTCGCCGCCGTCGAGCGGCTCTCCGGCCGCCTCAACCCCGTCGTCCACAACCGCCTGTCGGCGCTGGTCAGGACCACGGACGACGGCGGGTTCGCGGAGCCCGACGAGGCCGTCCGCGCCGCCGCCACCGACGCCCTCTGGCAGATCGACTCGCGGCGCAACGTCTACTCGGTGCTCGAGACGGTGGCCTTCGGGCTGAGCCTCGGCTCGGTGCTGGTGCTCGTGGCCATCGGCCTCGCCATCACCTTCGGGGTGATGGGGGTCATCAACATGGCCCACGGCGAGCTGATGATGCTCGGGGCGTACACCACCTACGTCGTCCAGCTCTGGATGCCCGACCACATCGGCGTCTCGCTGCTGGTGGCGGTGCCCGCCGCCTTCGTCGTCGCGGGGTCGGCGGGGGTGCTCATCGAGCGGACGGTCATCCGCTTCCTCTACGGACGGCCGCTGGAGACCCTGCTCGCGACCTTCGGCGTGAGCCTGGTGCTGCAGCAGCTCGTGCGGACGGTGTTCTCGGCCAACAACCGCGCCGTCACCACCCCGGCGTGGATGAGCGGGGCGCTAAGGTTCAACGAGGCGTTCGCGCTGACCTACAACCGGCTCTACATCGTCCTCTTCGCCCTCATCGTGTTCGCCCTGGTGCTCGCCGTCATGCGGTACACGCGCCTCGGCCTCGACATCCGCGCCGTCTCCCAGAACCGCACGATGGCGCGGGCGATGGGGGTCCGGACGGAGTGGGTCGACGCGATGACGTTCGGCCTCGGGGCGGGCATCGCGGGGGTGGCGGGGGTGGCCCTGACCCAGCTCACGAACGTGGGGCCCAACCTCGGCCAGTCCTACATCGTCGACTCGTTCATGGTCGTGGTGTTCGGCGGGGTCGGCAACCTCTGGGGCACCCTCATCGGCGGCATGTCGCTGGGCATCGTCAACAAGCTGCTCGAGCCGTTCGCAGGGGCGGTGCTCGGCAAGATCCTGGTGCTGGTGGTGCTGATCCTGTTCATCCAGCGCCGTCCCCGCGGGCTGTTCCCCCAGACGGGGCGGGCGGCGGAGAGCGTGTGATGAAGGCGCCGGCCCTGCGCCTGCCGGCCGTGATCGCGGATCGCGCCAGCGTGGCGTTCCTCGCGTCGCTGGCCGTGGTGGCCCTCGTCGCGCCGCTCCTCAACCTGGCGGTGCCCGAGTCGTCCCCGCTCCACCTGTCGAGCTACGCCGTCGGCCTCATCGGCAAGTACCTCAGCTATGCCCTGCTCGCCCTCGCCGTCGACTTCATCTGGGGGTACTGCGGCATCCTGAGCCTGGGGCACGCGGCGTTCTTCGCCCTCGGGGGCTACGCCATGGGGATGTACCTCATGCGCCAGATCGGCACCCGGGGCGTGTACGGGCATCCCGTCCTGCCCGACTTCATGGTGTTCCTCAACTGGGAGGAGCTGCCGTGGTTCTGGTACGGCTTCGACCAGTTCTGGTTCGCCCTCGTCATGGTGGCCCTGGCCCCCGGCGCGCTGGCGTTCGTGTTCGGGTGGCTGGCGTTCCGGTCGCGGGTCACCGGCGTCTATCTCTCCATCATCACCCAGGCCCTCACCTACGCCCTGATGCTCGCGTTCTTCCGCAACGACATGGGCTTCGGCGGCAACAACGGCTTCACCGACTTCAAGGACCTGCTCGGGTTCGACCTCCAGAGCGACGCCACCCGCTCGGCCCTCCTCGCGGCGACGGCGGTCGCCCTCGGGGGCGCCTACTGGACCTGCCGGGCCGTCCTCGCGTCGCGGGCGGGCCGGGTGCTGCGCGCGATACGCGACGCCGAGAGCCGCACCCGGTTCCTCGGCTACCGGGTGCAGGACTACAAGCTGTGGGTGTTCGTGCTCTCGGCGGTGCTCGCGGGGGTGGCGGGGGCGCTCTACGTGCCCCAGGTGGGCATCATCAACCCCAGCGAGTTCGAGCCCATCAACTCCATCGAGGTGGTGATCTGGGTGGCGGTCGGGGGGCGCGGCACGCTGTGGGGCGCGGCGGCGGGGGCGGTGCTCGTGAACTATGCGAAGACCTGGTTCACGGGGGCCCTGCCCGACGTGTGGCTCTACGCCCTCGGGGCGATGTTCGTGGGGGTCACCCTCTTCCTGCCCCGCGGGCTGGCCGGCCTTTTGCCGGTGAGGAGCCGGGACGCATGAACGCCAACCTCCAACCGGGCGGCGCCGTTGCCGCCGAGCCCCGAGCGGGCGCCCCTCGTCGCGGCGCGGCCCCGGGCGGGCGCGACCCCTGGCGCGAGAAACGCGAGGCGGCCGCGGCGCGGCAACCGTCGGTGCTGACCGGCGACGTGCTCTACCTGCAGCAGGTGACGGTGAGCTTCGACGGCTTCAAGGCCCTCGACGACCTCACGCTGCACGTCGACCCCGGCGAGTTGCTCTGCGTCATCGGGCCGAACGGCGCCGGCAAGACCACGATGATGGACGTCGTCACCGGCAAGACCCGGCCCGACGCGGGGCGCGTGTTCTTCGGGAACATGACCAACCTGCTCACGATGAGCGAGCCGGAGATCGCCCAGGCCGGCATCGGCCGCAAGTTCCAGAAGCCGACCGTCTTCGACTTCCTCACCGTGTTCGAGAACCTCGAGCTCGCCCTCGCCGGCGAGAAGTCGTTCTGGCGCACCTTCTTCGCCCGCCTGACGCCCCGCGACCGAGAACGCATCGACGAGGTGCTCGAGACCACGGGGCTGGCGGCGAAGCGCGACACTCCGGCCGGCACCCTCGCCCACGGCCAGAAGCAGTGGCTCGAGATCGGCATGCTGCTCATGCAGGAGCCGAAGGTGCTGCTGGTCGACGAGCCGGTGGCGGGCATGACCCCGCAGGAGACCGAGCGCACCGGCGAGCTGCTGCTGTCGCTCGCGGGGCGGCACTCGGTGGTGGTGGTCGAGCACGACATGGAGTTCGTCCGCTCGATCGCGCGGCGGGTGGCGGTGCTCCACGAGGGGCGCGTGCTCGCCGAGGGCGGCATGGACGCGGTGCAGTCGGACCCCCGCGTCATCGAGGTGTACCTGGGGGCATGACCCTGCATCGGATCCACGGCATCGACCGCCGGAGCACGCCGACCGACCTCGCGCCGGTCGGGGAGGCGGCAACCGGCCCCGCGCGTCACCCGGGTGGACCTGGCCGCACAAGCCTGCTCAGAATCCGCGGCCTCGAACGGCCCCGCCGCGCCGGCCGAACGCGGTGGCGCGTCATGAACCTGCTCCGAATCCGCGGCCTCGACCGGCCCCGCCGCGCCGGCCGGACGCGGTGGCACGTCGACCGCGAGGTGTAACCTGGGAGGAATGAGCCTGCTCGAGATCCGCGGCCTGAACCAGTCCTACGGCGGCAGCCGCACCCTGTGGGACGTCGACCTCGACGTGGCGGCGGGGACCCGCCTGTGCCTGATGGGGCGCAACGGCATGGGCAAGACGACGCTCCTGAAGTGCATCATGGGGCAGATTCCGGTGGAGTCGGGCGGGATCGCCTTCGACGGCGCCGACCTGCTCGCGCGTTCCCCCGAGAGCCGGGCGCGGCTGGGCATCGGCTACGTGCCCCAGGGACGCGAGATCTTCCCGCAGCTCACGGTCGAGGAGAACCTGCGCATCGGCCTCGGGTCGCGGCGCGGCGGCCGCGGCGGGGGAATCCCCGACCGCGTCTTCGAGCTCTTCCCGGTCCTGAGACAGATGCTCCAGCGGCGCAGCGGCGACCTGTCGGGCGGCCAGCAGCAGCAGCTCGCGATCGGGCGTGCGCTGGTGCTCGAGCCGCGGCTGCTCATCCTCGACGAGCCCACCGAGGGCATCCAGCCGAACATCGTCCACGAGATCGGCGATATCATCGTCCGGCTCAACCGGGAGGCCGCGGTGACGGTGCTGCTGGTCGAGCAGAAGCTGCCGTTCGCCCGCCGCGTGGCCAGCGAGTTCCACATCCTGGACAAGGGACGGTCGGTCGCCGGCGGTCCGATCGACGCCCTGACCGACGATGACATCCGCAGGCACCTCACGGTGTGAGGCCGCCCTGCTCGCCGCATTCGACATCGCGGAGGACGACGCCCGGCCGGCCGGCAGGATCGACGCCCTGAGCGACGATGACATCCGCACGCGCATCAATGTGGGAGCCCCGACTCGGCGCGTTCGATCTCGGAAGCTGGAGTACCCTGTGGGTGGGGCGAAAGGACCGACGACCCGGCATCCGCAGGCGAATCAACGTTTGAGACAGCCGGCCAGCGGTTCCTGTTTGACCGAACCGGAGCACAGTGCCAGCATGTGGCGCTGAGATTGCAGAGCGACGCAACCATGGACTCCGAGCCATCCAGCCGACCGCTGAGCGACGAAGAGATCGAGGGTCTGGATCAAGACGATGGTCCAGGGGGTGACTATCCCATCGACGATCTCTTGATCCGCCACCAGAGCCGTACGATTCACGACGTCACCAGACGGATCGACCAAGGCTCGTACGTGATGGATCCTGATTTCCAGCGCGATTTCATCTGGCCGGAAGACAAGCAAAGCAAGCTGATCGAATCCGTCATCATGCGCATCCCTCTCCCTGTGTTCTACATGGCGGAAGACGACGAGGGTCGGATGGTGGTCGTCGACGGTTTACAGCGCCTGTCCACGTTCAGCCGGTTCGTTCGGAATGACCTGAAGCTGAACCTACCGGATCGCTCCGAGTTGCATCACAAGAGATTCTCGGACCTGCCATCCAAGCTCCAGAATCGCGTCGAGGACTGCAACCTCATATTCTACATTATCGACGCCAAGGTTCCAGAACGAGCCCGTCTGGATATCTTCGACAGGGTGAACAGCGGCGAACCGCTTACTCGGCAGCAGATGCGCAACAGCCTGTTCATGGGATCCGGAACCCTCTTTCTGAAGACAGAATCGCGAACCGATGTTTTTCTCAAGGCGACCGGCAAGAGCTTGAACTGGAAAAAGATGAGAGATCGGGAGTTCGTCAATCGATTCTGCGCATTTCAGATCCTCGACCTCGACGAATACCGCGACATGGATAAGTTTCTTGCCGACTGCCTCCGCCGCATGAACCGGATGGCTGAAGCCGAACTCTCACGGTTGTCCGCCGACTTTCGCAGGGGCCTCACCAACAACTTCATGCTGTTCGGCCGCCACGCGTTCAGAAAGCACAGACCTCGGCAGAAACGACGCGGCGTTCTCAATGCTTCGTTCTGGGACGTAATGTCTACCGGCCTGTCTCGCCATCCGGGAGACGCGGTCAAGCGATCTCACGGCCCTCTCCGCCGCCGGGTTTTCGATCTCTTCGACGACGAAGAGTTCAACGATGCGATCACGTACGGTCCCAACGACGCAAGAAAGGTGAAAACGCGGTTCCGTCTGACACAGGAGGTCTTCGAGGAGGTTCTGGGTGCTCACGCGCATTGATCTCCGACATTTCAAGTGCTTCGAGACACTGAAGCTGCCCCTGCGCCCGCTGACTCTGCTGTCCGGGGCCAACGCCTCCGGGAAGTCATCGGTAATGCAGGCCCTCGTTCTCCTGCACCAGACGATGCGCGAACACGAGTGGTCCTCCCGCCTGATGCTCAACGGCTCTGCTGTCCGCCTGGGTGCCGTAGCAGACGTGGTCGACCAGGTTCATGGGCGCCGCGACTGTGGGATCGCTCTGCTGGACGACGATGCGCCGTCGTATCAGTGGGAGTTCGAGGGCGAGCGCGACGAGATGTCCATGGCCGTCCGCAGGGCTCGGGGCGAGACCGGCGCCGGGGACGGCTGGGACGTCGACGGATCCCAACCGTTCCACCACCTGCTGCCGGCGCCGGCAGGCGACCAGTCACTGACCAGCCGCCTGCGCAGGCTCACCTACCTGACCGCGGAGAGGCTGGGACCGCGCGAGCTCTACGCCTTCGACGATCCCCAGCTCACGCCGGTCGTCGGCCCGCGGGGAGAGTACGCCGTCAGCGTGCTCCACTCAGGCCGCGACGGCCGAGTGCTGGACAGCTTGGCGATCGACGGCGTGCCGCCCACGCGGTTCCGACAGGTGGAGGCGCGGATGGCCCGGTTCTTTCCCGGTTGCGTACTGGCCGTCGAGCAGGTCCCCGGGGCCAACGCGGCGACGCTGGGGATTCGCATATCGGCCGACACTGACTTTCATCGCCCCGTGCACACCGGATTCGGACTGACACAGGTTCTGCCCGTCGTCGTGGCGGGCCTGTCCGCAGACGAGGACGACCTGCTGCTGATCGAGAATCCCGAGGTGCACCTGCATCCCGCCGGACAGGCGGCCATGGGTGAGTTCCTGAGCGAGGTCGCGGCGGCGGGCGTGCAGGTCGTCATCGAGACGCACAGCGATCACATCCTGAACGGCATACGGCGGGCAGTCAAGGGCGGCGTGCTGGCCAGCGGGGATGTCGCCCTACACTTCTTTCGGCCACGGATCGAAGACCAAGCCCAACAGGGCGGACCGCAAGTGGAAAGCCCGATCCTGGACGCGGATGGCAACATCGACAGTTGGCCGGACGGGTTCTTCGATCAGTTCGACCGGGACATGAACTACTTCGCGGGCTGGAGCTGATCGTGGACATCCTGGTCAACGACCTGTCGATCCACGAGCAGTTCCACGACGCGGCGTCCTTCCGCGATGCGCTCGCACGCCTGATGGCGATGCGCTCCGCCGCGCGACGCTTCGGGCGGGACGTGCATTGCCATCGCGCGGTCCTGACGGTCAGCCCGATCCCGGGTGTGGCGATACAGCAGGCGATTGGGCGCCTCGCCCTCGAGAGCGAGCGGCGCGCGGCAATGGGCTGGCTCACGCGCTCCGGCCCATTCTGGGACGATCTCCGGCGGCACGGCGACGGAGACTACCTGGAGTGCGGGGACAAGCTCGTCACGAACAGCGCCGTGGGCGAGGCGGCGTTCCGAACCCTGCATGGTGCGGACTGCGGGTTGGTCAGCGTCACGCCCTCCGATTGGGACTACTCCCCCGTGGACGTGACCTGGCGTCGAGAGTATGAGGGTGCCGACGATCGGAGAACGGCGCTCCATAACTGGCGAAGCGCCCCGGCGCTCGAAGACGGACTGCGGGACCTGGCGCCGCGCATCCGATCCTGGGACGACTTGCGGGCGGCGACGGCAGTCCGGTTCGAGAGCCTGACGTGCGCCCCGGACTGCTTCGATCCCCTCTCGGGGGTCCCGTTCGCCAGGAGCGTGGCGGAGCGGTTTCTCGCGCTGCTCGGCATCCTGGATCGCTTGGCGCGGGCGTTCGACGCGACCGGCGCGCGCTCGGCCGAAGGCCAACGGATCTACCAGGACTACTTCACGGGCGACGATGCCCTGTTTTCGGACTCGTCAGACAAGGAGAAGCAACGTTTCCGAGAGGCGCTGACGTTCCCGCACCCCGGCGAGCGCGGTAGCTCCCTGTTCTGTCCGTGGCACGGCAAGGTGCGGCACATGACGCTCCGCCTCCACTTCTCCTGGCCGATCCGGACCGGCAGGCCGGTCTACGTCGTGTACGCGGGCCCGAAGCTCACGAAGCGGTGACGGGATGCCGACGAACGCGAGAGAGCTCGAGGTCGCCCACGAGATCGGCGATATCATCGCCGGGCTCGACAGACGACGGTCGGCGCCGGAGACGCCGGCGCACCCAGGCCGCGGACGAGTCGTGGTCGAGCGGGACGGCGGCGGACGGAGCGTCGTCTGCCGGGCCTACGCGACGAGCCCCCTGCGCCTGCTGACGCCGAAGAACCACGGGCACGCGGCGTGGGTCTACACGTCGAGCCACGGCGGCGGGCTCGTCGACGGCGACGACGTCGCGGTGCGGGCGTCGGTGGGAGCCGGGGCCGCGGCGTTCCTGTCGACGCAGTCGGCCACCAAGATCTACCGGTCGCCGCGGGGGACGCGGACCGCCCTCGACGCCGAAGTCGGCGAGGACGCCCTGCTCGTCGCCGCTCCCGACGCGGTGGTGTGCTTCGCGGGGTCCCGCTACCGGCAGACGCAGCGGATCGCCCTCGACGCCGGGGCCCGGCTCGTCCTCGTCGACCGGGTCACCTCGGGCCGGCGCGAGTCGGGCGAGCGGTGGCGCTTCGACGAGTACTTCAGCCGCACCGTGGTCCATCTCGGCGGCCGCCTCGTCGTGCACGACGCGACCGCCCTGCGCGCGTCGGACGGCCCGCTCGCCGACCGTTTCGGCCGCTACGACGTACTGGCGGTGGCGATGGTGTTGGGCCGCGGCTTCGAGGCGGAGGTCGCCCGGATCGACGCACGGGTCCGGGCCGAGCCGGTCAGACCGCGCGCCGACCGGCTCCTCGCGGCCGCGCCGGTGGGTGACGCGGGGTGTATCCTGCGCCTCGCCGGGCGCACGGTGGAGGACGTCGACGCCGCGCTCGAAGACCTGCTCGGCTTCGTGCCCGGGCTCCTCGGCGACAGCCCATGGGCGCGGAAATGGTGACGACAGGCCACGGCACCGCTTCGGCCGGGGGCGGACGGCAGTCGAGGGCTTGAGAATGGTGACGACAGGCCCACGGCGCCGCTCGACCGGGACGACACTCAGGCGTGGGCCCGGGAATGGCGACGACATGCACTCGACGACGCCGCGGCCAGCGGAATCAGGACGATCTGTCGGGCGTGAGCCCGGGGAACGGTGACGACAGGCATCCGACGCCGCTTCGGCCGGCAGAACCGGGGCGACGTTCCGGCGTGGGCGCGCAAGTGGTGACGACATGCATCTGACGCCGCGCGAGGTCGACAAGCTCATCCTGCATCAGGCCGGGTTCCTCGCCCAGAAGCGGCTGGCCCGCGGGGTGCGGCTGAACTACGTCGAGGCGGTCGCGCTGATCGCGACGCAACTGCTCGAGTTCATCCGGGACGGCCGTTCGGTGGCCGACCTGATGGACCTCGGGCGCCGCTTCCTGGGCACCCGGGACGTCCTCGACGGGGTCCCCGAGATGCTGGACGAGGTGCAGGTCGAGGGCACCTTCCCGGACGGCACGAAGCTGGTGACCGTCCACCACCCCATCGCGGCCGAGCGCGGAGACCACGCCCTCGCCCTCTACGGCAGCTTCCTCGCGCCAGAGGCGCCGGCGACGGCGGTGGGGCGGCCGGCGTCGGCGCTGGCCGGCGCCCCCGGCGAGGTCCTCGCGGAGGCCGGCGAGATCACCCTGAACGACGGCCGCGACGCCGTCGCCGTGACCGTGGCCAACACCGGCGACCGGCCCATCCAGGTCGGCAGCCACTACCACTTCTACGAGACCAACCGCGCGCTGGCGTTCGACCGGAAGGCCGCCTACGGGCGCCGCCTCGACATCCCCGCCGGCACCGCGGTCCGCTTCGAGCCGGGCGAGGGCAAGACGGTGAACCTGGTGCCCATCGCCGGCGCCCGCGTCGTCCGCGGCGGGAACGCCTGGGCGAGCGGCCCCGTCGACGAGACCCGCGACCTGGAGATGCCGGACTAGCCGTGCGGCGCCGCATCGCGCCGCGGCGCGGGCGTCGGCGCCGACGAGACCCGCGACATCGAGAGCCCGGAGTAGCCATGCCCCACCGCATCGACCGGCGTCACTACGCCGACCTCTACGGACCCACCACCGGCGACCGCCTGCGCCTCGGCGACACCGGCCTCGTGGCCGAGGTCGAGGACGACGCGACCGTCTACGGCGACGAGTGCAAGTTCGGGGGCGGCAAGGTCCTGCGCGACGGCATGGGGCAGGCGGCCGGCGTGTCTGACGAGCGCGCCCTCGACTGCGTCATCACCAACGCCCTCATCGTCGACTGGACGGGCATCCGGAAGGCGGACGTCGGCATCAAGAACGGGCGCATCGCGGGCATCGGCAAGGCCGGCAACCCCGACGTCATGGCCGGGGTGGGCGACGACCTCGTGGTCGGGGTGACGACCGAGGCGATCGCCGGCGAGGGGATGATCCTCACCGCGGGGGCCATCGACGCCCACGTGCACTTCATCTCGCCCCAGCAGGTCTTCGAGGCGGTCGCGAGCGGCGTGACCACGTTCATCGGCGGCGGGACGGGACCGGCCACCGGCACCAAGGCGACGACGTGCACCCCGGGCCGCCGCCACGTGCAGTTGATGCTGCAAGCGAACGACCCGTTGCCGATGAACTTCGGCTTCCTCGGCAAGGGCAACACGTCGATGCCCGAGGGCATCGAGGAGCAGATCCGCAGCGGCGCGGTGGGGCTGAAGCTGCACGAGGACTGGGGCTCGACGCCGGCCGCCATCGACTGCTGCCTGACCGAGGCGGAGCGCTTCGACGTGCAGGTCGCCATCCACACCGACACCCTGAACGAATCGGGGTTCGTCGACGTCTCGATGGCCGCGTTCAAGGGCCGGACCATCCACACCTACCACACCGAGGGGGCGGGCGGCGGACACGCGCCCGACATCATCCGCGTCTGCGGCGAGCCCAACGTGCTGCCGAGCTCGACCAACCCCACGCGGCCCTATACCGTCAACACCCTCGACGAGCACCTCGACATGCTCATGGTGTGTCACCACCTCGACAAGAACGCGCCCGAGGACGTCGCGTTCGCGGAGAGCCGCATCCGCGGGCAGACCATCGCGGCCGAGGACGTGCTGCACGACCTCGGGGCCATCAGCATCATGGCGAGCGACAGCCAGGCGATGGGCCGCGTGGGCGAGGTGGTCACCCGCACGTGGCAGACCGCCGACAAGATGCGCCACGAGCGCGGGCGGCTCGACGGCGAGCGGGGCGACAACGACAACCTGCGCATCCGGCGCTACGTGGCCAAGTACACCGTCAACCCCGCCATCGCCCACGGCATCGCCCACGAGGTGGGCTCGGTCGAGGTGGGCAAGCTCGCCGACCTCGTGCTGTGGAAGCCGGCGTTCTTCGGCGTCAAGCCCGAGCTGGTCCTCAAGGGCGGGTTCATCGCGTGGTCGCAGATGGGCGACGCCAATGCGTCGATCCCCACCCCCCAGCCCCAGCTCATGCGGCCCATGTTCGGGGCCTTCGGGCGCGCCACCGGGGCGACGTCGCTGGCGTTCGTCTCGGCCCTGTCCCTCGACACGGGGACGGCCGAGAGCTACGGGCTCACCAAGCAGCTCTCGGCGGTGCGCGGCTGCCGCACCATCGGCAAGCGCGACATGAAGCTCAACGACGCCCTGCCGCGCATCGAGGTCGACCCGGAGACCTACGTCGTCAAGGCCGACGGCGAGGTCCTGACGGCCGAGGCGGCGCCGGTGCTGCCGCTCGCGCAGCGGTACTGTCTGTTCTAGTACCTCGGCGGAGAGCCCCACACAGCGAAGCTCATGGCTGCCCAAACGACAATAAAGGAGGCCCTGACCTCCATCTTTTGCGGAATCAAGCGTCTACATGAAGCGTTTCCGAGCCGCGCGTTTACGATCGATGGACGCCTAGTCGGCGACATCGGCGAAGAGATGGCAGAACTCGAGTATGACCTGACCCTGGACGAGGTGTCGGTGCCTGACCACGACGCTCAAAATGCACGACGGACGGCGAGTCCAGATCAAGGCGACCTTCAAGGACAGCCTGACTTTCACGACATGCCCTGACTACTACTTGGGATTCAAGTTGCACTCGGATGGTGATTTCGAGGAGGTCTTTAATGGTCCAGGGAAACTCATGCAGGAGCAGCTTTCACACCGGAAAAACACAGGTGAGAAGCAGATCTCGATTTCAATCAGAGGCCTCCGCGCTCTTTCGGGAGCAAGTGGAAGTCGCGGACCGAGTGCCGAGACGTAAGGCATAAGCTAGCCATTGAAACCGACATGTCCGACTGGCTCGCCTGGCAGGTCGTCGACTCCGCGTTCCCGGTCGGCACGTTCGCGCACTCGTGGGGCCTCGAAGCGGCGTGGCAGGCCGGCCACGTGGACGACGACGCGGCGCTGCGGCGGTTCCTGACGGAGACGATCCGGCAGGCGGGATGGGGCGCGCTGCCCCTCGCCGACGCCGCCTACCGGCAGCCGGAGCGGCTGGAAGAGCTCGACGCGCTGAACGAGGCGTTCCTCACCAACGCCGTGGCCAACCGGGCGAGCCGGGTGCAGGGGCGCACCCTCGCCGCCACCGCGGCCCGGGTGTGGCCCTCGGCGGCGACGACCGCCCTCGAGGCCCGGGTCCGGCGGGGACGGGCCCACGTGGCGCCGGTCTCGGGGGTCGTCTTCCGGACCCTCGGGCTGCCGCGCGAGACCGCGGGCAAGGCCGTGCTCTACGGCGCCGCCCGCGGCGTCCTCGCCGCCGCGGTCCGGCTCGGCATCGTCGGCAGCTACCGCGCGCAGCGGATGCAGCACGAGGCGGAGGCGTGCCTCGACGCGACGCTGGAGACGTGCGCGGGGCTCGCGCCCGAGGAGATCTGCCAGACCGCGCCCATCGTCGATCTGCTGCAGGGGGCGCACGACCGGCTGTATTCCCGCCTGTTCCAGTCGTAGAATTGGCACCAGGAGCCCGCCCGCCGCCGCAGGCGCAGGCTCGTCGTCGAGGAGGACGCGCGACATGCACTTCATGCCCGACCAGCCGCACGACCACGGCCCCGGCGCCTACGCCGATCGCGACGAGCCGCACGCGCGCGACTACCGCCAGCGCGCGTTCACGGTCGGCATCGGCGGCCCCGTGGGCAGCGGCAAGACCGCCCTGCTCCTCGCCCTGTGCCGCCGGCTCCGCGACCGCTACAGCCTCGGCGTCGTCACCAACGACATCTTCACCAAGGAGGACGGCGAGTTCCTCGTGCGCCACGAGGCCCTCGAGACCCGCCGCATCACCGCCGTCGAGACCGGCGGCTGCCCCCACACCGCGGTCCGCGACGACGTCAGCCAGAACCTCGACGCGCTGGGCGAGCTCATGACCAGGGTCGAGCCCGAGCTGCTCTTCGTGGAGAGCGGCGGCGACAACCTGGCCGCCCAGTTCAGCCGCGACCTCGCCGACTTCACGATCTACGTCATCGACGTCTCCGGCGGCGACAAGATCCCGCGCAAGGGCGGGCCGGGCATCACCCAGTCCGACCTGCTCGTGATCAACAAGACCGACCTCGCGCCCCTCATCGGCGCCGACCTCGACGTCATGGCCCGCGACTCGCGCCACATGCGCGGCGACGGCCCGTTCGTGTTCGCCCAGGTCACCAACGGCGTGGGGCTCGACACCATAACCGGCGCGGTGGTCGAGGGCCTCGAGGCGACCCGCGCGCGGCGGGCGTGACGGGAGCGGACCCCCGAGTCGGCCGGGCGGTGGAGCCATGGCAGAAGCCCCCGTCCGGAGGCGACGGGCCCAAGTGCCTTCGGCCAACAAGATCAGTTGCGCGACGACAAAATTGTTTGTAGTCTTTGGTCGTGCACAGCGTTCTCCTGAGCTGGATCGGCCATGCCGATCTCCGCGCCCCGGAGGAGACCGACATCGTGAGCGTCGGGCCGGTCGCACAGGCGCTCGACGCGCGCCCGTTCGACCAGGCGTTCCTGCTCACGGATCACGAAGAAGAGCGAGTCCGTCGATACCGCGAGTGGCTCGCCGCCCGCACCGGCGGGGTCGCCCTCAACCTGCTCCCCGTATCCCTCACACGGCCCACGGATTTCGGTGAGATCTACACGGCGGCGGTCCGCGCCTGTGAGAGGGCGCTCGCCGATGTCGGACGGAGTGCGTCGCTCACCTTCCACCTGAGTCCCGGCACGCCGGCAATGGCAGCGGTGTGGATCATCCTTGCCAAGACGCGCTTTCCCGGTGAACTCATCGAGTCTTCGCAAGCCCACGGCGTCCGGACGGCGTCGGTCCCCTTCGACATCTCTGCCGATTTCCTGCCCGACCTCCTGCGGCGGCCGGACCGGGACCTGCAACGCCTGAGCGCCGGACTCTCCCCCGAGGCTCCGGAGTTCGACGAGATCGTTCACCGCGGACGCGCGATGACACGCGTGATCCTCCTGGCCCGCCGGGTGGCGCCTCGCTCCGTGCCGGTGCTGATTGAGGGAGAGACCGGCACCGGCAAGGAGCTCCTGGCCCGGGCGGTGCACCGGGCGAGCCCACGCCGGGAGCGTCCGCTCGTGGTGGTGAACTGCGGCGCGCTGCCACCCGAGCTGGCGGAAGCGGAGCTGTTCGGGCACGAGAAGGGCGCTTTCACGGGGGCGACCGCGAGCCGCCGCGGTCACTTCCGGGAAGCGGACACCGGCACCCTGTTCCTCGACGAGATCGGCGAGCTGCCCAAGCCGGCGCAGGTGAAGCTGTTGCGGACGCTGCAGTCGGGAGAGGTCCTGCCCCTCGGCAGCTCGCGCCGCCGCCGCGTCGATGTCCGCCTCATCGCGGCAACCAACCGTTCGCTGTCCTCCGAGGTGGCGGCCGGCCGCTTCAGGGAGGACCTGTTCCACCGCTTGGCGGTCGCGGTGCTCCGACTCCCGCCCCTGCGTGAGCGCCCGGAGGACCTCCAGCTCCTCGTCGACCGGGTCCTGACCGAGGTGAACCGCGAGGGCGAGGAGCAGCCGGGCTACGTAGAGAAGACGATATCTTCCGGAGCAAGGAACATCATTGCGGATCACCCCTGGCCCGGCAACGTCCGCGAGCTGCAGAACACCCTGTGCCGGGCCTCGATATGGTCGTCGGAGGCGACGCTCACCGCGCAGGACGTGCGTGACGCGCTGTTGCCGACCGCGGATCAACCGGTGCCCGACGTCCTCAATCGCCCTCTCGGCAACGGACTCGATCTGCCCGCCGTCCTCGCCTCCGTGGCGCGGCACTATCTCCGCCGCGCCATGGACGAGACGCAGGGCAACAAGACGCAGGCAGCCAAGCTGGTCGGCCTGCCGAGCTACCAGACCCTGACCAACTGGCTGGCCAAGTACGGTATCGGCCATTGACGGCATGGATTTTGCTTATTTCTATAGCGAGCACCAGCATCATGAGTCGAACGGAAACGGACTTGCCACGATCTGATTGAGCCCGCCCTCCGCGCCACCGGATGGAGCTGGTACGCCGACGTCGAACTCTGATGCCCGAAGGGACACCCGGGCGCTCAGAAACACCCAGCCGGCAGAGCATGGGCTCACACCGAACACTTATGGATCACGAGCCCTCAGGCTCCCGAGAACATCCGCCACCTGCTGCAGCACCAGGACGGTCTCTCCGCGATCATCACCGGCTCGCTTCGGCTGAAAAGGCTCCGCGAGGAGTACTGGTCGGCCCTCTTCGGTCTCGGCTGCCGGATCCCGATCAGTGCGCTGCCGGATCGCGACGCCAAACGACTGGTGACCGAACCGGTCGCCGACCGTCTGGATTACCTGCCGCAAGCACGCGATCGGGTCGTGGAGTTGACGTCGCGCCATCCCTTTCTCATGCAGTCGCTCTGCAACCAAGTGTTCGAGCAGGCGGCGGAGACGAGCCGCAGGACGGTCACGCTCGAGCTGGTCGAGGAGGCGGCAACCGCGTTGGTCCGCGACAACGAACACTTCCGGACGCTCTGGGGCTATGCCGGAAACGAGCGCCGCAGGCTCCTTCTGGCCCTGTGCGACAAGCTCGCGAAGGGGTCCGACCCGGTCAACCTCGATCTTCTCGATCTGAAGCTGGACAAGCTCGGAGTGCCTGTTCACTCAGGCCGGGTGCTTTCCGACGATCTGGCGGCTCTTCGGGAGCTGGAGCTGGTCGAATACGCCGATTCGCCTCGCGGCGGCAACTACCGTCTGGCGGTGCCGCTGATGGCCAAGTGGTTGCAGCACAACGTCGATTTCGAGGACATCGTCAGGCGCGCGCGGCAGGAGGCGATGGAGTCGTGACAACGAATCCCTATCAGGTTCTTGGTGACTCGGTTCCACGCATGCTCGGACGCGAGACGCTCCTCCGACGCATCGACCGGCATCTTTCGAAGGAGTCGCCCGACCACGTCTCGGTCGTAGGCCCGGCGCACTACGGGAAATCCGTCCTCCTTCGGCACATCGCGGACGCCTACGGAGAGGACTCGAAGCACTATCTGACGACCGTACACGTCGACCTTCGGCACGCCAGCATTACGTCCGACGGCGGCTTCAGGCGGTGTTTCGCGGACGACCTCAGAGCCGCGTTGCGACCGTATCGCCCCGGAGTGGCAGAGAACCTCGACCCCAAGGACGACAGTATCCATGAGCTGCTCGACCTCGTCTTCGACGAGCTCGCGGCTGAACCCGCGCGCGTGCTGGTCGTGTTCGACGGCTTCGATCACGTCCTGGCCCGAGCCGACCTGACGAGAACGCTCTGGGACCAACTCCGCACCCTGGCGCAGAAGCCGAGCCTCCAGCTCGTCGCCGGCAGCCGGCTTCCGCTGCGCGAGGTCTGCCGAACGGAGGAGTCCAGAACGTCCGATTTCTGGGAGATCTTCAATTCGACGCCCGTTCGCGTAGGGGCGCTAGACGGCGACGATCTGCGAGCCTTCATGCAGCCGCTCGTGGACGCGGGTTGCACTATCGATGAGTCCGCACGGAAGGAGGTGGAGGGCTCGACGGGCGGTGTGCCGCTCCTGGTTTGCGCCCTTCTGCGTAGACTGTGGGATTCCCCCGCCAAGACCTCCCGGCTCTCCAGGCAGGACGTCGATCAAGCCGCGGAGGCCGTGTTCCGTGAAGAACCCGACATCTTCGGAGCTCTGTGGGACGACTGCGACATGGAGTTGAGGGCCGACCTGGCGACCCTCGCCGATGCCGGCATGCCACGCGCCGACCTGTCCGAACGCCGACTTCGCCCCATCGAGGACCGCGGGTTCGGCAGCGTCACCGGAAAACGCGTGCACAGTGCCTGCCGGTTGATGCAACGGTACGCCAGCGCCCAGGCGCCCGCGATCGCCGACCTCAAGCGCCTCTTGGGTTCCCCGTCCGGTTTCGAGACTCACATCCGCTCCGCGCTGGAAATGCGTCTACAACAGGTTGCGACGCCCCGGACGGACAGCGAGCTTCGTGATTTCGTCAGCCGTGCGGTACGCGACCTCGACGACAACCCGGAACTGGCGGTCAACGGCGTCAGGGGCATCGCGAACCGCGCGCTGACACTCATCTGGGAAGCAGAGCTCCCGCCCGACCGCACCCTGCCCTCCGACTGGATCGCCGAATGGAAGCACGCCGGCGTGAACTTCCCCGACGACAGAGGCAAGCTGCCTCGCGGCTACGGCGCGCAGTGCAACATTCTGCGACTCGCGACGGGGACCCGCGTGCAACGCAAGAGCCGATACGTCACGAAGACGACCTGCCTGCTGATAGACCACCTGCAGTCCGTCGGCGACTTCGGCCAGCACCGCGGGGACTTTCCGGAGACCCACGTCACCCTCGGTTTCGCCGCGTCCATCGTCCTGGCGGCGATTGCGCTGGTGGAGAGTCTGACGGCGGACCTGCAACGAGAACAGGAGCCCGACCCCAAGGTGGTCTGATCAACAGTCCGCCGACGAGCGCCTCGAGTTCGATGCCCTGCATCTCAGCGCCGTCTATCGCCGATCTGCGTCGAGAGACGCCTATAGCCGAGCACCGCGGTCCCGCTCCGCACTTCGGCCAGTCGGCCCTGACTGGTCTGGCATGAACATGGCCTCCTGTTCGCCGCCCAACCAACCCTGCCAGGAGCCGGCACCGTTCTCGGCCATCCGGCCGAGCAGGCGCACTCCAGCGAACTCGCCGCGGTTCGCGGTCGGTCCGACGAGTCCGGCTTCGGGGAACACGTCACGAGCGGCCGCGCAGCTCGCCGGCCATCTCGCGGACGCCGATGGCCTCCACGCTCTCCGACAGCGGGTAGTGGTCGTCTCCGGCGTGCACGACGAAGGCGCGCGCGGGCTCGAGGTCCTCGCACGAGAGGTGGAACCCGCGGCCGACCCGGGCCGACAGCGAGCGCTTGATCTCGACCGCCCAGCGCGCGCCGTCGGCGTGCTCGACGACGAGGTCGATCTCGGCGCCGGCGCTGGTCCGGTAGAAGTGGGGCCGCGCCCGCGGGGGCAGCACCGGGATCAGCGTCTCGACGACGTAGCCCTCCCAGCTCTCGCCGACCACCGGATGCCCGGCGAGCTGCTCCAGCGACCCGATGCCGAGCAGGGCGTGCACGAGGCCGCTGTCGCGCACGTAGACCTTGGGCGCCTTCACGAGGCGCTTGCCGACGTTGGCGTGCAAGGGAGGCAGCCGGCGCACCAGCAGCAGGTCGACGAGGAGATCGACGTAACGGGTCACCGACTGCGCGCTCGCCTCCAGGGCCCGCGCCAGAACCGAGGCGTTCAGCGTGGTTCCCTGGCGGTGCGCGAGCATCGTCCACAGCCGGTCGAGGGTCGTGGCGGGCACGCGCGGCCCGAAGGCCGCGACGTCGCGCTCCAGATAGGTGCGGATGAAGTCGCGGCGCAGCGCCAGGCTGTCCTCGTCGCTCCCGGCCAGGAAGCTGTCGGGAAAGCCGCCCCGCAACCAGAGCCTCTCGCGCGATGCCCGGGTGTCTTCCACTTCCAGCGGCGAGAGCGGCGCCAGGTCGATGTAGGCGATGCGCCCGGCCAGCGTCTCGCCCGACTGGCGCAGCAGGTCGATCGACGCCGATCCCAGGATGAGGAACCGGCCCCGGCCCTTCCCCCGGCGCCGGCCCCGGTCGATGACGCCCCGCAGCGTCTGGAACAGCTCGGGCATCCGGTGGATCTCGTCGAGGATGACGAGTCGGTCCTCCACGTTGTCGAGGAACAGCGCGGGCTCGGCGAGCCGGTTGCGGTCGTCGCGGTCCTCCAGGTCGAGGTAGAGCGCGTCGCGCGACCGCGCGATCTCGAGGGCGAGCGTCGTCTTGCCGACCTGCCGCGGTCCGATCAGCCCCACCGCGGCCTGACGCTCGAGGGCGTTCTCGACGTCGGACGTGACGATTCGGGAGATCATCCTTGAAATTTATCCACGTTGTGGACAATTTACAAGGTAAACGCCCATCGAGGACTCGACGGCGCCACCACCGCGTCGGGGCCGCCCCGCCGGGTCGGCGGTGCCGCGCCCGGTCGATCGCCCGCCACTTGTCACGCCGCCGCGCGCGAGGCGCGACTCGGGGGAACAGGCGATCCGCGATGCGGTCGAACGCGGCGGCGAGGTCCGCCGGCACGCCGTCGAGCTCGAACGCGTTTCGCAGTGGCATGGCCCCCGTCGCGCCGGCTCCGCAAGAACCGGCCCCCGACCCGCCGATTGCCGCCCGCCCGGGGCTCCATCGGCGCAACGTCAGCGGCGCCACGAGCCGGAACGACGCGTGCAATCACCGTCGGCGTACTGTAGGCCGATGCGCCCATGTTGACCTCGGCCAGCAGCTCCGTCCCGGTGCCCGCCCGTCGCGGTTGACACGCCGGTCGAAGGCGCACACCATGACGGCTCATCCACCGGGAGGCCAGAGATGCTGATGAATCGACGCCAGTTCGTCCGGGCCGCGGCCGGGGCCGCCGTCGGCGCCCGCGCGACCGGCCTGCTCGCGCAGTCGTACGACATGGTCGTCAAGGGCGGACGCGTCCTCGATCCTTCGCTGCACGTCGACGCGGCCCTCGACGTGGCCATCGCCGGCGGGCGCATCCGGGCGGTCGAAGCGGACATTCCCGCCGGCGGGGCGGAGATCGTCGACGCGCGCGGCCGCTTCGTCGTCCCGGGCCTGATCGACGTCCACACCCACTACGCGCGCGAGCCGGAGGGCCCGCAGATCTGCCTCGAGGACGGGGTGACGGCGTGGGTCGACGCGGGGTCGGCGGGGGCCGACGACATCGACCCCCAAGTGGTCGTCGCGCGGGCGGCGCCCCAGCAGGGCCGCATCCTGGTGAACATCGGGCGCGCCGGCATCCTGCCCGGCGGCGACACCATGGACCTCGACCTCGCCGACGTCGACGCCGCGAGGAGCGCCATCGAGCGGCACCGCGACATCGTCGTCGGGGTCAAGGCGCGGCTGACCGAGGGCGTCGCGGCCGACGACGTCGAGGTCCTGCGCCGCGCCCAAGC
The DNA here is from genome assembly GCA_022821235.1 of Vicinamibacteria bacterium. Classification (GTDB taxonomy): domain Bacteria; phylum Acidobacteriota; class Vicinamibacteria; order Vicinamibacterales; family UBA8438; genus JAJEEA01. The sequence continues at coordinate 30,337 of JAJEEA010000526.1, forward strand.
CGCGGCCTCGGCCTTCGGCCTGCCGGTGATGATCCACATGGGCCAGACGGCGTCGCCGCTCTCCACCCTGCTCGATCTGCTGAAGCCCGGAGACGTCGTCACCCACATGCTCGCCCCGCCCCCGAACGCCATCGTCGACGACGCCGGCCGCATGGACCCGGCGGTGCTCGAGGCGCGGCGCCGGGGCGTGTGGTTCGACGTCGCCAACGGGCGGGTCGGCCACGTGCGGTGGGACATCGTCGACCAGGTCATCGCGGCGGGCTTCTGGCCCGACACCATCTCGACCGACGGCAACACCACGAGCCGGTCGGTGGCGGGGGTCGTGGACCTGCCCAACGTCATGTCGAAGTTCCTGAACGCGGGGATGCCGCTCGACGAGGTGGTGGCGTGCGCGACCGTCAACGCCTCGCGCGTCTTCCCCCACCTGAACGACCGCGGCACCCTGCACGTGGGGGCGCGGGCCGACCTGACGCTGCTCGACCTGCGGGTGGGCGTCTTCGACTTCGTCGACAACTACGAGAACGTGCGGACCGACCGGCAGCGCCTGTTCCCGGCCGGGACGGTGCTCGGCGGGCGGTGGATTCCGCGCGGGTAGGCGACAGTTGGGCACCGTGTCCAGCCGCGAGGACGGCCGGGCGGCAACGTGCCCGCGCCGCGCGTCACCACGGAAGTGCCGCCGGGCGCATCAGCCGCCGCGGCGGAACTCCGCTTGGCGAAATACGCGGCCGGCTGCATGGATCGCCCGCGGAGCACGGCGAGGGTTCCCGTCCGCCGACGCGGGTGAACCCAACGGCCCGCGACGGGAGCCGGGCCCAGTCGATGACATGCAGTGATGTAGGCGGCCGGCTGCATGGATCGCCCGCGGAGCACGGCGAGGGTTCCCGTCCGCCGGCGCGGGTGAACCCGACGGCCCGCGACAGGAGCCGGGCCCAGCCGATGACATGCAGTGATGGCAGCGACGTTCTGCCGCTCCGCCGCCGCAGGGCGAACCCAACGGCCCGCGACAGAAGCGGCGTCCGGCCGATGACGTCGGAGTGACGACGGCGCGGCGGGCGCCCAACGGCGCGCGACCGGAGCGGGTCGTCAGGAACCGTGCCGGGGAGGACAACAGCATGACGCTACGATCTCGTCTGGAAGCGGCGACGCCGGCAGGCGTCGCGCTGCTGGTCTCGTCCCTACTGGCGGGCGCGCCCGGGCCGGTACACGCGCAGGAGGGTGCGGCCGGACCGCGGTTCGTGACGCACACCATCGCCGCCGAGCTCGCGAGCGGCTACCAGCCGGTGGTGGTCGACCTGAACCGCGACGGCCGGCTCGACGTCATCGCCCTGTCGACGCGCCTCGACGAGCTCGCCTGGTACGAGAACCCCGGGTGGGAGCGCCACGTGCTGACCACGGGCCTGAACCGCGCCATCAACGCGGCGGCCCGCGACCTCGACGGCGACGGGATCCCCGAGCTGGTGGTGGCCCACGAGTTCGGCACCACGCACGGCAGCAGCCTCGGCGTCCTGTCCCTGCTGACCCATCAGGGCGACCCGACCGAGCCCTGGAGCATCCGCGAGATCGACCGCACCCCGACCGTGCACCGCGTCCGGTGGGCGGACATCGACGGCTCGGGGCGCGACGTGCTGATCAACGCGCCCCTCTCCGGTCCCGCGGCAGAGGCGCCCGAGTACCGCGACGCCGTACCCCTCATCTGGTACCGGCCGGGCGACTGGGTGCGCCGGACCATCCCGGACGCCGGGCAGGGCGTGGTCCACGGGCTGCTCGTCAAGCCGTGGCAGGACCCCGACCGCGACACCGTGCTCAGCACGAGCTTCGCGGGCGTGCACCTGCACCAGTACATCGACGGCGAATGGATCGGCGGCACCATCGCCGCCGGCGACCCCGCCCCGTGGCCCCGCAGCGGCGCGAGCGAGGTCGAGACGGGGCGGCTCGGCGAAGCGACCTTCGTCACCACCATCGAGCCCTGGCACGGCAACCAGGTCGTCGTCTACCGCGAGGACGGCGACACGTGGACACGGCAGGTCATCGACCGCATCGGCAGCAGCCACACCATCGTCACCGCCGACTTCGACGGGGACGGCCGCGACGAGATCGCGACCGGCGACCGCGGCGACCCGCGCCGGCTCTATCTCTACACGGCGGCGGACCCGGCCGGCGACGCCTGGTCCCGCCAGGTCCTCGACGACGGCGACATGTCGCCCTCGGCCTGCGTGGCCGAGGACCTCGACGGCGACGGCCGGATCGACCTCATCTGCATCGGCGGCGGCACCGCGAACCTCAAGTGGTACCAGAACGTCTCGCCGTGAGCGTCGCTGTCATCGGGAACGACGACTGTTCAACTGCGAGGCGCATTCGTGGAGATTCCGTGGCCGCAGCTCCCGACCGATGCTCCCTGGGTACTGCCATCGGACCGATTGATAATCGAGGCGTTCAAATGCGCGCTACGCGGACAAGCACGAATCGGATTGTCGCACACCGTCATGCACGGGTCGCTTCACTGTCCAGACTCAACTGCTCCCTGAGCCGTTCATCGGCGATCCGAATGCGCGCGCGTACGTCCTCAACCTGAATCCCGGCTACTTCCAGGGAGAGGACGATGACTGGCAGGTAGCCGACGCACCTCATCACCCTCGTACCGTGTGAGTTCCCACCTATCGTGCGCGCGCTCCGCGGGCCGCGGTCGCGCGGTCGGCGATGGATACGACGGTCGAGGCGATCAGCGCGTACGCGGTGAGGCGGGCGGCCAGGAGCAGCATCGCCGTCACGCTCGGCACGGCCTCCAGCCGCGCCGCCGCGATCACGACCAGCGGGACGAAGTAGCCGATGCCGTTCCACCGGCCGATGGTGCTCATGCGCAGACGCTTCCGCCGGTGCACGACGTAGGAGTCGAAGACGTACTGGCCGAACGCGACGGCGACGAGGACCGGCAGCGCCGGGGGGACCGCGCCCGCCAGCGCCGCCCCGGTGAGCCCGGCGGTCACGAAGAGGCAGTCCGTCGCGTGGTCGAAGAGCTGGCCGGCGGGCGACGCGGTGCCCCGCCGGCGGGCGACGACGCCGTCGGCGTAGTCGGTGGCGAGGGCCACGGCCAGGAGCAGCGCGACGAGGCGGGGGTCGAGGAGGTCGGGCCGGGCGAAGGCGGCGGCCAATGGCGGGGCCAGCGCCAAGCGGACGCCGGTCAACAGGTGGGCCATCTCGGTTCCCAGGTGAACCGACCGCGTTGCCGTCCCGGCTCAGAAGAGTCGGAACGTCACGTCGTGGCCCGTCGACCGCGTCAGCTTGGCGTCGCAGGTCACGATCGAGCCTCCGAGAAGTTCCGCGAGCGCCACGTACGCGGCGTCGTACGCGGTCAGGACGTTGCGCAACCGCCATATCGCGGGGCGTAGCGGCTCGTGTTCGTAGCGCGTGATCGCCAGCTTCCCGAGGTCCTCCAGCGCCTGCTCGGCCCGAGCGACCGTCAATCGGTTGGTCCGGTTGAATCGGCGAATCACGTGCAGCACTTCGATGTCGAGCAACTGGGGGGCTACGGTCGGTTGCCCGGACTCGATCAGGTGCTCCGCGATGGCGCCCCCCCTCGGCGTCGCCACGAGCATCTCCACGACGGCAGAGGCGTCCGCGACCACCATGGCGCATCCGGCAGATGTCGACGGACGCCCTATTCGCGCTCGCGCAATTCGCGGATGACGTCGGCCGCCGACGGAACGAGATGAACCGGCTCTCTCGTTCGAAGGAGCTCACGAAACTCGCGCGGAGTCGGTCGCATCGCGAGCTTCTCCAACTCGGCGAGCACGAAGTCGGACAACGACGAGCCCTCGGTGGCCGCCTTCGCCTTGAGGACTCGATGGACTTCGACAGGAACGTTTCTTACCTGAAGCGTCGGCATGCACTCCATACTACATGCATGCAGTCTGCATGTCCACGTCCCAATGCACCAGTCTCCCCGTCCGTAGCGGACCGATTCGCCGGACCGCCGAAGTCCTCGCCACCTCCACCCGCCGTCAACAACCCCGTCAAGGAAGAGAGCAGGATGGCAGCGTCAACCGTCCTCGGCCGAACAACTCGCGCTGCGCCCGCGGCCGGACGCGGCACCGATGAGGGCGTTGAAGGGATGACGAAGTTGCGCTTCACGAAGACGAACGCGGCATCCACCCCCCGTTCTCGTCCTCAGCCGAACAGCTCGCGCTGGGCCCGCGGCCAGAAGGCGGCGCCGATGAGGGCGTTGAACAGGATGAAGAAGTTGTGCTGGACGAAGCCGAACGCCGCCATCTGGCCCTCGTTCTCCGGGAACAGCACCACCCAGAAGGTGATGGCGGCGGCCCGCATCGGGGTCGGCACGGCGGCCGCGAAGAAGACCACCGGCAGGTAGCCGAGCAGGGCCAGGAACGAGGCGTCGACGCCGAACAGGTTCAGCGCCGTGGTGTAGACGACCACCGCGGCGAGAAGGGCCGGCGAGCGCAGGACCAGGAACAGGGCGTAGTGCCGGAGCTCGGCGGTCCTGAACGCGTGGAGGATGCGCCGGTCGCGCAGGCGGTTGCCGGGCAGGAGGGCGCCGCGGAAGTACAGCACCCACACCGCGAACACCGGCACGGCCGCGAGGGCGAGCCCGGGGACGAGGCCGAACGCCGGGGGCAGCTCCGGCCCCGCGAGGTAGCCGACCGTGGCCCAGAACAGCAGGTAGAACACCTCGCAGAACATCACGAACAGCATCACCGAGCCGACTTCCCACCCCGGCACGCGGTGGCGCCGGTTCAGGTAGTAGGCCATCGCGCCCTTGCCGATCTGCTCGTTGAAGACCGAGATGATGTAGGCGCTGGCCCGGACGGGCAGGATGTCGCGGTAGCGGATGGGGGCGACGAACCAGTTGAGGGCGCGGGTCACGACCAGGGTGTCGATGAGGAAGTAGAACCCCGAGTAGGCGACCATCAGCGCGGCCCAGGCCCCCCACCGGACGTTCTCGAAGACCTGCGCCATGTAGGCGGCGAGCGACAGGCCCTCGCGCGCCGCGGCGCCGTCGAGCCGGGTGTAGAGGTAGGCGAAGCAGGCGACGCCGAGGAGGAGAAAGGCGGCGCGACCGGCCCGGCCGCGCGCCGGGGGCGCGGCCGGCGCAGGCCCGCCGGACACGGCCGACGCGGTTTCGGGTGCGGGCTCGCCAGACGCAGCCGGGGCGGGCTCCGATGTGGGCTCGTCGGATGCGGCGGACGCGGTCTCCGGCGCCCGGTCGCCCGACGCGGCGGAGTCGACCTCGATCCCGGCAGGGACGGGGTCACCGGACGCGGCCGGCGCAGGCGTCACTTCGGGCGTGTCTGACATAGCTTGTCCAGGGTAGCGGACAACGGGGTGAGGGTGATGCCCAGCTCGCCGTCCGCGTTCCGTTCGACCGTCTCGTCCGAGGTGATGACGTCGATCACGGCCGGCGTCAGGCCGCCGGTGCGGACGAGGCCGGCGAGGCCGGCGGCGAGCCGGGCCAGCCAGACCGAAGTAGAACGGATCGCGACCTCGCGGCCCAACCGGTCGGCCGTGCGCTCTATCAGCTCGCGGTGGGTGAGGGTCTCGGGTCCGACGAGATCGCAGGTCCGCACCCCGGCCGCCGGCTGCTCGCAGCACCCCAGGATGGTACGGCACAGGTCGTCGACGTCGAGCGGGCGCAGCCGGTGCGCCCCGCCGCCGAGGACGCGCGCCGACGGCCCCGACGCCGCGGCGAGCAACGAGCGCCCGCCGGCCGTGCCGGGGCCGAGCAGCAGCGGCGTCCGGATGATGGTGGCGTCGAGGCCCGAGTCGGCGACGAGGCGCTCCGCCTCGCCCTTCGACCGGAAGTAGCCGTTCGGCGACCGTGGGTCGGCGCCGAGCGAGCTGACGAAGACGACGTGGCGGGCACCCGCGCCTCGCGCCGCCTCGACCACCGCGCCGGTGACCTCGACGTTCCCCGACCGGTAGTCGGACGTCCGGCTCTCGAAGAGGATGCCCGCGAGGTGTACGACGACGTCCGAGCCGGCGAACGCCACGGTGAGGCTCTCGGGCCGGCCGTAGTCGACGACGCGAGGGGTGATGCGCGGCGACCGCGGCAGCCCGCCGACGACCTCCGGGCGCCGCACCGCGGCGACCGCGTCGAGCGCGTCCCCTTCCGCGACCTGCGCCAGCAACCCCGTCCCGACGGCGCTGTTGGCGCCGACGACCGCGATGCGCCCGCTACCCGCCTGCCCTACCGGGAGTTCCAGAAGAAGACCTCCAAGGTCCAAACGATAGCACGCGGGCCGCCGGCTCCCGCGTCACCGCCCCGGGCCGCCGGCTCCCGCCGACGCCGCCTCGGCGACGTGCGCGATGGCGTCGAGCTTCTCGCCGACCTCGGGATCGATCTCCCCGTCGGGCACGTAGTCGGTCAGCTCGTGGTAGTTCTTCTTGGCCATGAGGTTCGCCAAGCCGAGCCTCGCGAAGTACGCCTGGAAGAGCGGGTCGAGGAACTCGTCGCTCGCCTTGACGTCCGCGTCCCACGGCGAGCCCTTGCCCAACGTCTTCAGGGCCGACTCGATCTCGGCGATGGACTCGCGCATCGCCCGCACGCGCCGGTCGGCCTCGGCCGCCGTGAACAGCGGCCCCGGCCCCGCGCCCGCCACTGAATCCGCCGCGTAGGCCTCCAGCGCGGCCCGCGTGCAGACGTAGCTCTCGATCTCCCGGCGCGTCCACGTCAGGCACTCGATCGGCGCCATGTCCGGCGGCGCCGAATCGAGACGATCGAAGAGAGCGACGCCGCCAAGCCGCGGCAGCGCTTCGCGCAGGCCGTGGAAGTGGCTCTGCACGGCCCGCACCTGGTTCCCGGCATAGTGCACGAACGGCCGTTCCAGCGCCCGGAGCGCGCGTTCGTGCCCCAGCCGCCGCGCGAAGGCGACGAGGATCGAGAGGTCGGTCGATCCCTCCACGTACAACACCCAGCCGGTCTGCTCCGCCTGGTAGTACTGGTCGAACCCGATCTCCCGTAGCGCCTTCAGGACCTGGCTGCCCCGATCGTCGACGCGGTGCGGCCGGCCGACGAACGCCACCACCACGTCCTGGCCCGCCGCCTCGTTCAGCAGCACTTCGGAATGGCTGGCCGCCACGATCTGGCTGCCGGTCTCCCGCGCCACCCCGGTCAGCAGCCGGTAGGTCTGGCGCTGGCGCAGGATCTCCAGGTGCGCGTCGGGCTCGTCGAGGAGCAGGACTGCGCCCGGATTTCCGTACATGTACGCGAGCAGGAGCAACGTCTGCTGCAAACCCCGGCCCGACGACGACAGGTCGAGCCGCGTTCCCCGTTCCCGGTAGGTCATCGCGATCTCGCCGCGCTCGGCGACGTAGCGCGGGGTGTCCAACTCCACGCCGAACAGACTCCGGATGTGGTCGACCAGCGCGTTCCAGGCCGACGGTTCCTCTTCGTGAATCCGGAAGCAGAGGTTCCGCAGCACGTCGGCGGTGCGGCCCTCGCCGATGCGCACGTTGACGGCGCCCTGGTCGAGGCGCGTCTCGGTGGCGGCGAGCCCCGACATCGGCGGCAGGAAGGCGATGCGGACGTGCCCCGCCTCGTCCGGCACCGGCATGCGGCCCGCCGCCCCGTCCTCGGACAGACGGAGCGGCCGGCAGTAGAACGACTCCTCGTTCGCGTAGTCGAGCTCCAGCCCGCACGTCCAGGGCCGGTCGCGGCTCACGCCCTCGACGACGAGATCGATGCGGATGTTGGCGGTCCGTTGCCGGCCGTCGACGCGCTGCACGTCCCGCACGTGCAGGTCCCGCCACAGCAGGTTGGCGTCGGGGATGGGAATCGCCACGAGGTCGCGCCGGTTCACGGTGACCCCGGGCCGCTTCTCCGGGGTGCTCTTCCCGGCCCGCTTCTCGTTCCAGCGCTTGAGGCCGACGTCCCAGAGGGCCAGCGCCTGCATGGCCGAGGTCTTCCCAGAGTTGTTGGGACCGATGAAGACCACCGGGCTGCCGAGCTCGATCTCGACCTCGCCGAAGCGCTTGAAGTTCCGGATGACGAGCCTGGTCAGCATCCGCTACCGCCCGCTGTTGGAACGATTGTCGTCGGCCTTGATGTGAAACCGCAAGTGCCCAATTCCGAATCCGGCCTCCACTCGGCGATGCCCTTCCGTGCCGGAGCAACGACTCCCAGGATGCAGGCAAGCAGACGATACCACCACAATGCTCGCAATGATCGCCTCTGCCATGTCGCCCTACTTCCTCTTCGACTTGGCCAGCGCGTTCACGGCAGCGGCAAGCTCTTGGGCCGGCCCCACTTTCTTGCTCAGTCGATTCGCGGCGGCATCCGTGGCCCTCACGAAGGCTTCGAGCAGATCAGGAAGTTTGTCGACGGCCTTGATGCGCAGATAGAGTGGCGCCTCGTTGAAAGGCCACACTTCTTCAAGGGCATTTTCGGGGTCCTCCCCATGGACCTTGCGAACGGCCAGGCGCCATTCACCGTTGACTATACTGTAGCCGACGTCCTGGCTCCAGCAATTGTAACCATCGTCGCGACCTGCAATCCTAGTCCAGCATGCCACACCGATGCTCAACCGATGCAGTGCCCTCTCAAGCGACGCGATAGGCTGGGCCAATTCGCCTGATACTTCGTTGAGCTTCTTGGCTGATGTAGCAAGGGCGCCAAACGCGACGGCAGTGCGTTCGGTGGGGCCGAGAGAACCGTGCCTGACCTCAGTCATGCAACCTCCAAAGAACCTAGTGGCGCTCTGAAAACGAAATCCGTTTGACGGCTTCCGCAGCCTGCTTATTGAACGAGCGGGGTAGTGGCCCACTCATGCAGGCTTGACGTTGGCTAGAGCAGCGCAGTTCCGGGAGCAGCGCGACCCGCATCGCCCCACAGAATTGGTCGTTTGCCGACCACGCGATTGCCGGACCGGTGTTCGGCTCAACCACCTCTCCGGTGAACTGGCAGGCAACCTCGGTACCGGGCCGTTCTGACCCGGAATGGCGTGACTCGCCGATCGCCGGCAACAACCTGCCCTCGTCATCGATGACCGCGATACGATTCGGCCGGCGATCACTCCAGCGCCAGAGCACCAGATTCAGCTCATCCGGCCGGGCCCCCGCCACAAAGCTACGAACGCGCATGCCGACGAACCCGGCCGAGGCGAGTCGATCCGCCAGCGCCTGTGACGCCGGAACCACGCCGCCGAGCATCTGGCGCCGCCAACCCGGTACATCCAAATCGAGATCGGTCACGGCGTGCGCCGTACGCGCCTGCGGGTTCGTCGCGTCAAAGATGGGTTCGACATCAACCTCATAGGCACACAAGGTGATCGGCTGCAGGCGGCCGGCGGGGAGTGCCTCGCGGATGGCGGTCAACGGCGCCAAGGACAGGTAGAGAGTCGGAACGCCGATTCGGTTGAATCGGCCGCCGTTGCGACGCGCCCCTTCGCCAGATAGGGGCGACCAGGACCGACGCGGCTTGTGCGCGCGGTACACCAAACCCCGGAACCGCATTCCTCCGGCGGGACCGGAAGAACCACTCGTGAACTCAGCCATGCGACCTCCAGGATCCTAATGATCCGGGGACGAAACCGCTGAACGGCTTCGCTGCCTGCATCTGGGTTGGCGGGAGAGTGCCCGCCTATGCAGACTGCTCCGAGTCTATCACGTTTCCGGATAACGCTGCGGCCCCGACGGGACCTCAGGCGTACCCGCCGTCCGCGACGGCATCAAGATACGCGTGGACATACTCGGCCCGCCCTTCGCGTACGAGCCGATCCGCGGTCATGTCGTCGAAGCCGGCCAGCGGCTCCGCCCGGAACCAAGCATAGGCAGCCAGATCGTTGGCTCCGGTCTCCGCTTTCACGCGGTGAAGGATCTCCAGCATCTGTCGCAATCGGGTCTGCGTCTTGTGCGCCCGGATCCGCGACGCTCGAGAGAACGCGTCACGGCCCAGCCCCAGCGTGGCCGCGATCTCTGCCCGGCTGGTGCGCAACGCGTCGGCGACGCGATCGGGCGAGAACATCTCGCCCTCCATGAATTCCTGGAATGGCACCGCCATCGACACCCAATCTACCACGCGATTCGCCGTGATTCCATCGGACTTCGGTCGTCCCCACCCGCGGCCCTGCTCTCCCCGCCGGTCGGTCCTCCAAAGCGGCGCAGCCAGCGGGCTCGGTCGATCTCCCGAGGCAGCCCCACTCGACGTTCCGAGACGCCCTACTGCCCGTCGGTCGTCTGCCCCGGCTGCAAGGCCTCGCGGTCGAGCTCGTTGACGTCGTCGACGATGCGCGCGTAGGCGCGGGCCACCGCCTCGAGGCCCGCCTCGGGCACCCACTCGGGGATGTCCTGGTCGGTGTGCTTGATCTCGGGCGAGCGGATGATCTGCACCGACGGCAGGTCGCGGGCGACGCTGCCCATCTCGCCCGCCGCGCGGTCCTCCATGCGGTCCCAGACCGCGACGCCGAAGGTGCGGTAGGCGTCGAGAACGAGGTCGACGAGGCGGTCGCTGCCGTTCACCCACCACCGGCGCGGCGACGGGATGTCGGTCATCCGCATCGCGGGGCCCCAGTACACGGTCTGCTTCACCGAGACGTGCTCGCAGTTGATCATCAGGGCGGCGTCGGCCAGGGCCGTCTCGCGGTTGTCGTGCATCCAGCGCGAGCCGGGCGAGCCCACGTGGTGGCCGGCGGTGCCGACGAAGACGAGGTTGCGGCGGCGCTCCTCCGCGGGCCGCGCCGCGAAGTGCTCGGCGAGGGCCAGCATGACGGCGATGCCCGACGCGTTGTCGAGGGCCGCCTCGAAGTAGCCGTCGAGGTGGGCGAGCACGTAGATGTCCTCGTCGGTGGTGCCGGGAAGGGTGCCGAAGACGCTGGCCGTCTTCAGGCCGTCGCGGTAGTCGACGTCGACCCGCATCGACACCCGCACCTGCTCGCCGCCGCCGATGAGCTCCTTGACGGTGTTGCCGTCCTCGTAGCCCATGAACGCGCCGGGAATGGCGACGTCCCGGCCGAGGCCCTGCCAGATGGTGAAGTTGTCCGAGATGCCGTAGATGACGACGACCGCGGCCGCGCCCCGGTCCTGCGCGCGGCTTATCGCGTCCTCCCAGCTCGCGCCGGCCGAGTGGCCCATCGACCCGGGGGCGGGGATGCTGTGGATGAAGACGGCCTTGCCGGCGACGTCGCGGCCGAGGAAATCGGCGGTCGAGCCGGTGCCCACCCACACCGCCTCGAGGTCGAGGGTGCCGTCGGTGGGGTTCGAGCGCAGGGCCGGCACCATGGAGTCGAACCGGTACGTGCGGCCGCCCGCCTCGACGCGGATGTCGTGGTCGGCCGGGAACCACTGCGTCGGCAGGTCGAACTCCTGATCGCGGATGTCGGTGAGCCCCAGCTCGCGGAACCTCCGCTCGACGTACTCGCGGGCCATCTCCTCGCCCCGCGTGCCGGCAATGCGGCCCCAGTACTTCGTCCGGTCGTCGCGGTTGGCGAGGGAGATGTCGGCGACCTCGCGCACGATGTCCTTCATGCGCGCGCCGTCGATGGCGGCGTAGCGTTGATCGGCGTCAGAGAGGGGAATCCGGATGTAGGCGTCCTCGCGGACGTTGCCGTCCGCATCGAGGCGGCTCGTCTGGGCGAGCGCGGTCCCGGCTGCGGCCCCGATCACGAGCATCGCCGTGCCGATCGCCATCCCTCGCGTCGCTGAAGTCATGTCGTGCCCCCTCTTCCGGTCCGCCCCCCACTCGGCACCTCACGGCGCCCATCACCATCCGGCCATGGCTCGTGCACCGACGGATCCGGCCATGGCTCGTGCACCGACGGATCGCACGTGTCGCACGCCTGCGCAGAGTGCGGCCCGGCGACGATTCCCGATGATACCCGATGCTAAACTCGGCAAGAGATGCAGTTCCGTTCTCACGGGCGGTCCGACACCGGAGCACCACCCCGCCATGGCGAGCCGATATCGGCCGCCGGCTCGTCGCGGATCGCTGTGGGCGGCGAATCCGACGGGACGGCTCCGGATCGCCCGGGGCGCCGAACCGGCCAGGCCGGTCCCGATCCGATGGTCGAGGCCTACAAGCGCGACGTCGACCGTACGCTGCTCCGACAGAACCTCCGGCGGTCGGTCACGGAGCGGGTGGAGAACCTGATCGCCCTGCAGGAGCTGGCGGCGGAGGCGCGGCGGGCAGGGCGGGCCCGGGGGCGTGACGGGTGACCGACTTCAGGACGGTCATCCAACTCTTCAGCGGCGCCGGCATCGAGTGCGTGATCGTCGGCGGCCTCGCGGCCACGATTCACGGATCGGCCCGGCTCACCCAGGACGTGGACTTCGTCTACGCGCGAACACCCGCCAACATCGACCGCCTCGTCGACGCCCTGCGGCCCCACGCGCCGTATCCGCGGGGGGCTCCGCCCGGCCTGCCCTTCGACTGGAGCCGGGCGACCATCGAGCGCGGCCTCAACTTCACGCTGACGACCGCCATCGGAGATATCGATCTGCTTGGAGAGATCACCGGCGGCGGAGACCACGATGCCCTCGCTCCCCACACCGTGGACGTGGATGTCTTCGGCTGCCGATGCCGGTGTCTGGACCTGCCGGGACTCATCCGAGCCAAACGCGCTGCGGGACGGCCGAAGGATCTGGATGCGCTGGCCGAGCTGGAAGCGTTGCTCGAGGAGCGCGATCGCGATTCGTACGAGTGAGCCGACGTCACGGACGACGGCCGGAAGGCTATACGTCCGCCGGCACCCAGGGGGCGAGCGGGGTGCCGCCGCAGTAGTGATTCTCCGCCGGATTCTCGCGGAACAGGACATAGACGTCGGCAGGTTCGACGCCCATCGCGTCATTCAGGATTTCGGCGATGGCGTCGACCAGCGCCTTCTTGCGCTCCGGTTCGCGGCCCGGGCGCAGATCGACCTCGACCAGGGGCACGCCGTCGCCGATCTCGCCGACCACCTCGCGCACAGCGACATAGTCGTACTTGGTCTCCTTGGGGGCGAGGGTCTTCAGCACCGCCGCCTTGACCGCGGTGCTGATGGTTTCCTGCGTGCCGGCGGGCGTGCCGGCCGGGACTTCGACGCGAATCACGGGCATCGGTGAATCTCCAGTATGATTGAAATTCCGATTCATGCGTATGAATCCGTGAAGAGCACCGTCCATTTCGAGGCGATGTCC
>JAJEEA010000236.1 GCA_022821235.1 Vicinamibacteria bacterium
CGGGTTGACGAACGCGCCGTTGCCTGCCACGTCCCAGACCGCGACCCGGGCCCACGCCCAGCCGGGGGCCTCGGTGGCGAGCCCGAACCCGCCGGCCCCGAACACGCGGGTCCGCGACAACGCGGTGATCTCGCGGTGTACCTGCCCGGCTTCGTCGCCCCAGACGATCTCCGCGAACCGCAGGGGAAACGTCCAGTCCGCCTCGATCCAGACGTCGAGGCGGTCGCCGGTCGAGGCCGAGAAGTCGACCTCGGGCAGCAGCACCTCGCCGGTGGTGGTGAAGAAGTCGCCCCGCGCCAGCGGCTCGACCGCCTCGCCCCAGCGGTCGAACGGGGGCAGCTCGTCGAGGCGCACGTAGTTGATGTTCATGTGCGCGTAGAGCTCGTGGGTGTCGTCGAACTGGAACACGTCGACCTCGCCGAAGATGCGCTTCCGCAGCCCCTGGGCGCTCAGGTCGTCGAGCAGGTTCAGCGACCGCTCGCCGAGCCGCGGGGACGAGAGGTCGGCGGGCATCGCCTTCCACCCCGCGCCGAGGTACGCGGGGTCGCGAAAGTGCTCGGTGTCGGCGATGCGGTCGGGGTAGCCGGTCGAGCCCTTCGTCCGGGGGTGGGTCTGGTACATGAACCCGCCCTCCCGCCGCACCAGCTCGAGCATCTCGGCCGCGTCGGCGGTGCTGTAGACCTGGCCGTAGCGGGGATGGGTCATCTCGAACGCGCCGCCCTCGGGCCGGTCCATGAACCAGTAGACGGGCCGGGGGAAGATGAGGGCCCAGTGCCCGCCGAGGTGGACGTTGGCCTCCTCGCTGGGAATGAGCAGGAAGTCCGGATCGGACTGGGCGCGCAGCGCGCGGAAGTAGGCGTCGAGCTCGTCGAGCCGCAGGTCGGTGAGGTCGCGCGGATTCCCGTCGCCGTGGAAGTCCATGATGATCGACGCGTCGACCCCCATCGCCTTCAGGACCGGCTTGAACGGCGGCGTCCAGTCGAACCCGTGCTCCAGCGCCTGCATGGTGTAGGCGAGGTGCCAGTGGGTGCTCAGGGTCTTGTAGCCGTCGAGGGGCCGGAACCGGTCGCGGTTGGTGAACGCGAGGACCTCGTCGAGGGTCGCCTCGGCTGAGCCGTCGGACAGGAGGAAGAACACCGACATCCGTTGCGTCTCGCCAGGCGGGGCGTTCATCCACGGGTAGAAGCGCCAGTTGGTATCGCGGATCTGCCGGATTCCCAGCGAGACCCGCCCCCGCCACGCGCGGTGCCAGACGTGCCCCAGGTTCGACGTGAAGTCGCGGGGGAAGAAGTACTGGTGCGGCGCGGGGAAGACCGCGACGCTGCCGCCGGCGGTGGTCGCCGCGAGGGTCCGGTAGCGCACCTTCACCGGCTTGCGCTCCGGGTCGAAGCCGGTCGCGACGTCGTGGCGCAGGTCGCCGGCGGTGTCGTACCAGCTCACCCGGGTCTGCATGTTGCCGCCCGGCGTGCGGTCGGCGTCGGCGGCCATCTCCCAGCCGCCGTCGTAGTAGTAGGCGACGTCGGCCGCGTCCGTGGTGGCCACCGCTTCCTGCTGGATCAGGCGGCTGCCGGGGTAGATGGTGTAGACGACGGCCCCCTCGAACACCCCCATGCGCAGCCCGTCGAAGGTCAGCTCGACCCGCTCCCCCACGGTGCGGACGGTCGCCTTCGTCGGGCTGAACACCCCCTGCGCATGCCGGGTGCCGTCGGGATGGCTGGGCGGGAAGTCGAAGAAGGCGTTCCAGCCGCGCCGCCGCGTGCCGGTCTCGACCTGGTAGAACGGCCGCACCCCGGACACCACGGCGGCGCCGTCCACCGCAATCGACTCGATGAGCGGCCGGTCGGGGTCGAGCGAGAACGTCGCCCGCCAGTCCCGGTCGGCCGCGTCCGGCCACTCCACCGTCACGCCGTCCTCGGCCGCGGTCACCTCCACGGGACCGGGCCGCAGGTCGCTAACGTCCAAGGGTACACCCTGGCCGAGCGCCGACTCGCCGGCCAGGGCCGCCACGAGACCGAAACAGACGATAGACGTCCTTCTCATCGGTTTCCTCGACTCAACTGCTCCGGGTACCTTCGAAGCTGCAACCTGAAGCTCACTCACGTGCTTGGGGGCGTGGCGAACGGCCCGCCTGAGGGCGGCGGCGACACCGGTGGCGGTTGCCCCAGGCGTGGCGTTCCCAATCCCGCGAAGAGCTGCCGCAACGATGCCCGAGACGGGTCGTTCACGTAGTCCCAGAGCTCCTTCGGCAACCATCCCTGGACTGAATCGCCCCTGAGCTCCGTCACCATGAACCACACACCCGGCAGCCGGTCCCGAAGAACGGCGGCGAGGTCGTTCACATCGAGGCCGGAAACGAGAATGGCCGCATACGGAAACGGGGACACCCAGGTCACGACGGCCCGGGTATCGTTGAGCACGTGATGCACCTGCTGAGGCGTGCACGCCTGACCATATGCTACGAGATGGGCCTTCACGGCAACCGTTCTCCGGGTCCTGACGGGTCGACGTGCTTCTACGCGCTTCAATCGAGTCGAACCAGCGTATCGATCGTGGTCCCGACGGCGTCGGCGATTCGCGACAGCGCGCTCGTCGATCCGGGCTTCAGGCCACGTTCGATCTCGGAAAGGTAGCCCACAGCGAGCCCTGTCCGAGCCGCCAACTGGCGCAGCGTCAGGCGGCGGTGCCGCCTGTACGCCGCGACGGGTCGCTCGCCATCCATGATCGCAAGCGCCACCTCGTGCGGGATCCGGCTGCCGTCATCCGCCATCCGGGCCGCCAGCGTGTCCTCCAGCTCCTCGGTACGGGCAATCAGCGCGTCGTATTCCGACCGCGTCAGCGTGACCGAGTCGGTCTCAGTCATAGGCTTCTCTGCGGTGCCGCACTCTCGTCACGACCATGACCACCGTCGTGCCGCGTTCCGTCGTGAACAGAACCCGATAGTCGCCCACCCTCAACCGCAGATAGGTGCCGCCAGCGAGTTGGATCACCTGGTTGGCAAGCGATTTCGGATCTTCCGCGTACCGCTCGACCTTGGCCACTATCCGCCTGCGTTCCGAGCCGGCGAGGCGGCGCATGTCCCTGACCGCCCTGGTCGTCCACCGGATTCTCAACGGCTGGGCTTCTGCGGCCATGATGTTCTCATACAGAGAACATCATGGCAAAACGCCTGCCGGACGAAGCTGGAAGCCCCGTGGCGGGACCCCGCTGCACTCGAAGCAGCCCACCGCCCCGGGCCGCCGGTCAGAACACCGCGATCACGTTCAGCGGCGAGCCGGTGCCGCCGGTCACCGGGATCGGCCCGGCCGCGATGAGGAACTCCCACCGGCCCTCCTCCGCCGCCACCTCGGCCAGCGCCTCGAGGTCCATGTTGTCGAAGATGTTGGTCCCCAGGCCCGCGATGAGCAGGATGTGCAGCGGCAGCCCGACCCCGTCGACCCTCGACGGCTGCACGTCGGTGGCGGCGTCGCTGCCGAACAGGGCCACGTCCTCGCCGCGGATCCAGCGGATGACCGAGGCGTGGATGCCGGCCGAGTTGCCCGAGAGCTGCCACGGCCCCATCTCGGCGCGGCGCGCCCAGCGGCCGGTCCGCAGGAAGACGGCGTCGCCCGGCTGCATGGTCACCCCCGCCTGCTCCAGCCACGCCTCGATGTCCTCGGTGTAGACGGGCGTCCCCGGTTCCAGATAGTCGACCCCCTTCAGGCGGGGGATGTCGAGGAGCACGCCGCGGGTGACGATGCCGTCCTTCAGGTTGTCGATGCCGAGCTTGACGCAGCCCTCCTCGGCCGAGCTCGTGTCGGCGGGCAGGCCGTTGTACATCATGCCCTTGTGCAGGAAGTGGCACAGGGCGGCTCTGTGGCTGACGCCGTAGCCGTGGTAGGAGAACTCGATGGTGTCGGACCGCAGCGTCTCCGACATGGTGTGGTTGAACGCCGAGTCGGGGTTGTCGGGGTGCACGCCGGGCATCGGGTTGTGCGACAGCGACACCGTCCGGCCCCGCGTGGCGAGCGCGAGGGCCTCCCGCCGCTTCTCCTCGGTGATCAGGTTGGCCGTGCCCAGCTCGTCGTCGGCGCCCCAGCGGCCCCAGTTCTTGACCTCCTCGAACAGCGCGTCGAACTCGGCCTCGTCGTGCGGACCCGGCCCGTCCTGGGCCACGGCCGGCGCCGCCGCCAGGGCCGCGAGCATCGTTGCCGCCGCGAACCATCCGCCCCTGCTTCTGCTTCGCATCTGCTTCGTCTCCTCTCCTCCCCCCGGAACCGTCCACGGCGTGCCACCCGGCCCACCGTCCAACCGCCCGCGGCCCTCCCGGCCAAGCGAAGGGCGCTGCACCCGCGTTCGCTGCCGGCTCCCGCGGCGCAACCGCGACGCGTCGGCGCGCGAAGCCGGCCCCGGGCGACGGGCGCGTTGCACCCGCCGCTCCGCCCGCCGGACACGTCCTCTTGCTGCGTCCTTCCCCCCCGGGACGGCACGTCGCGGGGGAGGGGGCACGTTCAGTCTATCGCGGCTTCCTTCCCGCGTCCCGGGCGCCGTCGGCCGCGCGGTCGCACGCGCTGAACAGCGTCTCCTCCCGCGCGACGATCACCGCGTCCTCCCGCGACAGCGCCGCCAGGGCCCCCGCGAGCACGTCCGGATCGGCCTCGACGGTGCCGGTCCGCGGCCTTGCGAGGAACTCGCGCCAATCGTCCTCGGTGCGGTAATGGAACTCCAGCACCGTCGTCAGCTCGGCCCGCGCCGTGAACAGGCCGGCCCGGATCGCCGCGGCGAGCGCCTGCCGGGACGACCGCATGTCCCGTTGCCCGTCGTCGGTGACGTGCACGACGCCCACGGGCTCGGTGCGGCCGGCCCGGCGGACATGGAAGGGCGTCGGCCGGCCGACGGGCTGCAGGCTGACCAGGCGACCGCGGAGGCGCAGCCAGCCGGCCACCTTGCGCAGAGCGTCACCGACGCTCTCGGGGGGCAGTCATCACATCGAACGCGAGAAGACGACCAGATCGAAGCTGGCCGGCGGCAGCGCGAGCTCGAGGACGTCCGCCGCCCGGAAGCGGCAGGTGCCGCTGGTCCCGCCGGCACAGGCCTGTGAGATAGCGGCCTCGTCGGGGTCCACGCCCAGCACGGTCGCGCCCCGCCCCGCGAGGCGGCGGGATGTGCGCCCCTCGCCACAGCCGACGTCGAGCACGTCCTTGCCCGCCAGATCCGTGAATCGCTCGATCAGCTCCAGCTCACGCCCTTGCGGGTCCACCGTTCGCGCCATGTCATCCTCCAACCGAACCGGACCCGGCGCCCGCCCTGGAGAGCCCGTGGCGAGAGGCCCGAGCATCCAACCGGCGACGCGACCCGCGCCCCGCCGGTGTCGTTGCAGCACGGGTCTGACCGCAGGGTTCTCGGACGTCACCCCACGGCGGGCCGCGCCCCATCCCGCGCCGCCCGGGGCAGCCGCGCGGCTACAATCGCCCTCTGACCGTGGAGGGAGGACCCACATGAGAGAGACCTTCGACACCCTATTGAAACAGTACGAGGATGGCAAGCTGACGCGGCGGCAGGTGCTGGGCGCCTTCGCCGCCATGGCCCTGCCGGCGGGCGCCCGCGCCCAGGCGGGCCGCGTCCGGGCCCGCACGCTGCACCACGTCAACGTCGGGGTCGCCGACCTCGACCGGTCGGAGGCGTTCTACCGCGACCTGCTCGGGCTGCCGGCCCGGCGCTACATCGTCGGCGACGCCTACGCGCTCGACTTCCCCGACGGCGGCCTCATCAGCCTGTGCCCGGTCGAGGGGGGCAACTGCAGCCTGACCGCGGGCAGCGCGGTCGCGGGCGAGATCGATCACTTCGGAGTCGGGATCGAGAACTTCGACGGCGACCGGGTGGCCAGGGAGCTCGAGGACGCCGGCTTCGAAGACGTGCGGGGCGGCGGGGGCAGCGTGCTGGTGCCCGACCCGGACGGCCTCGTGGTGCAGCTCTCGGCCGTGACCGAGCGCTTCGAGGGGACCCCGCCCGATCGGGGATGCTGATCTCGCGAGGAACGGCTCCGGACCCTCCCCCGGCATCGGAGGAGGGCCCGGGTGACCGTCGGCCGCGCGTGGGGTGCGCGATGCCGAAGCATGGGCCGCGCCCGGGCGCAGTCGGCAACGCGCGGGGGCCGGTTCGGGACCGCGGCTTTGACGCCTGCCGCGGCCCGGCTCGCCGGAAGCCGGCGCCCTGCGACTCCCATCCCGACCGGCCGGGCGGGAGGGCGCCTCCTGCCGCTCCGGCTCCTACTGATCGGTCGCCGCCGCCCGGTACGAGGCGTCGAACAGGTCGAGCTTGGTCTCGCGGATCTTGCTCGCCGCCGCCGTCCCGAAGGTCGCGAACTCGATGACCGGCTCGCCCTCGCGGTCGTACTTCGGCCACAGCGGCAGGCCGTCGCCGTTGGGGTCGCCGGTCCTGGCGAAGTTCACCCAGTACTGCGACAGTTGCTCGGACAGCTCGTGGTCGCGCGCGTTCCAGCCGACGCCGACGAGCCCGACGTTGTCGAACGCGTAAGCGAGGTCTCCGGAGTGGTAGGCGCCGCCGCCGCGCAGCCCGCCCGGAAAGTCGAGCTCGGGCCGATCGGGCAGGTAGAGCCGGAACACCGGCGGGGCGTGGCTGAAGAAGTAGAGGTAGACGTCGTTGGCGTCGGCGTGGGCCCGCGCCCACTCGCGCATCTGCCACGTGAAGCTGCGGTCGGCCTGAATCGCCTGGCCGGCGGTGCGGGTCGATTCGGCGATCTCGCCGGCGTAGGCCTCGAGCAGGGCGTCGGCCCGGTCGCCGTAGCGGTCGCGGACACCGGCCTCGAACTCGTCCCGCGGCGGCCCGGCCATGCCCGCGTAGAGGGTCGTCCCCTCGTCGGACAGCGACCCGACGATGACCGGCACGTCGTTCTGGTCGCCGGCCGCGAAGATCGCGCTCGGCAGGTCGGGCAGCACCCAGCCGTCGACCACCACCCCGGTGCCGCGCCCGGCCTCGAGCACCGCCTCTGGCCCGGCCGCCCGCAGGGCCGCCGCCGCGTCCGCCCCGTCGCCCTCGACCCCGAGCCGGGCCGCGACGGCCAGACCCGCGTCGTGGCCGGAAACCGCGGTCGCCGGCCCGCCGGTCGTCGCGAGATGCGCGCGCGGGGCGCCGAAGCAGCCGCCCGAGTGGCCGATGGCCTTGTGGAACAGCCCCTTCGCCAACGGCGACGCCTGGAGCACGCACACCGACCACGAGCCCGCCGACTGGCCGAAGATGGTGACGTTGCCGGGGTCGCCGCCGAACGCGGCGACGTTGTCGCGCACCCACTCGAGGGTCGCGACGTGGTCGAGGATGCCGTAGTTGCCCGACGCCTGCTGCTCGGACTCGGCCGTCAGGGCGGGGTGCGCGAGGAAGCCGAAGGGCCCCAGGCGGTAGTTGGCGGTCACCATGACCACGCCCTTCTTCGCCATCGCGGTGCCGTCGAAGATCTTCGCGCTGCCGGTACCCGAGCTGTGGCCGCCGCCGTGGAACCACACCATCACCGGCCGGCGCTCGCCCACCCGCGCCGCCGTCCACAGGTTCAGGGTCAGGCAGTCCTCGCTGCGCGGCAGCTCGCCCCGCGCGTAGGGCGAGTCGTCGGCGTTGCGGGCCTGCCAGCACGCGGGCCCGAACTCGGCGGCCGCCCGCGTCCCGTCCCAGGGCTCGACCGCGGCCGGCGGCCGCCAGCGCAGGTCGCCCACCGGCGGCTGCGCGAAGGGCACGCCCCGGAAAACCGAGACGCCGGCCTCCGCGTCGGCCCACGCCCCTTCGAGCTCGCCCGACGGCGTCAGCACGACCGGCCTGCTCTCCGACTGGGCGGCCGCGCCCACCGCGCCCGCCGCCACGAAGAGCGCGGCCAGTCCGAGGACCAAGGCGTTCCGCATCGTTCGCATCGCAATCTCTCCCATCCCGGCAAACGCCGCCCTGCGGCGCAGCCGCCCCAGCCAGAATCCCACCGCCCGCGGGCGGCTCATGCCATCGTCCTCCGTCGCCACCACGAGCGGCTCAAGCGGCCGCCACCCTGAGCAGACCGAAGATGATCGCGGACAACGCGCCGGTAGCGGTGACCATGATGCCCAGCCCCCAACGCAGCAGGCGATTGAAGTGCCGCTCGAGATCGACCTTCGTGGCGACGTGCTTCATCTCCGCTTCGAATCCCGCCTCCAGGCCGACGAGACGTGCCTCCACCGCCTCGAATCTCGTCTCCAGTCTGCCGAGACGCGCCTCCACCGCCCCGAATCCGGTCTCCAGGCCGACGAGACGCGCCTCCACGGCCGACAGGCGGTCGCCGGTCCGCGTTCCGGCCCCCCCGGCGCCCGCCGATACCACCGCGCCTTGCGCTTCCGTACTCATGATCCGACTCCATCGCCGCCGAGCGGCGCCAGCGGAAGCTGGCGCGCACGGATACTACTTCCGTCGAACGCAGGTCCATTCGTTCGACGCCCCTCCGGCAAGTACCCACTGCAATCGCGATGCCGGAGTCCGAGATCTCGACCGCGTCCCGCCCCCCTCACTCGGACAGACAGACGCTTGACGCGATCCGCACGTTCTCCCCGATTCCCGCAGATAACGCTATTCTACTCAACGGCCCGGGTGACGGTCATACGCTCTCCCGGCGCCCGGGACAGGGTCAACCACGAGCACGAGTCGCAATCGGTGACGACGACCAGGGAGGCATCATGCGCAGATTCTGCATCACCTTCGCCGGCGGGCTCACGATCGGGCTGGCCGCGGCAGCGGTCCTCACCGCGCAGATCGACATTCGGCAGCAGGCGCCGCTCGACCGCGCCGTCGACTTCCCGACGGCCGAGATCGACCAGATCATCGCGGAGATGGACGCGGCGGAGCGGGTGACGACGCGGCTGCTCGAGGGAGGCAGCTACAACGTCAACATCCGGCGCATCAGCAACGCCGAGACCGCGTTGATGCACCCCCGCACGACCGACGTCTACGTCGTACGAGAGGGCTCGGGGACCCTCGTGACGGGCGGGCAGATCGTGGACGAGCAGGGCGAGCCCGTCGACGGCACGCGGGGCGCGGCCATCCGCGGCGGATCGGAGCGGGTGATCGGGGTCGGCGACGTCATCTACATTCCCGCCGGGGTGCCCCATGGCATCCGCGACACCGAGGGCATCACCTGGTTCAACATCCGCTTCGATACGCGGTGACGCGGCGAGTCGCAACGGTGGCCGACGGGAACTCGCCAGCCTGGCGAAGCGCGGCCCGAGTCTCACCCCCGCAAGACGCGGGGGAGCTGTGCCGAGGCGAATCCTCGCCGGCGTCCCCGACCGGGCCGGCGTTGCCTCACGACCGCGCTGGCATCGACCTTCCAGACGTCCGCCTCGTCCTGCAGGGCAACGCCTCGCACCGCGGTACATGGAACAGGCCGGCCGGGCGCCCGCGCGGACGCCCGGCCGGCCTGCGATAGCCGACGCCGTTGCCAGCCGCGCCGTCAGGGCGTACGGCAGACGAAGTTCCCGGCGTCGTCGGTGCTCCCGCTGCCCGTGTACACCGCCTGCTGCGGATACGGGAAGAGCGGCCGGGTGCGGTCCACCGCCCCGTCGCGCACGCGCGACGCCAGGATGCTGTCCGGCGCCTCGCCCCGCTCGACCCACGCCTCGAGGGCGGTCACCATGTCGAACTGGCTCGGCCCGGCCCCGCCGCCGCAGTGCCCCATGCCGGGGGCCATGAACAGGCGGTAGTGGTCGTGCACCTCGTCGGCGTCACCGACGGCGTCCACGACGCGGCGGTAGTACTGCGTCGCGTTCCCCGGCGAGATCTGCGGGTCGGCCCAGCCGTGGTAGGAGATGAGCCTGCCGCCGCGGTCGAAGAACGGCTTCAGGTTCGGGTCGAGGGCGTTGAGGGTGTCGTTGTCGACCTCCTCGGCCCGCACGATGTCGGTCTCGAAGTTGAACTGGTCGACCGTCCACTCCGGGTCCGCGAACGTCAGGTAGCGGAACTGCTCGAGCCCGGTCGCCCGCGCCGAGCGGGTCCAGCCGAGGTCCGTCCAGCCGAGCTCGCTGCCGGGGAAGAGCCCCGTGATGGGGCGCCCCGACCGGGGGTTCTCGGGCGACGAGTAGAGCATGCGCGCCGTGTTCACCTGCGCCGACGACAGGCAGCCCTCCCCCTGGCCGTCCGCGCACTGCAGCACCGCCGGGTCGAAGTCGCAACCCTCGGGATCGCCGACCACCCCGTCGGTCACGCCGTCGCCGGCATCGCACGCCTCGAGGACCGCGCCGTGCACGAGCTCGCGCAGATCGGCGGTGAGGCGCGCCGCCTCGTTGGCCTCGAGCGGCTTGGCCACCCGCAGCGACCCGCCGGCCCGGCCCGTCCAGTCGTTGCCGGGGGCCCCGGCGATGATGCCGTCGAAGTGCTCGGGGTACCGCTGCGCCGCCTTCAGGGCCTGGCGCCCGCCGGCCGAGCAGCCGTTCCAGTAGGTGTACTCCGGCGCCCTGCCGTAGTAGGCCTCGATGGCGGCCTTGGCCATCACCGTCATCTCGCCTATCGAGCGGTAGCCGAAGTCGATGACCTTCTCGGGGTGCCCGAGCCCGAAGCTCGCGGTGTTGCCCTCGTGCCCGGTGTCGGTCGAGCTCGAGGCGTAGCCGCGGGCGAGGGCGGCGGCCATCGAGTTGTGCCGGATCGACCCCGTGAACGCGCCGTTGCCGACCGCCTGGTACTTGCCGTTCCAGTCGGCCCCCGGCATCCACACCTCGACCTTGATGTCGGAGTCGTCCGACGGCGCCAGCGTCGCCTCGACGCGGCAGAAGCTCGGCAGCCCGCCGTAGGTCGCCCGCGTCCGTGCGTTCTGGGGCCCCGGGGGCGCGAAGGCGCCGGCCTCGACGAGGGTCGCGCCGGTGATGGTGGTGTTCGGCAGGGCGAGCGACATCAGGCTGTCGCAGCTCGCCATCCCCCCGGCCGACTGGGCGGCCCCGCCGGCCGCCTCGGGGTTGGCCGTCGCGGCTACGGTCGCGACCGCCGCCAGCGCCGCCGCCGCGGCGGTCGCGGTGATGAACGTGGGAAGACGTCTCATGGTCTGGGATCCTCGCTAGCTAAGGACGGGACACGGGTTGCCGACTGAGCTCGGACGCGGGCCGCTCCAGCCTTCGCGCCCGGCATGCGGCAGGACGATGCCCGTCACCCGTCCTGCAGCCCATGGTGAAGCCCCGCTGCATCGGAGCCATGCGAGGCTTCACCACGAGCCGTCAGGTCAGTTACTGGCCGCCCTCGGCCTCGGCCCTCTCCAGCACGCGGGCGCCGGCCATGATGCCCTCCATGCCGATGTTGCCCTCGTGGCAGGCGTACTCGAACACCGGGTCGGTCGAGTGGCGCAACGGGATCATCGCCGTCCACGGCGCCGCCCAGGTGTCGGGATCGGTCACCGTGACCTCGTACCGCAGCACGTCGTCGCTGGCCCGGGTGAACCGCTCGAGCACGTGCAGCTTTTCGCCGGCCGAGCCCATCACCGAGGCCTCCGGCGCGTAGTTCGTGGTCTCGACGACCAGTGTGTCGCCGTCCCAGTGCCCCCGCGAGTCGCCGTGCAACAGCCGGACGCTGTCGTCCACGTGGGGGGCGTCGGTCAGCGGAATGACCCGCGGCCCGCCCATCTCCTGGTAGAGCACGACGTGGCTGGCGCTTTGGAAGATCTGCAGGTAGCTGTTGTAGCCGGCGCCCAGGCGCGGCGCCCCCCAACTGATGCACCGCTCGCCGAGGCTGCGGTCCTCCGGCCCCCACGCGTGGCGCGCCCGCGCCTCGGCCCGCGCCGCCGCCCGTGCGTCGGCCGCCTCGGTGCGGGCCGGCAGCCGCCCGTCGGGCGGATCGACGATCAGCGAGGTCCGGTTGTCCCAATCGCGCTCGACCATCCAGAAGTGGTTGTAGTTGCCGGTCGCGCGGTCGCGCGACGAGAACGACTCGGCCTCGGCCAGGGCCGCCGCAAACACGCTGTCGCCGAAGGCGGCGTCGCCCGCCTCGTCGTTGAACAGCTCGCCGGCACGCGCCTGCAGCGCCGCCACCTCCTCGTCGGTGAGGGTCTCGCGGTCGCCGAGCACCTCGGGCCGCTGCAGCGGCGTCACGTTGTTGTTGGCCCAGACCCCCTGCAGGTCGGGGTGGCCGTCGGCGGTCCGGGCCGGCGCCCACTCCTGCCCCGCCGCCACCGACGCCGTCGCGAGCACCGCCACGACGAGAACCAGCGCTTTCAGTCTCACGGCATCCTCCTCTTCCCGAATGCGGACGCGGCCCGACGCCCGTCCGCCATGTCTCTCGTGTCGGTCAGAATACCACCGGACGCCAGCCGGTTCACGCGTTTCCGGGCCCCGCCGCATGGCCGTCCGGCCCAGGCCCACGGTCTTCGCGGTGGCGTCCGACGCCCGACCGGCCGTGCCCGCAGACCTGCGGCCCTGCCGGCCGCTGCCGGACCCCAGTGGTCGTCGCCCTAGGCCGTCGCCAGCCGCTCAAC
The DNA here is from genome assembly GCA_022821235.1 of Vicinamibacteria bacterium. Taxonomy (GTDB): domain Bacteria; phylum Acidobacteriota; class Vicinamibacteria; order Vicinamibacterales; family UBA8438; genus JAJEEA01. Next base: position 12,452 of record JAJEEA010000236.1, read on the forward strand.
CGCACCCGCCGGTTCCCCGCGGACAGTAGCCCGCCCATCGCCGACTGCGGCTCCGCTTGGCGCCCAACCAACCCTGCCAGGAATCTGCACCGTTCTTCGGCACACGCCTACCGTCCCGTGTCGAGCCATTCCAGCATGCGCGGGGTGACGAACTCGGGCGCCTGGTTGTGCGGCCCGTGCCCCACCCCCGGCAGGACGTGGATGGTCAGGCCGCCTTCCACCCGGCCCCAGAGGTCGTTCAGGGTCTCGTTCAGGAACGGCCCGCTGTCCTTGCCGTAGATGAACAGGGTCGGCGCCTGCACCGGCGGGAACGCGTCCATGGTGAACCCGAAGCCCTCGGTCTCCGCCGTCACCGGCGAGTACGGCCAGTTCGCCTTGTAGAAGTTCACGATCGACTCCGCGTAGAGGCGCTCGTAGGCCTCCGCCCGCAACCGGGCCAGCTCCGGCGTGTCGCCCGGCCGCGCCCCGCCGCTCCGAATCCTCGCCCCGAACTGCGCGCCCGCCTCGGGGTTCTCCTGCATGTTGCGCTGGAACGTGCTGGCACGTTGCTGGTCCGGATTGTCGATGAGCTCCCGGATGAGCCCCGCCGGATGGACCGACCCCAGCGAGATCAGCCGCTCCGTCCGCTCGGGACGGGTCATCGCGAAGTGCCAGGCGTGGAGGCCGCCGCTGTCCTGGCCGACCACGGTGGCGCGCTCCTCGCCGAAGTGGTCGATGATCGCCTCGATGTCGTCGGCGATGCGGGCCGACGCGTAGTGCTCGACCCCCTCCGGCTTGCCGCTCTCGTCGGTGCCCCGCGTCGACATCGACACCACCCGGTACGCCTCGGCGAGCGCCACCAGTTGGTGCCGGAAGTCGAACCACGGCCCCGTGATGCTGTGGACGAAGATCACGAGGGGCCCCTCGCCGGCGGCGTGATAGACGATGTCGACCCCGTCCGAGTCGACCTCGCCCTTCTCGAACGTGGCCGACCGTTCCATCCAGTCGGTGAGGGTCACCTGGGCGCCGGCTTCGACCGGGGCGAGACCGAGGAAACCCGCGAGCAGCGCTGCGCAGATGATTCGCAAACCAGAGACTCCGTTTCTCCGCCCGCATGGGCGGGTCCAGACCGTTCCGGGAATACTACGTCACATCCCGCCGCCGCGGACGCCGTCGCCCGACACGGACCCGCCGGCGACTCCTGGCCGAGGAAGACCGCTCTCGGCCCGCCGCCCGCCGGATCGTGGCCACGAATCCGCCGGTGACCGCGAACTCCGGTTCCGGCAGGCCGGCTCCGACGCAGCGGCGGATCATGTCCAGGGTGCCCGTGCCCATGCGCTCGATGTACTCGCCCAGGTACAGCGACTCGGCCCGCAGCGGATTGCCGGGCACCGATCGGTGGGCCTCGCGCAGCCCCTCGAGGGTCAGCAGAGGCGGCAGCCGCCCGGGGTTGCGGACCTCCGGCCGGTCGGAGAAGAGCATGACCTGCACGCTGCCGTTGTCCGTATAGTCGCGATGGGCGACGGCGTTCACGATCGCCTCGGTACGACCTCGGGCGGAACTTCGTAGGTCCTGCGCGCCCGCGCGCCCTCCGCCCGTGTGCCTATCGACCGGTTGATCTTGCTCAGCACGAAGTCCACCGCCTGGTCGACGAGATCGAACGCGGCGCCCTTGTACACCTGATAGGACGGAATCGGCTTGGCGACCTCCGTCCCGTGGAAGTGCGCGCACCTGACCTCGGACGAGATCAGGAACCGCTGCGGCGTCCTTCCCGAACAGCAGGACCGCCGCGTTCGTCAGGCGCCCGCCGTTCAGCAGGTTCAGATGCTCCAGCAGTCGCAGGGGCGGCGTCCCCTCCGGCAGCGGGAACTGACGGGCGTGGCGGGCGGCGCGGATGAACTGCGCCATCTTCTCCGTGTCGAGGTCGTCCATCGTCGCTCCGGCGCAGGGCGCCGCGTCGAACGGCCCCCACCGGATCAGCTCCCTGCTCTCCGGATACTCGACCAGCGCGGCGTAGAGCCCCGCCACCAGCTCCGCCGTGGTCCCGAATCGCTTCCGGACCAGACCGGCCTGCGCCCTGCCGATGAGCGCCCGCATCTTCGGATGGCGGGGACCGCCGCCTGCGTCCTTGACGAAGACGAGACGGTACAGGCCGACCCCGGTCGCGTGATCGGACTCCCGCTCCGTCGGCGACACGCCTTCGCCGTCCTCGGTGCCGTAGTCGTTGCCGAACAGCCCGACGTACACGTCGCACCGCTCGACTTCGCCCAGGTAGAGCTGATCCGGCCGTCGATCCAACGCAGGAGCGTCCTCGAACAGGAACACGTCGAAGAACCGGCGCATCAGCACGTCGTCGCGAACGTAGTCGCGCAACGCCGCCCGCTCCGAGGCGAACTCGCCCTGCACGCTGCTGATGAAGATGCGGAGGGGAATCATGCCGTACGCCCTGTCACGGCGTCCTTGCGCAACCCGTCGTCGAAGAGCGCAAGCCGCCACCGGTGAACCGGCAGCACCACACGCGCGTGACGGCGAAGCGCGGCCACAACGAACGGCACCTCGCCGGGCTCTCCGATGAGGCCACCGCGCAGGAGTCCGGGTCGATCTACGGACCTACTCCTTCCCCGGCGCCGCCGGCCCCAGGCCCAGGTCGCGGCCCTTGTCGACGGCGGGCACCCCCTCGGCCATCCACCGCGGGGCGGGGGCGTCGAGCAGGTAGTGGTCGAAGAACTGCTGCATGCGGGCGGCCCAGTCCTCCTGGTTGGCCTGCCGGCGCAGGCCGTGCGCCTCGCCGTTGTAGTTGAGCATGAACACCGGCTGCTGCAGCCGCCGCAGGGCCACGAACAGCTCGATGCCCTGGTACCAGGGCACGGCCCCGTCGTCGTCGTTGTGCATCATCAGCAGGGGCGTGCGCACCTTGTCGGCGAAGAACAGCGGCGAGTTGTGGATGTAGCGGTCGCGCTCGTCCCACAGGGTGCCGCCGATGCGGCTCTGGGTGCGCTCGTACTGGAACATGCGGCTCATGCCCGTCTGCCAGCGGATGCCGCCGTAGGCGCTCGTCATGTTCGAGACCGGGGCACCGGCCTCGGCCGCCGCGAAGAGGTTGGTCTTGGTCAGCATGTACGCGATCTGGTAGCCGCCCCAGGAGTGGCCCTGCACCCCGATGCGGGCGGGGTCGACGAAGCCCCGGCCGAGGAGCTCGAGCACCCCCGGCACCACCGCGTCGAGGGCGCTCTCGCCCGGGTAGCCGATCTCGTAGGGGATGTCCGGCACGAACACCACGTAGCCGCGGCTGGCGTAGAACGAGAACGCGATCGACGAGCCCCCCGGCGTCGGCGCCCGGTAGTCGTGCAGCCCGTCGGACATGCGCTCGTAGAAGTAGACCATCAGCGGGTATTGCCGCGACGGGTCGAACCCGTCCGGGGTGATGAGGATCCCCTCGAGACGTGCGCCGTCGTTCGAGGTCCAATCCACCAGCTCCGCCGTCCCCCAGGCGTACTCCGCCTGCTGCGGGTTGGCGTCGCTGAGCCTGCGCTTCGCCCCGAAGTCGGCGTCGCCCGTCCACAGGTCCCCGAACGTCCCGAAGCTCTCCCGGGTCCAGAGAAGCTGTTCGGCGTCCTCGGCCTTGGCCTGGAAACGGAATCGGAAAGGCTCGGACACCAGCGCGGTCGCGCCGCCGGCGCCGTCGGTGGATCCCCGGGCGTAGCCGCCGGCCCGCGTCCTCTCGTCGAAGGTCGAGAACAACAGGCCGCCCTCGGCGAGGGCGGGCTCGTCGTCGGTTCGCACGAGCCGGTGCCGGACGCGGCCGGCCCGCCCCGACGTCAGCCGCACCGCGGGCTCGGCGCCGGCCGGGTCGAGCCGCCAGGCGTCGTAGCGGTCGTGGACGATCAGGGCCGCGTCGCCCTCCAGCCACTGCGCCCCCCCGTACGGCGACGGCCCTTGGGGACGGTCGTTCAGCTCGTCGTGGAACGCCTGGGGGATGCCCCCGGTCAGGCTGACCGCGGCAGCCGAGCCGTCCACGGGGGCGGCCTTCCAGTCGCGGTCGCCGTCGTCCCACCAGTAGGCGTAGGCGCCGCCCGGCGACAGGACCACCCCGCGCCCCCCGCGCACGCGCTCGGCGAGCTTCCGCCGCTCGCCGGTTCGGGCATCGACGGCGTAGGCGTCCCGGTAGGTGCCGTCCCACGACAGCTCCTGCCGGTACGGCACGTCCGTCGTCCCCAGCAGATGGTCGGACTCGCCGTCTCGCGTCCGCCTCACGTCGGGCATGTCCGGCGAGCCGAGCTGCACCACGCCGTCGCCGTCGCGCGGGGCTACCGCGAGGTACGAGCGCTCGCGCTCGTCGTCCAGGCGCACGAGCTGCATCGGCTGCAGGTAGGGGTCCTTCCAGTTCCAGACGTCCAGCCGCACCTCGTCGCGCTCGAGCGGCGCCTCGTCCGGCTCGGGGGCGGGCCGGGGCGCGGTCCCGAAGAAAAGGCGTCCGCCGTCGTCGGAGAACGACACCTCCCCGTGCTCGCTGATCCACCAGCCCGCGGGCACGCCGGCCGTCGTCGTCGTCGCCACAAGCGCCGCGGCGGCGCCCGCGTCGGAGCGGTAGAGGGAAAAGGCCGGCTGGTCCCGATCCCATTCCGCCGCGTCGCTCACGAAGGCGAGGCTGCTCGCCAACTCGTCGAAGGCGATCTGCCGGTAGTGGCCCTCGCCCTCCATGACCGCGGCCGCCGTCCCGGTCTCAGCGTCGACCCAGTGGATGCCGTCGCCGCCTTCCTCGTCGGTCGAGGCGGCGTAGGCGAGAGAGGTTCCCCTGTCCGCCACCCGGTAGGACACCGCATCGGGGAACGTGAACTCCTCCCCCGTGTCGAGGTGACGCAGCACGAGCGGCGTCCCGGCGTCATTCTCGTGGCGCTTCTCGTACTCCGGCGAACGCTCCTCCTCCGCCTCCTCCGCTTCCCCGGCTTCCTCGCCGCCGGCTCCCTGCTCCCCGCCCTCCGCCTCGCCGGCCTCCCCGTCCTCGGCCTCCGCGGGGTCCTCGGACAGGTGATAGGCGATCCACGATCCCCCGTCCTCGGGCACCTGGAACGACTCGATGGGCCCCGCCGTGAACTCGGCCTCCGCGCCCTCCGGGGACGCCTCGATCGCGGCGAGCGAGAGCACCCCCAGAGAATCGCCCGGCAGCTCGTCGCCCGACTTCCCCTCCCGGCGCAACGCGTCGACCTCCGCCTGCGGCGGCGGCACCCGGTACGCCACGTGGCGCGAGTCGCGGGTGAACACGGGGCCGCGGCCCCGCACCCGCCTCGACGCGGTCCCGTCGGTGCGGGACACCACCAGCTCGGGGTCGCCGTCCCAGGGCTCCACCACCCAGGCCGCCCAGGCGCCGTCGGCCGAGATGCGGGGGCTGCGGACGGTGTTCCAGCGGTAGGTGTCCTCGTGGTCGAGGGCGGGCCTGGGGTCGGGGGCCTGCCCAAGGGCCGGAGCACCGACCGACAGCGCCACCGCCGCCGCCGCGGTCAGGGCCCACGCCGTCGCACTCGGCCGAGACGACCGGTCGAGGACTGCCGCCGCCGCGATCCAGATCGCCTTCCGTAGCGAGCGAGTCCGCTCGGCGGGCCGGCCGTCGCAAGAGATCGAGGTCATTGGAGTCTCCCAGGCATCGTGTATCGTCGCTCGCCCGGCGCGACGGCCGGGCCGACGCCCTCTCGCCACATTCTCTACCGCTTCTCCCCACCGCTTCCAGCCGAACGGTGAAGCGCCTCGTCCCCGGGTGCCCGTGACGAGAGCTCCGCTGCATCGACCGGCGATGCAGGGCGCGGGGCGGCGGCGCCGGTGGACTGGTTGTGGTCCGCGGTCGCTCGCGCCGACGGCGCGGCGCGCGCCCTCCCGCGGGGCGTCTTCCCACTCAACGTCGCCGACGCCGGTGCAACGCCGGATTGCGCCCGCCTCGAAGACCCGCCCCGGGCGCGCTCCAGCGTCGAGGCAACCCGGCCAGACGCGGCCCGCCCAGGAACTTGCGGCCGGCTGTGTCCGTCTCCATTCTCCAAGGGAGGCATACCGAAACCCGCGGCGCACCGCCCGAGTGGATCGGCGCGGACACCGCGCTCGCCGCCACCGCCCCGACGGCTGGCGGCCGAGCCGCGACCCCGCAACCGGGACACGGGTCGGCGCGGCCACAACAGACGCGAGGAGCGTGGAGCATGGTTCCAGCAGCGACGAGACCAGGCGGCAGGACGTGGAGAGGGTTGTCGGCGGCGCTGGCGGTGGCGGCGGTGGCCGCGCTGCCGGCGGTGGCGGCGGCCCAGCAGGCCGGAGCCGCCCCGGACTTCCAGTGGCGGGGCGACCTGGCGGCGGGCCAGACCGTCACCATCCGCGGCGTGAGCGGATCGATCACGGCGGCCCGCGGGAGCGGCGAGGTCGTGGTGGAGGCGGTCAAGACGGCGCGCCGCAGCGACCCCGACGACGTGACCATCGAGGTGATCGAGGACGCCGAGGGCATCCTCGTCTGCGCCGTCTATCCGTCGGGGTGGTTCCGGCAGAACCGCTGCGCGAGCGGCGACGCCTACCGCATGAGCTCCCGGAACAACGACGTGAACGTCGCGTTCACCGTGTCCGTCCCCGACGGCGTGCACCTGAACGCCCGGAACACCAACGGCGTCGTGCGCGTGTCCGGGCTGTCGGGCGACGTCAGCGCCACCACCGTGAACGGCAACATCGAGGCCGAGAGCGCCGGGGTGGTGTCGGCGAGGACCGTCAACGGGAGAATCGACGCGACCGTGGGCGCGTCTCCCCGGGAGGACCTGTCGTTCAGGACCGTGAACGGCCGCGTTCGCCTCGCCCTGCCGGCCGAGGTCGATGCCGACCTGAGCCTCCGAACCGTCAACGGCGGCATCGACAGCGACTTCCCCGTCGACGTCCGGGGCCGCTGGGGCCCGCGCTCGGCGTCGGGCCGGCTCGGACAGGGCGGACCCGACATCGAAGTCTCGACCGTCAACGGCGGCATCGAGGTGCTGCGCCGCTGACTCGCCGCATCGACGCCCCGACCGTCACAGGCGGGCGTCGAGGTGCCCCCTCCCGCCCACCGTGGGACCCGCGCCGCCCCCATTGCGCGCCCGGCGCTCCGGCGCGGCAGGTCGCTCCGCGCCGGGGACGCGTGGGCGGACGAAGGTGGCGGCGTGCCGACCCGAGCCCGCCAATCGTCGCCTCCGGATCCGCTTGGCGCCCACCAACCGCCGGGAGTCAGCGCCGTGCTACGGCGCGGGCTCCTGGCCCGCGGGTCAGCGCGATGCCGCCTCCGCGGCCTCCTCCCCGCGGGCGATCTCGAGCGTCGCCGCGATGCCCGTGTTCCCCTCGTGGCAGGCGAACTCGAACATCGCCCCCTCGGTGGGCGGCATCAGGATCTCCGCCGTCCACGGCTGCGTCCACAGCTCCGGGTCCTCGTACGTCACCGCGTAGTGCACGGTCTCGGCGTCGAGCCGCGTGAAGCGCTCGACGAGGCGCATCCCGCCCTGCGACAGCCCCTGGAACCACTGGTCGTCCCGGAAGTTGGTGGTCTCGACCACCAGCGTGTCGCCCTCCCATCGGCCCCGCGAGTCGCCGAGCCACTGGCGCACGTGATCGGGCACGTGCGGCCGGCCGTCGAGGGGGATGACCCGGAACTCGTGGACCATCTCGTGCAGCAGGAGCACGTGGTCGGGGGTCTGCGCGATGTGGACGTTCTGGCTGTAGGGGCCGCCGAGGCGCGGGATGCCGTACGAGATGCAGCGCTCCTGGGGGCTGCGGCCCTCCGGCCCTTCCGTCGTCTGCCCCGGGCGGGCGGCGCGGCGCGCCCGGCCCGCCGCCGAGTACGGGATGCGGCCGTCGGGGGGGTCGACGATCATGGACGTCCGGCCGTCCGACAGGCTGCGCTCCCACCAGACGACGCGGCGCGCCCCCACGCCCTCCGCCGACTGCTGCGCGGCGTCGACCTCGGCAATCTCCGCGTCGGTCAACTGCGCCCGGTCCCCGTAGCGCTCGGGGCGCTCGAGCGGGGTGGCGGTCCCGTGGCTCCAGACGCCCCGCAGGTCCGGCGCTCCCCACGGCGTGCGCGGCGGCGCCGTCTGACCGACGACCGTGGCCGGGACCAACGCCACGACGGCGACGGCGGCGAGAATCTTGGTCTGCTCCATCCGCCGATCCTACCGCCGTTGGCAACCGCGACGGGACGCCGGGCGTCCCGGGGCGCCGCACCGCCGGACCCGCTGGCCCCATGGCAGAACCTCGCGTCGCGCCGAGACCACGAGGGGCCTGCCTGACAAGGCGTTCGGCAACCGTGCCCGCGCCCTGGCGTCCCGGGACGCCGCACCTTCGGATTCGGCTGCCCCCCGGCGGCAGCACCCTGAGTCGCACCGCGCTCGGAGGGCGTCAGCGGATCGCCGAGGCGCCTACCTGACAAGGCGTGACGAGGGAGCATGTCGGACATGCCCGACGCCACGCTGCCAAGCGGGGCGCCTCGCCGATCTGAAGGCAGCGGGGGACCCTCCACCGCAAGGTGCTAGGATATTGGCCCTCACTACAACCCCGGAGATTCAACCCAGGAGAAAGACGAGCATGACCGAACATCGATGGAACTTCGTGAAGCGCGGCCTGGCCCTCGCGGCGCTGCTCGCCGTCGCCGCGGCGCCGGCGGCGGCCCAGGAGGGCTCGGCCGACCTCGTGCAGCGGATGCTGCCCAACCCCAACCCCGAGGTCGAGCTGAACTGGGCCGCGCTGCCCGACGACCGCGTGTGGGGCTCGACGGCGGGCATCGACATCGACCCGACCGACGGCCACGTCTGGGTCTACGACCGTTGCGGCGGCATCGGGCTGGCCGGCGGATGCGCGGCCAACCCCACCGTCGATCCCATCCTGAAGTACGACCGCAACACCGGCGAGCTGCTCGCCGCGTTCGGCGCCGGGCTCTTCGTGCTGCCGCACGGCCTGCACGTCGACGACGACGGCAACGTCTGGGTCACCGACTCGCAGGGCAACGACGAGATCGGCCACCAGGTCTTCAAGTTCAGCCCCGAGGGCGAGGTCCTCATGACCCTCGGCGTCGCCGGACAGCCGGGCAGCGACCCCGAGGGCGTCCACCTGAACGAGCCGTGCGACGTCGTCACGTGGGGCCCGACCGGCGACATCTTCGTGTCGGACGGCCACAGCGGCCAGAACCCCGATCCGCCGGCGGGCCGGACCGGCCGTATCCTCAAGTACGACCGCGACGGCAACTTCATCAAGCAGTGGGGCGAGATCGGCTTCCGGCCCGGCCAGTTCCGCACGCCGCACGGCGTCGAGTTCGACTCGCAGGGCCGCCTGTTCGTGGCGGACCGCGGCAACCACCGCATCCAGATCTTCGACCAGGAAGGCGAGCTGCTCGACATCTACTACCAGTTCAGCCGCATCAGCGGGCTGTACATCACCGCCGACGACACCCTCTACGCCATCGACTCGGAGTCGCAGGAGACCAACCACTACGGCTGGCTGAACGGCACGCGCATCGGATCGGCCAACGAGGACGTGGTGACGGCGTTCATCCCGCCCCACGTCCCCGAGGAGGGCCGCACCCTGCAGGGCCTCGCCGGCGAGGGCATCGCGGTGGACGAGGACGGCAACGTCTTCGTGGCCGAGGGGCCGGCGTCGCGCCCGTTCGCGGGCGGCGGCGTCACGAAGTACAGCAAGGCCATGAACTGACCGGCACGGGAACACCGCATCCGCAAGAACAGTCCCCGCGAGGCATGCCGACGCCTCGCGGGGACGCCCTCCTGCGAGACTCCGGCGTAGCCAGCCAAGCGGGAAATCAGCTTCCGTTGACGGCGCCGGGCGAGAGAAGGCTCAGGGGAAATCCGAAAGGAGTTCGCGCACCATCTCGGTGGTGAGCGGAGCTTGTTCCGCGGGCGCGGCGAAGATCATCGCGCCGGTGTGCGGGCAGCGGACCCGACCGAGCGGCCGGGAGCCCGGCGTATCGAGACCCGCCCGGCGGCGGAGATACTCGGAGACGCTGACCCCCTCCGTGCGCGCCCGCGCACGGATGAGCAGAGCCTCGTCTTCGCTCACCTTGAACGAGATGGTGACCATGCGGCAATACCGTATTGCTCCGCAAGCCGACCCGTCAAGGGTGGTCCGGCCGGGCGACACGGCGTGGACCGGCCTGGAGTCCGGAGAACGCCTCCACTCGTCTCCGCGACGTTCGAACCGCGTGGCGACCCGCCGGAATCGGGTGCGCGGCGCCACCCCCCGGCGTGATTTGGCGTGGTCAACTCGCGGCAAAAGGACTACGCTGTGCCATCCAGGGAGCCGGACGGGTCGCCTCGGTCGCGCGCCGTCCGGCGAGTCAACAGGAAGCGCGGAGGGAACCATGCTGAAGCGAATCGTCTCGTTCGTTGCCGTCGCGATGCTGGCGGCGGGGCCGGCCGCGGCCCAGGACCCGATGGCGGCCCTGCAGGCCGCGATGGACACGATGGGCGTCACCGACATGACGTCCATCCGGTACACGGGCAGCGGCTGGGTCGGCGCGGTGGGGCAGAACGCCTCGCCCGCCGAGGACTGGCCGCGCTTCGAGCTGGCGGAGTACGAGCGCACCATCGACTTCGAGACCAACTCGTCGACCGAGAACATGATCATCCGGCAGGGCGGGTACCCCGCCCGGGGCGGCGGCGGCGCGCCGATCCAGGGCGACCGCATCCGCAACCCGCGGGTCCGGGGCGAGTACGCCTGGGACGCCCCCGGGGTCGATCGGGTGGTCCCCCAGCCCCAGCAGGCCGAGCGGCGCCTGCTCGAGATCTTCCTCACCCCGCACGGGTTCCTGCAGGGCGCCGCGGCCGGCGACCCGATCGCGATCCAGCGGAACGAGTACGGGCAGCGGGTGACCGTCGTCTCGTACATCGCCCTCGGCAAGTACCGCATCAACGGCACCATCACCGAGGACAACGTCGTCGAGCGGGTCCAGACGTGGATGCCCAGCCCCGTCGTCGGCGACATGTACTACGAGACCGTGTACACGGACTACCGGGACGTCGGGGACGGGATGATGTTCCCCTTCAACTGGCACCAGCACCAGGACTACGACGACGGCGCCAACGAGCCCAACGTCAGCGGCGGCGACCACTCGTTCAGCCTCACCACCATCGACAGCGTCGAGGTGAACGTGGACGGCGCCGCCCTCACGGTCCCCGACATCGTGCGCACCGCCACCGTGCCGCCGATGCGCGTCGAGTCCGAGGAAGTGGCCGACGGCGTGTGGCTGATCGCCGGGGGGTCGCACCACAGCGTGGCGGTGGAGTTCGCGGACCACGTCGCGGTCATCGAGGCCCCGCTGAACGAAGCGCGGTCGCTCGCGGTGATCGACGAGGTGATGCGCCTCATGCCGGACAAGCCGATCCGGTTCATCGTGACCACGCACCACCACTGGGACCACATCGGCGGCCTGCGAGCCTACGTGCACGAGGGGGCGACGGTCGTCACCCACTTCGGGAACCGCCCCTACTATCAGGAGGTGCTGCGGGCGGGGCTGTGGGTGCTCGAGCCCGACCGGCTCTCGCTGCACCCGCCCGAGGAGTGGTCCGAGGGCTACATCTTCGAGACGCTGCACGAGAAGTACATCCTCGGCGACTCGACGCGGCTCGTCGAGCTGCACCACGTGCAGGGCCTCGCCCACGCCGCGGGGATGCTGATCGCCTACCTCCCGGCCGACAAGATGCTCGTCCAGGCCGACCTCTACACGCCGCCGGGCCCCGGCCGGCCCCTGCCCGACGCGCCGAACGCCAGCGCCCGGGCCCTCTACCGGAACGTCGAGCGCCTGGGGCTGGACGTCGAGACCATCGTCCCCATCCACGGGCGCCCGGGCGCGTGGTCCGAGTTCGAGGCGTTCGTCACCGGAGCCGAGTGACGCACGCCGTCCCGACTCTGGACGGCCGCGGCGCCCGGGCGCGTTTTCTCCCGGGCACCGCGGCGCCTCTCCGAGCAGCGGCCGGCGGCGGCACCCCCGCTTCGCCGGCCGTTGTCCGCCGAAGAGCGCCCCGGCAATGGGGTATCATCGAGTGAATGAGCGAAGCGCTCCGGTTGATTGGGCTCACACAGGACGGTGCCCTGCTGCCCGTGCTGCTGGCGTGCGCCGTCGTCTGGATGACGATGACCGTCCGCCAGTTGCGCGGCGACGTGGCTTCCCTGCGCGACGACCATCGGAAGGTGGATGCCGCGTTGCGACGGATGGCTGAAGACGTGGCGTTCCTGCGCGGCAGAGCCGAACGGCAACCCGCCCCCTGACCTACCCGCACGCCCCCGACGGCCGGCGACGGCGTAGTGGCCGACCCGGCGCGCTCCCGACAGAACGGCCCGGAAATCGTCGCCGAACGCGCCCGCAAGGTCGCGCTACGGATTCCGGCGGTCGCCCAACCGACCTCCCGGCGACTCTGCACCGTTCCACAGCGCAAGACGCCTACCGCCGTCGTTCGTACTCGCGCCGCAGGGCCGGCGAGAGCGGGTAGACGTCGCGGAACCGGTGCTCGCCCGACCGCAGCAGCTCCCGCTCGTGCTCCTCGAGCGCCGCCTGCTCCTCCGCCGCCCGCAGCACGTCGGCCACGAGGCGCCCGGGAAAGAACAGCACCCCAGTCTCGTCGGCGACGACGACGTCGCCGGGCAGCACCGTCGCGGTCCCGATGCGGACCGGGGCGTTCCACTCGACGCCGAGCCAGCTCGTGGTCGTGACGTCGAAGAACCGCGCGAAGACCGGGAAGTCCGCGAACGTCTCCCCCACCAGCTCCGCCAGATCGCGGCTGCCGCCGTCGATGACCACGCCGGCCGCGCCGCGCAGCTTGATGCCGAGCGCCCCCATGCCCCCGAACAGCACGTGGCCGTCCGCGCCCCCGAGCTCGGCCACGATCACGTCGCCGGGCCGCGCCTCCTCGGACGCGCGCGCGTAGTACCGCCGGTCCCAGTCGCCCTCGGCCGCGAGCTGGTCGATGGCCTCCACCAGGTCCGGCCGCGGCGGCAGGAAGCGCATGGTCAGCGCCCGGCCCGCCACCCGCCGCCCCGGCTGCGTCGCGCGGAACCCGCGCACGTAGTTCGTCCGATAGTCGCCGAGCGAGCGCCAGATGTCCTCGAGCTGCATCTCGGCGAGCCGCGCCAGGTCGGCATCGCTGACCTCCACCCTCTCCTGCCTGGAGCGGATGACGTCCATGATCGCGCTGTAGGACGAGCGGTTCGCCCGGAACCCCTCGGGCGCCGCCACGCCGTCCGAGGCGCCGTCCGGGCTCGGTTCCTGGGCAGTCGCACCACCACCAGCAAGCAGGACGGCCACCAGGAATCCGAGGCAGAGACTGATGCGAATCGGCATGGTACCCCTCCTGCGAGGCGTGGCAGACCCGTGGCAAGCCCGGTGGTTCCCAACACGCTCCTGGCCGGGCAGAATAGTCTACTGATGTTGGCGACGACAGCGCTCCGGTCTTCGGCGGACCACGTTGACAGAGGGCGGGGGCTGCGGAGCACCCTCCCGTCCACCCGCACCGCTTGCGGGCCTCCGCGCTCCAGTCCAGGTTCGCGAACGGTCCCGTCGCAAACATGTGTCCGTTCAGGGCGAGCCGAACACGGCGCGGCGTAGCGTGTCGTTCAGCCGCGTCTGCCAGCCCGGCCCAGCGGCCCGGAAGTGGGCGGTGATGTCCGTATCCAGGCGAATCGTGACCTGCTCCTTGGTGGGGGCTTTCTGCTTGCCACGACCGCGGCGGACATGTTCAACGAGGTCCGGGTCCACGACGGCAGCCGGTCGGGCACTCGCGAACCACGCGTCGTTCAGTTCCTCGGCGTCGGGGTCGGCCGCGATTCCCGCGTCGATCGCCGCGTCTTCCTCGGGAGTCGGCACGATCGTGTCAGGCTTCAGCTTGGGCATACTTGCGCACCTCCCGGGCGTTGGCCTTGCGCAGACTGATGATGCGGCGGCGCGTCCCGCGCATCGCGTACACTACGACGTGAAGCCGGCTGCCGATGTAGCCCGTGGCGATCCATCGCGGCTCGGCGTGCCTGGTATCGGCATTGGCGATCGCCGTCTCCCAATCGAAGGCATCGACGGCTTCGAAGTCCACCTCGTGCTTGACGAGATTGGCCTGCCGCTTCGCGTCGTCCCATTCGAACCCGCCCACGAGATCAGCATATCGCAACTACGATATACTCGAGTATCGATTCCCGTCGCTCCACTGTACCTGCAATCGTGTCGCGCCGGTACCCACCCTTCCACGACCGATTCTCACGGCCCCCCGGTGCGCCACGCCAACGACGCGCCGGCGGGGGCATTGGCGGCCACGTGGTCCGCCATCCGCCGTACGAGGTCGGCGTTGGTGAACGGCGACCACAGGTGGCCCTTCATGGGGCGGCCGTGGACGAACTCGCCGCCGTAGTGCGGATCGGTCGTACCCTCGAGGAAGGCCTCCAGCAGGTAGACCGCGTAGGTCAGGTAGAACTGGTCCATCTCGGGGTTGTACACGTGGATCTTGCCGACCAGGTCGGGGCCGATGCGGGGCCAGCTCTCCTCGAGGTAATGCCGCAGGTCGTAGCCGTTGTCCCGCATGTAGTGCGCGACCTCCCGGTCGATGGCGCCGGTCTCGAGGTCCCAGAGGCGCCGCGGATAACCGTCGTCGCCGGGCAGCCCGAACGCCGCGTTCCAGGCGTCGATCTGCCCGCCCGAGCGCCCGCGCGAGCCCTGCGCGCGCTCGAGCCGGCTGAGCTGTCGTACGCTGCCCACCGGCTGCCCCTCGATGGTCCGCTGGAACATCCGCTCCGGCGCGCCCGGCACCGCGCCCGGAACCAGGAACGCGCTGTCGTCCTGGTAGATGTCGATGAGCTGGTAGCGCCGGAAGTCGACCGAGTCGGGGTAGAAGGTCCACGTTCCCCCGTAGAACGTCGGGTGGCGGACCTGCCAGGCGAGCGAAATCCAGCCGCCGGTGGAACCGCCGGTGAGCACCCGGGCCCAGGGCTCGCCGATCATCCGGAAGTTCTCTTCGAGGTAGGGGATGAGCTCCTGGTGGATGGCGTCGCCGTAGGGGCCGTTGTTCGCCGAGTTGACCCCGTAGGAGTCGTCGAAGAAGGGCGTGGGGTGCTGGATGGTCACCGCGATCACGCGCGGGAAGTCGTCGCCGGTCCACGCGCGCTGGAAGTCGTAGCCGGACTCGCGCATCCCCCCCGCGTCGCGCCACATCCAGTCGAAGAGCCCCGGCTCGCCCGAGGGCGGCCCGGTGGTGAAGCCGAAGGCGGGGTCGAGGCGGAAGTGGTCGAGCTCGAAGACCACCGGGTAGCGCAGGTCGGGGTCGTCGTCGTAGCCGCGGGGCAGCAGGACGACGGCGCCCAGGTACATGGGGTGTCCCCACCATTCGCTGAGAATGCGGCTCCGGATCTTGACGCGTCGGACCCACTCGGTGTCGGGCGGCGCCTCGACGGGCGGGATGACGTCCGCCAGCTCCAGGCGGATCGGCTCGTCCGAAGCAGGGTCTACGCGCACGCGCCGCGGAACGCTGACGAGGTTGCCCGGCGAGAACGCCCAGCGCTGGCCCTCCCACTGGTCCTGCGGGGCCCGGATGACGTGGTCGTCCTGCCGGCGGAACTCCGTGTAGACATGGAGCAGCGCCTGGACCCAGTAGTCGCCCGCCGGCAGCTCGCCCAGGCGCGCGTAGGGATAGCCGTCAGCGCCTGCGTCGATGAACATCGCCCCGCCCGGTTCGACGGCCTCGACGTCGGCCGCGAAGAAGGGCACCCGCCCGTCGCGCTGCCGCGCCGAGTTGTAGGCGGCGATGCGGGGCTCGGGCTCCGCGGTCGGGGCGAGGGCCAGGAAGAGGCGGCCGGTCAGCGGGCCGTCGTGGAGGCCGGCCGGGTAGCCGACCTCGATGCGGAGGAGCGCCGGCGACGAGGCTTCACCGGTCTGGCCACCCGACACCGGCGGGCAGACGGTCAGGACCACGGCGAAGGCCGGGGCAAGGCGGCCAACGAAGGGAAACCATGCGCGCATCGGCACTCTCCACTTGTACGGTGACGTCGATGTCCTGTGTCGCGCGGGGCGCCGCGCACCGCGACGGCGTGCGCCCCCGAAGACGAACGACAGCCCCTGCCCGTCGAGCACCCGACGGACGCAGAGCGTTTCAGCGACGACGGACATGGGTGGCGGCGTCGAGCAGGGCTCGAACGCGCAGGTGGGTCGCCAGGTCGGCGCGGCGGACCGTCTCGGTCGGCCAGTCCGGCCGCGTGGCGCGCATCGCTTCGTACAGGCCGATGGCGCTCCGGACCTTCTCCGCAACCGGCAGGCCCGCCCGGCGCCGGCGCGCCAACCTCTCGGGCATTCCCCAGTCCCGACCTGCGTACTCCCGCAGGTCCGCCGTCTGAAGCCGAGGCGTCGCCATCCCTCCTCCCGGCCGGGGGCGTGACCTCCGGCGAACCGGCCCGATCGTCGTCGAACCGTCCACTTTCCGCTCCCGGTCACATACACTGTAAGCCATCGGCGTGAACCCGGTTGAGCGAGGGGCCATGGTGAAAGTCGACGCGGGGCTTCACCGGCGGGCTCCGCAAGGAGGTTGACATGTGCGTGACATCGCGGCTCGGTCTCCCGGGAGCCCTGCTCCTGGCTGGTGGCGTGCTCGTGCTGACCGGCGCCGGCGCGGCAGCGTCCGACGAGGACATCAGCGGCGTCGTGCGGAGCGCCGCCGGCGGCGAGGCCGGGGTCTGGGTGATCGCCGAGACCGGCGACCTCGAGACCACCTATCGCAAGATCGTCGTCACCGGCGACGACGGGCGGTTCCTCGTACCGGACCTGCCGGACGCCGGCTACGAGCTGTGGGTGCGGGGCTACGGCCTCGTCGACTCGGAGAAGCACGCGGCGCGACCCGGCGACGAGGTGACCCTGACGGTGACCGCGGCGGCGACGCCGCAGGAGGCCGCCCGCATCTACCCCGCCAACTACTGGTACTCGCTGCTCGAGGTGCCCGCCGCCAGCGAGTTCCCCGGCACCGGCCCCGACGGCAACGGCATCGGCCGCGCCATGCGGCACCAGGCCGAGTGGGTCGACCGGCTGAAGGACGGCTGCCAGCTCTGCCACCAGATGGGCAACGTGGCCACCCGCGAGATGCCCGTGCTCGACCTCGACGACTTCGACTCGACCCTCGACGCGTGGGACCACCGGGTGCAGGTCGGCCGCAGCGGCCCGAGCATGAACGCGGGGCTGAACCGCATGGGCCGCGAGCGCGCCCTCGGCCTCTTCGCCGACTGGACCGACCGCATCGCGGCCGGCGAGGTGCCGCCGGCACCCCCGCGCCCGCAGGGCCGGGAGCGCAACCTGGTGCTGACGATGTGGGGCTGGGGCGACCCCATCGCGATGGTCCACGACGAGATCGCCACCGACAAGCGCAACCCCCACCTGTACGCCAACGGCCCCGTGTACGGCGTCGGGGGAGCCGGGCTCGTCATCACCGACCCGGTGACCCACCGCTCGGAGCGGCTGGACATGACCACCCGCGTGCCCATGGAGCAGCGCGGCGACTCCTACGCCGGCACCAGGGCCCGCATACCGTCGCCGTACTGGGGCGACGAACGCTCGACGGCGCGGGGCTACAGCGCCCACAACCCGATGCTCGACGACAAGGGCCGGCTCTGGATCACCCAGCTCATCCGCCCGTCGGACAACCCCGACTGGTGCAAGGCGGGCTCCGACCATCCGTCGGCGCGGCACTTCCCCATCGACCGCAGCCAGCGGCAGCTCTCGTACTACGACGTCGAGAGCGGCGAGTTCGTGCACGTCGACACCTGCTACATGACCCACCACCTGCAGTTCGCCGAGGACGACGACGACACCCTCTGGCTGAGCGGGTCGACCGACGTCGTCGGCTGGCTCAACACCCGGCTCTACGACGAGACCGGCGACGAGCAGGCGGCCCAAGGCTGGTGCCCGACCATCGTCGACACCAGCGGCGACGGCGTCATCGGCGCCTACACCGAGCCCGGCGAGCCGCTCGACCCCGCGAAGGACATGCGCATCGACGGGTTCGCCTACGGCATCATCCCCAACCCCGTCGACGGCTCGATCTGGATCGCGCGGCGCCTGCCCGTGCCGGGCAACATCGTGCGGCTCGAGCTCGGCGACAACCCGCCCGAGACGTGCATCGCCGAGGTCTACGAGCCGCCGTTCGAGAACCCCGACGTCGACCCCAGCCAGTGGGGCCACGGCGGCCGCGGCATCGACGTCGACCGCAACGGCGTCCTCTGGACCGCGCTCGGCGGCAGCGGGCACCTCGCCAGCTTCGACCGCAGCAAGTGCAGCGTGCTGAACGGCCCCACCGCCACCGGGCAGCACTGCCCCGAGGGGTGGACGCTGTACGCGACCCCCGGCCCGCAGATGAAGGGGGTCGAGGCGGCGGGCAGCGCCGATTTCCACTACTACAACTGGGTCGACCAGTTCGACACGCTGGGGCTGGGCGCGAACGTGCCCATCGCGAACGGCACCAGCTCGGACGCCCTGCTCGCGCTGCTGCCCGACACCGGCGAGTGGGTCACCCTGCGCGTGCCCTATCCCCTCGGCTTCTACACGCGGGGGCTCGACGGCCGCATCGACGACGCCGACGCGGGCTGGAAGGGCCGCGGCGTCTGGGCCAGCTACGACTCGGTGACGAACTGGCACAACGAGGGCGGCAAGGGGATGACGAGCGAGATCGTGCGCTTCCAGGTGCGCCCGCACCCGCTGGCGGAATAGGACCGCGGCACGAACGTGGCGATGCCGCACCGCCGCGCCGCGCGGCATCGCTCGCCTCGGTAGGACGGGACGCGGCGCGTCCAGCGGAGTCGCACGCGGGGAGGATGTCGTTCACGCGGGAGGGCGGAGCGCCGTCACCGCCCGGGGCGCTCCAACCCGCGCCCGAAGGATCCGTCTGTTTCGAGGAGAGCAACCATGCCCACGTGCCCGCACCGGTCAATGTCCATGACACGCCGTGGTGCCCTGCGCCGGCTCGGCGCCGCCGGCATCGGAATCGTCGCCGCGCCGGGCCTGGCGGCCGGGCTGCCGGCGGCGGCGCGACGCCAGGCCGGCGGCGTGACGTTCCCCGAGGGCGCGATCATCCGCACCGTCCTCCGCGACATCTCGCCCGACGAGCTCGCGGGGGGGTCGACGCTGTTCCACGAGCACCTGTCCATCAACGATCCGCGTCCGCCCTGGCTCCCGGCCCTCGAGAACCCGCAGCCGCCGTTCACGGCCGACCTCGACCTGATGGCCGACGAGGTGAACGCGACCGCCCAGGAGGGGGTGGCGTGCATCGTCAACGGCGGCACCCGCGACCTCGGCCAGAACTTCGACCGGCTGGTCGAGCTGGCCCGGCGCGTCGACCTGCACATCGTCATGGCCGGCGGGTTGTGGACACAGGCGCGCTACCCGCCCGAGATCGCGCAACAGACCGAGGAGGAGGTCGCCGCCGACTTCCAGCGCGACGCCGCGGCCGAGCGTTGGGGGGCCCTCGGCGAGATCGGCTCGTCGATGACCATGCACCCCGACGAGCGCAAGGTGCTGCGGGCGAGCTGCCTCGTCCACCTGCGCACGGGGCTGCCGCTCTTCACGCACACCCCGCACGCGGGATGCCCCTCGTGCGCGCGCGAGCAGCTCGACATCATCGAGGACATGGGCGTCGACCCGCGGCTCGTGTGCATCGGGCACCTCGCCGACATCGTCGACGACCCGCAGGCCGTGCTGCACCGCGAGCTGGCGAGCCGCGGCGCGTTCCTCGGCTTCGACACCGTCGGCCACCAGATCACGCAGGGCGACGCCGAGAAGGTGCGGATGATCGTGTCGTGCATCGACGCCGGCTACGAGGACCACGTGCTGCTGTCGGCCGACTTCGCGCGCGAGGCCGAGCTGAAGGCGAAGGGTGGCGCCGGCTACTCGTCGGTGACGGCCATCTTCCTGCCGAAGCTGCGCTACGCGGGCGTACCCGAGGAGACCATCCGCAAGATCATGGTCGACAACCCCCGGCGGTTCCTCGCGTTCGTGCCGAAGAACGCATAGTGGAGAAGACCATGCCGAACCGAAATGCCACGCTCGCGGTCCTGCTCGCAGCCTTCGCGGCCCTGACCCTCCCGCCCCTCGCGGGCGCGCAGCAGGGCACGACCGTCACCCGCGAGGCGCGGCCGTTCACGCCGGTCACCGACGAGATGCTGCGGAGCCCCGACCCCGGCGACTGGCTGATGACCCACCGGACCTACGACTTCCAGGCCTACAGCCCGCTCGACCAGATAAACCGCGACAACGTCGACCAGCTTCAGGTGGCGTGGATGCGGGCGATGGACGAGGGGCCGCAGCAGACGCAACCGCTCGTCTACGACGGCGTGATGTACCTCGCCCACAACGACGACCACATCCAGGCCCTCGACGCCACCACCGGCGACATGCTCTGGGACTACCGCCGCGAGACGCCGGCCGACCTGCGCCAGTACGTCACCCTCGGCAACCGCACCCGGAACCTCGCCATCTACGGCAACCACATCTACCACCTGACCGCCGACGCGCACCTCCTCGCCCTCGACGCGAGCACCGGCGAGGTCGCCTTCGACACCGAGATGGCCGACTACCGCGACGGCATCACCCACTCGACCGGCGCGATGATCATCGACGGCCGGGTCCTCGCCGGCCGCACCTGCAGCCCCCGCAGCCGCGAGGCGCGCTGCTTCCTCTCCGCCCACGACTCCAACGACGGCAGCGAGCTGTGGCGCGTCTACACCGCGGCCGGCTCGGACGACCCCGGCGGCGAGAGCTGGGGCGACCTGCCCGTGTCCGAGCGCGTCCACGTGTCGCCGTGGGGCGCCCCCGGCAGCTACGACCCCGAGCTCGGGCTCATCTACTGGGGCATCGCCGTCCCCCTGCCCTACCCGCGCATCGTGCGCCGCGGCACGTGGGACGTGGGCGACAGCACCCCGTGCGAGCTGTACTCCAACTCGACGGTGGCCCTCTCCGTCGGCGACGGCGCCATGGAGTGGTACTACCAGCACCTGCCCTGCGACGACTGGGACCAGGACTTCGTGCAGGAGCGCACCCTCATCGACACCGTCATCGACCCCGACCCCGAGGCGGCGATGTGGGTCAACCCCAACCTCGCGGGCACCGCCGAGGAGCGCCAGGTCGTGGTCACCATGGGCGAGCCGGGCGGCCTCTTCGTCCTCGACCGCGCCACCGGCGAGTTCCTGTGGGGGCACCCCGTGCCCTACGACAGCACCGAGCGCTTCGTCATCAGCGACATCGACCCCGCGACCGGCCAGGTCTTCATCAACATGGACCTCGTGGCCCGCGAGCTCGGCCAGCAGTTCATCATCTGCGGCCACAACGTCAAGGGCTGGTGGTCGTGGTCGTACAGCCCCCTGACCGGGATGCTCTACGTCCCCATCAACCGCTCGTGCCTGAACCAGACCACCAACGAGCGCTCCGTTTCGGGCACCAGCCCCCGCTTCACCCAGCCCGAGCCCGGCTTCGAGGTCGACGGCCACCTCACCGAGGTGCGCGCCATCGACATCTCCACCGGCCGCGAGGCGTGGCGCTACACCCAGCGCGCCCCCAACGCCGGCTCCACCCTCGCCACCGCCGGCAACGTCGTCTTCCACGGCGACCTCAACCGCCGCTACCGCGCCTTCGACGCCGAGACCGGCGACGTCCTGTGGGAGACCATCCTCGGCAGCCAGATCACCGGCTTCCCCGTCACCTACACCGCGGGCGGCCGGCAGTACCTGACGGTGCCGGTGGGCGGCGCGTCGATCTTCCAGTTGAGCAACTACGCCTCCGAGCTCGAGGCGCCCATGGGCAGCAACATGATCGTCACCTTCGCGCTGCCGGAGGAGTGAATGCCGCGGCCGCGGGCTGACAGGCACCGCCGAGTCTCTGCCAGTCCGCGGCGGCCGACCGCCGAGACGATACGCCATGCCCCAAGAGCCGCCGAACAATCGCCGCATCGACTGGACGGGTGTTCAGCCCGACGACTCACCCATCGAGCCTCTCGATGGCCGAACCTTCCTGCTCCGCCTGCGGCGGCTCGAAGCGCACGCGCGCGACCTGACGATCCTGCGCCGGGCCCTCATGCAACGCCAAGCTCATGACCGACGGGTTTCTCCAGATTCTGAATGAGCTCCACGACCACGGCGTCGATTTCGTGATCGTCGGCGGCGTCGCCGTCGGGCTCCACGGCGGCTCGCGCGTCACCTTCGATCTCCACATCGTTCCCAGCCTGGCACCCGATTCGTGGCGGGCCGCCGTCGACCTGCTCTGGTCTCTCGGGGCGCGTCCACGGATTCCCGAATCGCTCGACCGGATTCGCGACGTGGAGCAGGTCCGCCGATGGCGGTCCGAGAAGAACATGCTGGCCCTGAACTTCCGCACACCGGACGGCGCCACCGAGGTCGACCCTGCTGGTCGCCGAGAGCGACGGCTTCCAGCCACTCCGCCGCCGCGCGGTCGACGTCGCCGTGGATGAGCGCACGTTTTCGGTGGCGTCGATCGACGACCTGATCGAGATGAAGCAGCGTAGCGGCAGACCGCAGGACCGGCTGGACATCACGGACTTGCGAAACATCCAGACGCGCCTTGACCGCCCCGTCACGACCTCGACACCAGCGGCCGTGAATCAACGCAGCCGTCGCTCAAGTCGACCAAGCGCCACCCGAGACGAGCTGCCGAAGATCGAAGGCAGCGTCCTTGGAATCGACATCGGCTGGTCCCAAACGTCTCGCACGAGCGCTGTCTGCCGCCTGTCCTGGGATGACCGTCACGTCCTGTGGAAGACCGACCGATTCCGTGCCACGACCCCCGAACGGCACACAATCAGCCGCGTGGCAGGCGAGAACGCCCTTCGCGCGGTCGCGATCGACGGTCCTCTTCGCCAGAGTTTCGACTCGATTGGTCGCTATCGCAGCGCCGAGCGCCTGCTCAGCCGTGGAGTCCTTCGGAAGCGCATTGGCAAGCCCGGTCAGTCCAGCTCTCCCAACGGGCGGAAACTGAACACGGAGGCGAACAAGACCGCCGAGTTCGTGAGACGCCGTTGCCGCGTAAGCAGGGCGCGGCATGCGGTACGGATCGACGAGTTCGCCATCGTAGAGGCCTTTCCGACGACGTTCCTCGGGGCCATGATCCAAGATCCGCCGCCCCCGCACCGCGGCGAGAGGTCGGACGCGTACTTCGTGCACTTGGCCGAGCGTCGGTCCTTCGATCAGCTTGCGCAGAGATTGCTCAGCGGCCGGACCTGGATCCGCGACCCAGGTGACCTCCGCAACCACGACGACAGAGCAGCCTTCGTCTGCGCCCTCACGGCGCTCTCGGTCGCAGCGGGCGAGTTCACGGCCGTTGGCGACGACCGCGACGGCTGGATCATCCTGCCACCGCAATGGGCGTTCGCTGACTGGGCGTGGACCGCGGCCAATGAGACGGCGCGCCACGAACAACGCGAACAACGGTCGGAGTCCCGGGGGAGACTGCTGTCGTTTCCCGAGAATCAGCCACCGTCCGTTCTCTGATTCCCCACGAGCCCGAGCCGGCGGACCCTCCTGAGTGGACGGCCAACGAATCCGCGTGTGCAGGGTCCACCCAGAGGGCACCCTTCAACCGGGAGGCGCATCCTTGCACTCAGAACAGATCGCTGAGCTCGTTCTCGCCCCCAGAGCCATCGACCCTCGGTTCAGCCGCACGGGCCGATGAGTCGTCCACGCCCCGCTGTATGGTCATCTGTTTCCGGCGCTCCAGATCGCGGAACCGATCCATGAACAGGGCGTCTTCCCCGTCGGTGGTACTGACGTACAGCCACCGCGTCGCTCGCGTGATGCCGACGAACAGCCAGCGTTCGAGCCGGTCGGAATCGGTCTTCCCCAGCAACTTGCGATTCAAGCGCGGCATCAGAACCGTGTCGAAAGTCAAGCCCTTGGAGCTCGGGTATGGCATGAGCTTGGGCAAGGGTGTGCCAAAGTCGACGGGCGGGACCGGGTCGTCCTTCCTGCGCGCCGACTCGTTGATCTCCACCTCGAGCCCGGCTTCGCTCAGCGCGCGAGCGTAGCTGCGGGTGCGGTACTTGTCCGGAAACAGGATGGCGATGCGTTCGTTCCGATCGATCCGGGTGCGGACCACTTCAATCAAGTGCGAGCGTTCGTCCTCGGCGTCCCTCGCGAGGTACAGCAGGGGCAACTGACGCTCACCCCTTTCGACCGGCGGATTCTGCTCGATGAATCGCCTCCGTTCCACGTCGTCGCGGACGAACGAAGCGCCTGCCTGCACGATGTACGGCGAGCAACGGTACGCGTCGAGCAGCGCGAGGTTGCGCCGACGCAGCCCGAGCGCCCTCGCGACGCCCGTCTCGTCGGCGTCCCGGTCGTAGAGCTTCTGCTTCGGGTCCATGAAGACCGTCACGTGCTGCGCAACGGCCGCCAGCGTCTCGAAGTCGCGTCGGTCCAGATCCTGGCCCTCGTCAACCATCACGAAGTCGAACAGACGCTCGGAGGTCTTCAAGTGGCGCGTCTTCTCCCACACCGCCTGTCGGATCGCCTCCCAGTCACGGCTGCGGCCACTCCAGGGCATTCGCTTGTCGACCTGATCCCTGTAGTACTCGCCGCACCAGGCGTCGAAGGTCACTACGCAGTCCTCCGGAAGTGCAAGGTCGCGTAGCGCTGCCCGGATGTAGGCCTTGAGCGCGTTCGTGTAGACGAACAGGCGGCAACGGTCCGGCGGAATCCCGTACTGGTCGAGCAGATGGCGCGCCCGATGCAGCAGAACGATGGTCTTGCCGGAGCCGGGAGAGCCCAGCACCAACCGATGCTGCTTTGGATTCGCTTCGACCGCCCGGCTCTGTGCAACGGTCAGTTCACTGCGGGGAACGAGCCAACTCACCGCGGCCTCCTTATGATCTCGTTCCGGGTCTCCGGCAGCACGCCGTCACCCGTCGTCGGTTCCTGGGCCCGCCCCCGCCGCGTGCGCTCCTCGTCGGCGGCCTGTTCCCGTCGGCTGTCCCGAGCCAGCCGGGCACCGAAGCGGTACCAGTGCAGTTCGAAGTCATCCAGAGTCGCCACAGGATCGAACGCGTCGAACGCCTGCTCCAGGAGGGCATCGCATTCAATGGTCGACTTCTCCAGTTTCGCGACCACCCGCGCCTTCAGAATGAGGCTCGGTGGATTCGACTCGCGTGCGATCGCCGCCTCGACGGTCTCCATCGCCGCCTTCAATCGGCCCTGACGCTCCTGCGCCAGGGCGAGGTTGAACAGCGGGCCGTTCCACGCCGACGGAATTGCCGCCGCCTCGCGGTAGAACTTCTCCTCCCGCTCGTGGTCGCCCAGTCTGCCGGCGATGATGCCCATACGGTTGAGAATCCCGGCGTTCGGCGATGTCCTGATCAGACTGCTCAGCAGACTCAGGGCCCGCTCGCAGTGCCCCAGCTCCGCTTCCAGCTCGGCGATCCTCTCCACCGTCTTGCGCTGCTCCGCCTTCGACACGACTCCCGTGCGCATCCTTTCCTGCAGCTCGAGTATCTCGTCGCGCTTGGCATTCGGGTTCACGACGCTGGTGAGAGGATTCTCAACGGTGAGTTGGAACTCCTCCTCGGCGTCGTCGCCGCCGTCCGGGCGTGCAAGACGCAGGTGCAGTACCTGGTTGACGTCCATCCGATAGCGCAGCCGCAGTGGATCGCCCTTGGCGACACCCCTGCGAATCGTCCAGATCCCGGACATCAGGACACGGTCGTCGGCGTTCGACAATGCAACCCGCAGGTTCACGTCGTCCACGAGACTCGTCTCGGGAGCCACCAGCCGGTCGTTTTCGGCCCAGTCTCCGTCCGGGGGATACGGAAGCTCGGTGCCGTCACCGATCAACTCGACAGGTCCCGTCGCGGTCTGGATGTTGATGCTGTCCCCAGTGACCGGCCGAACGAGTCCCTGCCCGCGAACGGCCAACGAGAACGCCTGCCATGCGGCTCCGTGCGCTACCGCGGTCTGCGTACGCTCCGAGTCGTCGAAAGACAGGGTTCGGGCCTCGGAGAAGAAGTCGTCGACAGCCTCGACAATCTGCGGGATCAGGGCGCTCCCGCCGACCAGCAGGCAGAAATCGACGTCGCCCGACTCCAGGTTGGCCCGGCCGAGCGCATCCTGAAGCGGCGCGAACACCGAGCACGTCATGAGGTAGTCGGTCTCGCGGGGGTAGAGCAGATCGCGGTCCAGAAACGGCTCGACCACCCTGTGGAACTCGACCGCGCTCAGCGTCGGCGATTGGAGGCGCAAGGCCGTTCCGTCGCGCAGGGTGCAAGGATAGACGCCCGGATTCTTCTGGCCGAGCTTGGTGCGCTCTTCCTCGTAGCGGCCGAACTTCTTGAGACGGGCGATCTCCCGGCAGAGCCCGATCTTCAAGGATTCCGCACAACCGAGCAGCGCCGGAATCACTCGCTCGAACTTGGCGCGGTAGTCCAGATCGTGGGGCTGCAAGCCGTTCTGCTCGATGAGTTGCGGAATCAGGACCCCCGTGACTATCGCGCGATCGATGTCGCCGCCACCGAGGCGGTGGTAGCGGGAGACCGAGCGCGGCGCCACCTCGATACCGGCCGACGCGCCGGGTCTCGGCGGGCGAAGCTCGAAGACGGCGACGTCACACGTTCCCCCGCCGAAGTCGAACACCACGAGACGGCGGCGCTCGGACAGGCCCGCGAACGTCTCCGTGCCGTGCGTGAACACGTAGTCGATGAAGGCAGCGATGGGCTCATCCAGAAGGGCGCCGGGCGCCAGCTCAATACCGGCGAGCCCCGCAGCCTCGAGCGTGTCGTGCCGTTGAGACGCCTGAAACGAAGCCGGCACCGTCACCACCGTCGCGGCTTCGGGCTGCCCGTCGTCGCCCGACGCGGAGTCCATGAGGAACTTCAGCACATGCCCCGCGAGCTCCTTGGCGGATCGAAACCCGGCCGGGGCCTTGTGATAGGTCCGGCGAACGCCGATGTCGTTCTTGCAGTCCCAGAAGATGTTGCGGTACTGCTCCAGACCGAGATCTCCGAGGCGTGCGCGCAGGTCCTTGGCTCCGGCACCCACGTAGACCTGCCCGTCGTGGAGGGCCAGAACCGACGGGACGAGCGTGTGGAACTGTGGTCCCTGTCGTGTGGGCTGCTCGACGTCGAGACAGCGCACTTCGGGCGTACCGCCGCTCTCCAGCGCGACGACAATCTCGGCCACCGTCGAATTGGTCGTTCCCAGGTCGATGCCGATCACCCGCAGGGGTCGCCGTGACGCCGGAACCTGGCTGTCGGCCGCGGTGGCAAGTGCAGTGAAGCTCATGAATTCCGTTCCTCGCAGTCCCCGCCGGCGCTCCCGGTGACACCCCACGCCGCCGAGCATCATCACGGCGCTGGCAAATCGCTATTCCGCCGGCGACATCACTCCATGCGGCTGGCTGCCACCGTGGACGCAGTACCCGCGGCGCGCGCCAGCAACGCGGTCTCGACAACCGCAGAGACTCAGCCCTCTGGCTCCACTCCCATCCAGCAGACCAACTCGACGTCCTCCTGCGAGATCGGCGGCAGAGGGGAAGCCGGTTCGACTGGTTCGAGCCCAGTCTCCAGGATTCTGTCGATCAGGAAGCGGGCCAAGTCCTTTCCGCGGTGCTCGTCGGAATCGAACCATCCTCGGAGCATGATCTCCTCCCGTCGCGGCCAAGGCGACTCCAGCACGTCGAGCGCTCGAGTGATTCGGTCGTCTGGAACGTCCACCGGGGAGTTCGTACGGATGAACTCGGCGACGCGGTGGTTGAGCGGCCGGACCTTCGGCTGCAGATTCGCCGGGTCAGTCTGGCGGACCCAATCGTCCAGGATGTCCTGCTGGGCCACCGCCCAGAAGTCGTACACCCCGTCCTGAAGAACGGCCGACAGCCACGGCTCGGTTTCCTCCGTGCATTCGATCAGGCGCAGGCACGTACCGATCTCGCGAACGACGGCACCCTCGTCGGTCCGCGGTCGCCAGTCGTCGTCCGCAGCCACGAAACGCAGGTACGTCCGTTCGAGATCGGTCTCGTGCCCAATCACCGCGCAGAAGAAGACGCCACGGCGGGCACCCTTGACCATGCCGGTCCCCACCTTCCACGGGAGACCGGCGATGTGCTCGCCGTTGCCTGCCAGCGCCTTTCGGAGCGTTTGCCGGTACTCTTCCCCGGTCTGGGCCGCGGCGGCCGTGCCGCCGCGCTGGTAGAGAGCCGGATCCTCGCGGAGCAGCTTCTCGATTTCGTGACGCGTCTCGGTGAACACCTGCTTGCCGTGGGAGGAGCCCTCGATGGGCGCGACGACGCCGACGCTGGCCGCCGCCAGGGCGAGCTTGTCGAGGATGCGCTGTTCGAGGTTCAGAAGCTGGTCGAGGCGGTCGACCGGGAAGATCGTCCGCAGGAACACACGCTTGTGGGGGCTCCCGATGCGGTCGATGCGGCCGTGCCGCTGGACCAGACGCATCGGATTCCACGGCACGTCGAAGTTGATGATGTGCCGGCACTGTTGCAGGTTGACGCCTTCGGCCAACACGTCGGTGGAGATCAGGAGGTCGTAGCGGTCGGTCGCCTGACCTTCCGGCGCCTCCATGGACACCGGTGCAAAGCCTTGAACTGCCTCGTTCCGGGACACGTCGGAGAGGTCGTCCTGACCGCTCACGGCAGCAATTCGGTTCGCATAGGCCGCGATGTCGGCACGGCCCTCCAGTTCCGTCGCGAGGAAATCGCGGACCCAGCGAACCGTATCGGCGAAGAACGAGAAGACGAGCACCTTCCGCCGCTGGGCCTCGTCGACGCTGTCGGTCGCTTCACGCGTCGCCTGCTGGACAATCTCCGCCAGTGCTTCGATCAAGGCCGCCAGCTTGGGATCCCGGTCGGGCGTGATGGAGGCCGCGTCCTCCGACAGCATCCGAAGCGTGTCTCCGTCCCGACGCACCGCTGCACGCAAGCCCTCCACGTCGTAGGCCGAGGCATCTCTGAGGTTCGAGCTCGTCGTGAGCAGGGTTTCGAAGACCGCATCGTCGTCGCCCGACAGCTCCTGCATGAACGCCGTGGTCGCCACGTGGCCGCGATCCAGCGCGTCGAGGAAGACATCGTGCTCGCGGACCATCTTCTCCGTCGTGCGCCTGAATGCGAAGGCCGACGACTCGAAGCGCTTCAGCAAGCCCGATCGCAGGAGCCCCACAGTCGCCCGTGCTCGCGCGACCTCCTCCTCGTCCCCGCCGCCCCGCAGATAGGCGTCCGGCGTGTACCTCGCAAACTCCACGGCCTCGTCGCCGTCCGGATCGAGCGCGGCCTCGAGCCGATCGAAGAAGCCAGGCAGCGACTCGTCCAGGTCGTAGCGGACACTGATGGCCCTCGGGTGCGGAAACACGATGGGCCGCGCGATGCCGTCCGGCCCCCTGATGGTGTCGTTCGCGTAGTGCTTCCGCACGAACTCCCGCGTCCGCTTCACCGTCGTGGCGTCGATGACCGGGTACAGCACGTCCGGGCTCAGGCTGGAGGGGTCCTCCCGCATGGCCTCTTCGAAACGGGCGCGGAGCGAGAGAATGCCCCGTTCGGCGAGATGAGCGTCCTGGCGCAGGAAGAAGCGGATCAGATGGTAGAGGTCCCACAGCGAGTTGTTGACCGGCGTCGCGGTCAACAGCAGCAGATCCCGCCGCCGGCCGAACATCAGCGCCCGCAGGGCCGCCGCCCGCGTCGGGGCATCGGGATTCCGGTAGTTGTGGGCCTCGTCGACGATCACGAGCTGATACTCGTCGAGCGGACGTTGCAGGTACTGCTGCCGCGCCTCGGGCCGCTGCGCGTCCCGAAGCTGCCTGTCGCTCGCCAGCTGCTCGAACGACAGACACTCGACGAACAATTGATAGGTGCTCAGGAATTTCTTCCAGGTGGTGTCCCGCAGCGCCGCCGGGCAGATCAGCAGGGCCCGCTGTCGTCGCTCCCGGTAGATCTGGAGGATCTCGCCCGCGACGAAGGTCTTCCCCAGGCCGACCTCGTCGGCAACGATGCATCCCCCCGTCTCCCGAATCAGCCTGAGCGCGCGGGCCACTCCGTGCTTCTGAAAGCTGGTGAGCGGCAGGTTGTCGTCGACCGCCTCGTCGTCGGCTACCTCCTTGCCATACAGGCGCCAGAGCACGTGGATGAAGATCTCCCAGGGCCGCCGAAGCCGAAAGACCACCTCGAAGACGTCCGCCAAGTCGTAGGGCTCGGCCTGCTCCCAGAGCTCGTCGAACCACGCCCGCGCCCGCTCGACGATGGGCCGGTCGTAGCGGCCGAGGTCGAGCTCCAGGTTATCGCTCAGGCCCGCCGCCGTCAGGTTCGCGGAACCCGCGATGACGCCCGCCGGCGCACCGAAGGCATCGCCCGCGGATGTCAGGATGTACGCCTTGGCGTGCAGGAACGCCCGCTCGTAGCGCCGCACCTCCATGTTGCCGCCGCGAAGCGCCGCTATGAGCGTACGCAGCGCCGTCGCGCTCGTCCGAGTGTACGGCAGCCGGTCGCGCTCCCGACGCAGCCCGTCGTCCATTCGACGCAATCGCCCGCCAAGTCGCCGCCGTTCGAATGCCCCAGCCGGCTCGCCAAGCGCCCGCCGGCTCGCAAGCTCATCCGACGGGCGGTCCGCCCCCAGCAGCAGTCGGACCTCCGGTACCCGTGAAAGCGCGCCGGCAATCTGAGCGAAGCCGCTCGGGCTGAAGAACGCCGTGGCAATGCGGACGCGGTCGGGCGGCGCGGTACCCTCGCCCGTCCGATCCGACTGAGGGGCGGCCAGCACCGTGCGCAGCGCTCGCGCCAGTGTATTCCCGTCACGGTTGTCGATGAACGCGGGTCCGTCACTCACGAGGGCGCTCCGAGCACGAACCGCGCGTGCTCCCGCCGCAGCATTTCGAACGGCGTCACGCACTTGATTCCGATACCGATGCAGACGTTGGGAATCTTGATTCTCCGTGTCGAGGACGAGGCAACCTCGTGCGTGACGACGTCGTACCCGCGCGCGAGGGCATGCGCGACCAAGTAGTAGTCGGCAACTTGAAGGAACGTGCTGACCGCAGCCGGCTCGTACTGCTGGCTGGTCACCCAGCGGCTGACGGTGCCGAGCGCGGCCAACACATCAGGCGTCGGTCGGAGGAAGAAGTCACCACCGCGCTCCGCCGCCCACGTCGCCAGCTCGTCGTCACCCGCCGCGAGCTCATCACCCACCTTCTCGATGCTGACCGCCCGGCCGTCCGCAGCGGCCGCCACCAGCCAGTCCCAGAATGCCGGGCAGAAGTCGAATCCGTAGTGCAGGTTCTTAGCGCGGATGAACACGTCCGCGTCGAGCAGATACGCCATCAGGTCAGCGCCCCGCACTCAGGGTCTCTGCAAATTCCCGGAACGTCGACATCTTGCGGATCCCGAGTAGCCGCAGAGACTCGGAGAACGACGTTCGGCCCTCCAGCGTGCTCGTCACCACCGCGTGTCCGAACCGGCGCCCTACACGAACCCTGAGCGTAGGATGGAAGCTGCCGCCACTGGGCGCCGGGCGGGCGTTCAAGCGTCCAACCTCGTCCCGGTACGCGACGCGGAACTCCTCGTAGCCGAGCCTACCGGTGTCCCTGAGCCGGCGCAGCACGACGAGGGTGCTCACCTTGAAGCGCCGGGCCAGCCGCTGCGTTTCCGAGAACACGTCCGCGGACGCGTCGTGTGCCGCTCGGACCACTTGACCCGGGACGAGGAGCTCCGCCGCCACGCGGTTGCACCAGCCTTCCACCCGATGCCCCGGCGTCGGACGTACCCCGACGTCCGACAAGGCTGACTCACCGAGCCACAGATGTGCGAGCTCGTGCGCCAGCGTGAACATCTGCGCCGCCTTCGTGTCCGCGCCGTTCACGAACACCACAGGGGCCAGCGGGTCCGCGAGCGCGAAGCCGCGAAACTCCTCCGGATCGAGCCGCCGTCTGGTGCTGTTCCCAACTATGCCGCTAATCATGACGAGCACGCCGAGCGCTTCGGCCTGCTCCCCAAACCGGCGCAGCGCGGCGCTCCACGTGGGCAGCGTGTGGCGCTCCTCGAGGTCGAAGCCCAGGGCCCGGCGCATGTGCGTCGCCGTCGCCTCGATGTCGCTCGCGACGCCAGCGGACCCCACGAACCGCCGCGGGCCTTCCCCCTCCACGCGCGCGAACTCGCGGTACCAGTCCTGGCGCTGCTGGCAGAGATAGACGGTATCGAGCATCTCGGGGCTCGGGCGCCCGATCGCGGAATCTCCCACGGTTCGGAAATCGGGAATCGGGACTTCTTCGATCGGCGCCTCGGGCAGAAAAAAGTAGCCCACCGGCGCCCGGCTGGTCCTCGCGAAGGCCTCTAGCTGCTTTAGCGTAGGTCGCGCCGTTCCCCGCTCCCACTCGAGGTACTTCGGAAAGAGGCGCACCAGCACGGCCAAGTCCAGCCGGGCGCGTTCGCGCGCCCAGCGGAACAGTTCCGGTTTCACGTCCACGCGCGGCGTCATCCGCGCTTCCTCCACGACCGGAAGTGCCCGAGGACAGCGTCGAGACGATCCCCGAAATCCCAACCTTCATGGAAGGTCTCGAAGACGTGGACGAGTTGAGCCTCGGTCATGCCGTAGAGGTGGGCCACGACCGCGTCGAGCTCGTGAATCATGTCGTTCTTCTCGTCCGCCTCGAGTGGCCCACTCTGCACCCCGACCGCGTCGGCCCAGGACCGGAAGCGTTCGTCGGGGCAGGCCAGCCGCCCCGAAAGAACGACCACGCGCCGCCACCGATTGTCTTCCCGCGGGGGACGGGGGATAGGGAATGGGTTGAAGACGAAGTAGTTCACGTGCGATTCGACGAACCGTCGCGCGTACCAATCGAGCGGGATTGAGGAAAGGACACCGATGACGAAGGCCTGGTCGCGCTGGTCTCCTCGTGGCCAGAGGAGGTAAGGCGCCTGATTGCCGATGAGCACTTCGGGCGGCACGAGCGCCACCCGCACAGTTCGCGAGTCTGTAGCCCTCGATACGTCCCGAAAGGCCACGCGCGGCGCAAAACAGGGCAACGTCGAGCGGTCGCGCAGGTAACCGGCCTTGAACTCCCGGTGCGGGCTGTCGCCGCGCCGTTTCCCCGCCCGCAGGCGTTTGGCCTGGACCCACGCGAGAGCCGGTTGCGGATCGGCCCAGGCGTAGTAAGTGCCGGTGTCCGGGGTCCAGAGGTCGAACGACTCGCCCTTGTAGACCGGCCAGAAGCCATCCGGGCACGCCTCGCTTTCGAGGTCCATGAGGTGTTTCTGCAGTGAAGCATCGAGCTCGCGATCTGGTCGGGCGCGCCACTGCGGCGGCGCGTTCAGGTCGAGTCGCGGCGCCTTGCGAAGCTGCAGGAAGACGTCTACCGAATCGTGATGCGGTAACAGAGGCAGGGACGCACTGTCGTTCCAGGTCCGCACTTCGTTCCCGAAGAAGCTCACCGGTTCGCGCACGACGTTGGCGTGGAACTGCGCCCGGTCCGCGTACGGCCCGCGGAGCCGCAGCTGTGAAGACTCACGGCCCCCGGCGCGGCGGACGACCGCAACCAGTCCGATCGTGTAGCGATGCTCCGCCTCGTCGAACACCCAGCCGGCCCGATTGAGCAGCATCGTCAGATCGAGGTCGGCCAAACCGCCGAACATTGTCAGCCGAAAATCGGTGGACCCCTTCGCCGCGAGCGCGCTGCGGGGCAGCACCACTCCGATGCGCCCTCCGTGTGAGGCCGCCAGTCGCCAGAACCGCCAGCAGAATGCCTTGTAGAGGTCGGGATCACCGGTCCCCATGCCGGGGTACTCGCCGCCGACGAGGGCGCGGCGCATGCGCTCGACTTCGGACGCCTCGTCCTCGTACAGCGCGACTAGGTCCGGCCGTTCCCGACGGAGTCGAGCCTTCTCCGCCTCCTGGGCGCGCTGCGGTTGTGACCGCAGACCAGGGAAGTGCCGGGCCCAGAACGCATGTTCCTCCAGGGTGGCCTCCTGCCACGGGGGATTCCCCAGGATGACATCGAACCCCGGCCGGTCACCCAGGAAGACCTCCGGGAACGCAACGGGAAAATGGAGCGCATGTAATCCATCGAGCGCTCGCCTCGCACTGTCCACGGTCGCGCCGAAGCCCCCGTCCTCGAGACCGGGATCCCACTTCCCCAGATCCTCTTTTGTGATCGGGCCCGCGTCGTCCGCGATCGGCTGCGCCGCGATCAAGTCGCACAGCGTTGCGGTCGAGCGGATGGCGAGGCTCGCGTCCCGACGAGCGATTCGGGCCTTGCTGATGTCGCCCAGCGTGGCGTCGTTGAGGTTGGCCAGTCTCCTTAGCGGCGCAGCCGCGCGCCCGAGCAGGCTGCCCGCATCGAGCGGGAACAACGGCAGAGCATCCAGGTCTTCGAACTTCTTCCGGATCTCCTCGATCGTGCCCACCCCGACGAGGGAGTTGCCGCGAACCAGGTTGTGGTCCAGGAACGACAGCGGCAGGCCGGGCACGAAGGTGTGGATCCACACCGCCAGCCGCGCGAGCTGCACCGAGAGACCGTTCAGGTCGACCCCATAGATGCAGCGCCGGGCAATCAGACGGCGCAGTAGCGGCCCGTCCTCGATCGTCGTGCTCGTCGCGAGCTCTCCCAGCGCTCCCTGCGCGGCTTCGCGCAGGGCGTCAAGCTCCCGCCGAACGCCCGGCAGGCTCCGGGCGGCCAGGGCGTCGGCCATGCGTTTCTCGATCCGGTCGATGGCGGCGATCAGGAAATGGCCCGATCCCATGGCGATGTCCGCCACCCGGAAGTCGAAGAACCCGTCCGCCGCGTCGGCCTCGTCCATCGACCGGAGGCGCGCGAAATGGTCATCCAGCGCGGGTTCCAGCGCGCCGTCGAGCAGGTGCTCCACGGCGAACGACTTCGTGTAGTAGCTGCCCGACGACTTCCGCGCTCCGGAACGGTTGTGGAGATACGTCTCCCCGGCAGCGACCGCGACAACGTCCCGGCGGCGAGCGGGACGGTAGACTCCCTTCTTGTCGAGCGTCAGATCGGTCTCGGCGACACCGAGCTCCGATTCGAGCAGGCCCTCGTAGATGGTGCCGAACTCGCGCACGCCCAGGGAGCGGAAATCGACCGGGCCGGGAACGCCCTCCGCGGTGTCGATGACCAGAAGGTGCCGCAGCGCCTCCTCGAACGACTCGTTCGGCATCGTGATCGCCGCGATCGCCGCCCCACTTGCCGACACGTTGGCGTCGGCGGTGAACAGCCCGCCATCGTACGCGGGGACGCCCCATTCCGTGTTGCCGGTGGCGACCGCCCGGCACAGGACGTCGAATTCCCGCCAGTGGGAATCTCCCGCGGCGATCGGGGTCTCCTGCATGACGCAGTCGGCGAGCTCCTGCGCCTTCTGCTTCAGGGATCGGCGGCGATAGGCGTCGTTGTGCCGGTACGGGAGCAGGTCGCGGTCTTCGGCATATGCAATGAAGAGCAGCCGGAACAGGACGATGAGAGCCATCTCATACGTCTGGGCCAGGCTGTCACGGCCGCCGCCGTCAGCTCGGCGTGCGTCGGAGATCCCGTGCGCCAAGGCCGGGACGACTTGTTCGTAGATGCGCTCCCGGAGACGGTCGGCCAGGTCTCCCGCGAAGCGCCGCGACTGGTCGAGGACCTCCCGGAGGCTTCCGTCCGGAGCCAGCGCATCGGCCGAGAAGAGCAGCCAGAGATACGGCAGGTGGTCGTCGGACAGGAGCGCGGGCTGGCATTCGACGTACGTCTCGGTCCGACCGCGACGGCCTACGCCGGTCTCGACGGCGGTCGCGTAGAGACGAAGGCGGTCTCCCTGCACCAGAACCACCCACGGCAGGTCTTCGTCGTCGGCCTTCTTGAGGCCGTAGCTGATCGGCGACAAACCGTTGAACCGTTGCGTTCCCGCTTCCGGCGATTCCGTGTCGCGGAGCAGGACCGCCAGAGCGGTACGGCGGTCCGCCCTGCGCAGCAGGCTCGTGAGATTGTCGAGACGTTCGATCCTGAAGCCGAGCGCACTCAGGAGATCACGGTCACGATTGCCAAGCACTCGCGTCGCCTTGCGCCTCGCTTCGGTCCAGTCCGTACGCGCCGGCACGCCGTGCTGCAACTCGTGCAACGCCAGCAGTCCCTCGTTGTTCAGGCCGGGGAGAGCCGTTTCGAGAGATGGCAGAGCCTGCGACAGGAAGCGAAGCGCCGCGTGCCGATCCGGCTGTGCGAGCGTCTCCCGACAGAGTCGCTCGACCTGCCCCGGGTCGACCTTCGGATGGACCGGCGGCGTTTCGCCGGCCGGCCCGCAGAGGGCGGCGCCGTCCGGATGCAGCACCACGAGCAGCACGGGAGCCGCGCGCCCACCTTTGCGGGTCTTCCAGCACTCCAACACGTCGGACCGCCTGGGTGCGCGCCCTGACCGGGCCACGGCAACCTCGAGACCGTGCGCCCCTTGTCCGACGAACAAGCGCGGCGAGCCGAGACCGTAGCGGGCTGGCGGCAACCACCGTCGCGGCGGAAGATCGGAGAGGAACTGTGCGTCGTCTGCCATGCTGTCGTGCACCCGAGGATACTCGAAACGACTCTGCTCCGAGCCCGTGCGGGCTTTGCGTGTCTGGCATCACACACTCGCCACGGGTGGCACCCCGTCGAGCTGCAGCCCCGGACCATGGCGTGGCCGGCCCACGGTCCGCAAAAACAACTCGGCACGGCGCCCGAGCATCGCGCTCGTCTGGCTTGGCGTGGGACACCTCGGTCGACCCAGAGTCCGTGAGATGATTAACCGCTGTCAGCCTGGAAGCGGCGCGGCCGACGGTTCGGTCGACGGCGGATCGACGTGGACAGTCACCCGGATTCGGCCGTCGAGCGCGGCGAGGATCTTCATCAGTCGATCCAGCGTGAACCGACCGAGGCTCGCGTTCCGGATGCGTGAGAAGTCCGCTACGGAGAACCCGGTGGCCTCTGCGGCCTTGCGGACCGGGAGCTTGCGCTCATCCAACACGACGATGATTCGGGCGGCGATGATTGCCTTGGCCTGCCTCAAATCTGCTTGAGGGTCGCCGAAATCGCGGAACACGTTGCCGCTCCCCTCGACGAGCTCGAGCTCGCTCTCGCTCATTGGCGTGAAATTCAGGCATGCACTATCTGGGTCGTGTCCACTGGCAGGGCCTGACCGCGCTCGGCGTGCTCTTCTGCGATCATTCCGAACACGCGATGCAGCTCTGCCAGCGCCGCCTCGCGGGTGTCCATCAGCGCGTAGCAGCCGCCGATGGCCGGCACTTCGGCGACCCAGCCGCCGTCGAGCTGGCGGTACACGACGACCTTGTAGTCGGCAAGGGTCATGCTTCGAATATAGCCGCTACCGAGGCGTCATGGCCGACGGTCGGCCAACCGCCTACTCGCCCGGCAGCGCGAACACCACCAGCCGTTCGTTCCCCCGCGGCTCGCCGCTCGCCGGGGCCGAGACGTTGGCCGCCACGTACTGCCGGCCGTCGCTCCCCGCGTAGGTGATGGGAACGGCCTCGACGTTGTAGTCGAACGCCACCGACCACAGCTCCTCGCCGGTGAGCGAGTCGAACGCCCGGAAGCGGCGGTCGACCGTGGCGCCGATGAACACCAGGCCGCCCGCGGTGGCGATGGCGCCGCCGACGTTGCGGCTGCCGACGCGCTGCCTGCCCTCGGGCAGGAGCTCGTCGATGCCCAGCGGCACCTCCCACGCGATGGCGCCGGTGGCCGCCTCGACCGCGACGAGGCGCGCCCAGGGCGGCTTGAAGCAGGGCAGGGCCCCGAGGCGCTCTCCGTCGGCGTCGAAGATCGGGGCCTCTAACGGCGGGCCCGCCTCGCGGACGAAGGCCACCTGGTCGTCGGTGTCCGAGGGGTACAGCTCGTTCTCCGTCATCCAGCCGCTGATGGGCTGGTCCTTCGAGTTGACGAAGATGTAGCCGAGCTCCGGATCGTAGGCGGTGCCGTTCCAGTTCACGCCGCCCCCGGTGCCGGGGAACACGAGCGACGGCGGGGTGCCCTCCTGCCGGTAGCGGATGGGCGTGTAGGGCCCGTCGTTGTAGTAGCCCACGGTGTCCCACAGCTCGCGGCAGGCGGCGGCGTGCTCGGCCGTGGTGTCGTCGGCGGTGACGATGTCGCCGGGGCCGATGCTGACCCGCGACACCGGGGGCGGCGCGAGGGGGAACGGCTGGGTCGGCGAGTACTGCTCGCCGGGCACGTCGCCGACGGGCACCGGCCGCTCCTCGACCCCGTGGACGGGCTCGCCGGTGACGCGGTTCAGGATGAACATCCACCCCGACTTGCCGACCTGCGCGAGGGCGGGGATGACCTCGCCGTCGCGCTCGATGTCCATCAGGCCCGGCGACGGCGGCAGGTTGTAGTCCCACAGCTCGCGGTGGATGTTCTGGAAGTACCACGCGAGCTCGCCGGTGGCGATGTCGATGGCGATGGTCGAGTTGGCGAACAGGTTGTCGCCGGGGCGGTCGCCGCCGTAGAAGTTCGAGCCCGGGCTGCTGACGGGCATGTAGACGAGGCCGCGCTCCTCGTCGACGGTGAGGGTGAAGGCCCACACGTTGTTCCCGATGCGGTCGCGCCAGCTCTGGTTGCCCCAGGTCTCGCTGCCGAAGTCGCTCTCGGTGGGCAGGGTCGGGAACTCCCAGAGCAGGGTGCCGGCCGCGTCGAGGGCCCGCGGCCAGGCCCGCGCCGGCTCTCCCCCGCCCCGGGGCTGGTTCAGGTGAGGCGCGATGTGCCGCTGCCCGGGGCCGAAGGCGCTCGAGCCCAGTATCAGGGTGTCGTCGTAGACCACCGGCACCCCGGTGTAGGGGATGCGCACCGCCGCCTCGCCGCCGTCGCCGAAGGCGGCGTCGGGCTCGCCCGTCGCCGCGTTCAGGGCGACGACCTTCGAGAGGCTCGTGAAGTAGATGCGGGCCTCATGATCGTCGGTGGCCGGCCCGTAGGCGACGCCGCGGAACGACGCCAGCCCCTCGGCCAGCTCGTGCCGCCAGATCTCCTCGCCGGTCTCGGGCCGCAGGGCCACCACCCGGTTGCCCGACGCGAGGTACATCACGCCGTCGACCACGATCGGCGTCACCTGCTGGAAGAGCTCGGCCGGGCTCGGGCCCTCGATGAACCCGTCCTCGGGATGGAACCGGTACGACCAGACCTCCTCCAGCGAGGCGACGTTCGACGTGTCGATCTGGTCGAGGGGCGAGTAGCGGGTGCCGGCGAGGTCGCGGTTGTAGGTCGGCCAGTCGGCGGCGGCGCTCCGCCCGGCTTCCTGGGCCACGACCGGCGCCGACGCCATCGCGGCCGCGACCAGCGCCCGGGCCACCCTGCCCGATCGGGACGAATGCCGCCGGGACGCACGCCCTGCCGTCATGAGTCGCATGGGTTGTCTCCTCTCGCTTCCCAGGGAAGGACAACGACGGAAGATTCCTGACCGCGCGTCAGACGCAGAAAAGCCGAAGAAACGGGCTGCGCGCGAAGTCGGCAAACCTTGTTCCGATCACCGTCCCAAGGGCCGCCGTCAGGTGATGCGCTGCCGGCCGAACTCCACCTGCAGGCGCTGAAGGCGCTCGCCCGTGGCGCGGCGAATCTCGTCCACGACGGACAATGCGTGGCGGCCGGCGTCTCCGGCGAGCTGGGCCTCGGTCGAGGCCTCGATCTCCGCCCGCAACGCCGCGAGCTCGTCGAGCGTGCCTCGCGCCTCGTCCAGGCGCTGCCGCCACACCTCGTGGCGGGACCGCGTGTCCGGCCGCCCGCTCAGCTCCTCCAGGATGGCGATCTCGTCGTGGGCAATCGCCTCCAGCTCGGCAACGGTCTCCAGCAGCGATCCCCGCACGCCGTCGGGGTCGCGCTCGCACCCGAGGGCGGCCAGCATCGCCAGGGCGGCGAGGCCGGCCGCAACGCGCCCGAGCATGACCCTACACGCCGGACAGCGGCTCGAGCGGGAGCCGGCCGTTGCTGTGGCCGAGCTGCTCGATGGGCACCCCCATCTTGTCGAGCAGGCTCAGGTGGAGGTTGGCCAGCGGCGTGTCCCCGGGGTACTTCACGTGCCGCCCGCCGGTGCCCGCCCCGCCGCCGGCGAGGAGGATGGGCAGGTTGGTCGAGGCGTGGGAGTTGCTGTCGGCCATGCCCGCGCCGTAGACGATCATCGAGTGGTCGAGCAGCGTGCCGTCCCCGTCGGGGGTCGCGGCGAGCCGGTCGACGAAGGCCGAGAAGAGCTGCACGTGGTACTGGTTGATCTTCGTCAGCTTGGCCAGCTTCTCGGGGTCGCGCTGGTGGTGCGAGATGGGATGGTGGGCGTCGGGCACCCCGATCTCGGCGTACGTCCGGCCGGTGATCTCCCGCCCCATCATGAACGTCACGACCCGCGTGAGGTCGGTCTCGTACGCGAGGGCCATCAGGTCGAACATCAGCTTGGCGTGGTCGCCGACGGTGTCGGGAATGCCGGCGGGCTGCGCCACCACCGGCAGCTCGCGGTCGCTCTGGGCCTCGGCCATCTGGATGCGGCGCTCGATGTCGCGCACCGCGTCGAGGTACTGGTCGAGCTTGGCCTGGTCGCCGGCCCCGAGCTGGCGCGACAGGTCGGCGGCGCGGTCGGTGACCGAGTCGAGCAGGCTGGCGTCCTTCTCGAGCCGCGCCCGGCGAATCGCGGGGTCGGTGCTGCCGGTGTCGCCGAACAGGCGCTCGAACACCGCCCGCGGGTTGTTCTCCATCGGCAGCGGGGTCACGTCGTTGGCCCACGCGATGGTGTTGGTGTAGGCGCAACTGAAGCCGTCGTCGCACGAGCCCGCGAAGTCGCGCCCGTCGAGGGCGAGCTCGAGGGTCGCGAGCTGCGTCTCGCGGCCGTGCACCCGGCCTGCGAGCTGGTCCATCGAGACCCCGCCCCGCAGGTCCGAGCCGTCGTCGGGCTTCGACGGCACCCCGGTGAGGAACCGGGTCGAGGAGCGGGCGTGCGGCCCCTCGCTCTCGACGCCGTGCATGCCCGACAGCACCTCGACGTGCGAGCGGTGCGGCTCGAGCGGCTTCAGGATGGTCGGGAACTCGAAGCCGGCCCCCTCGGTGGGCGGCGTCCAGTGCGGCATCATCATCCCGTTGGGGACGTACACCACGCCGA
Source organism: Vicinamibacteria bacterium (assembly GCA_022821235.1). GTDB lineage: Bacteria > Acidobacteriota > Vicinamibacteria > Vicinamibacterales > UBA8438 > JAJEEA01. The sequence continues at coordinate 53,493 of JAJEEA010000236.1, forward strand.
GCCGGCGCACGGGGGCCGCCGCCGTCGTGCGCAGGGCCGCGAACGCGGGCACCATCCCGTCGAGCAGCGGCAGCGCGAGCGAGGCTCCGAGCCCTCGGAGCACGGTACGACGGGGAAGCGCCTTCTGGGTGACGATCATGATTCGGTCCTCCGCATCCGGAACGGTGTGCTCTTCACGATGCCGACAATGATAGACGACCAGCGGTAGTCGTCGGTAGCCGCCTCGCGGGTGATGGCCCGCACGGTGGGCCGGTCGTAGTACTCCGGCCCCCGCCCCAGCCCGTAGGCGAGCAGCTTCTCGGTCAGGGTCTGAACGAACTGGTGGCGCCGCTCCAGCAGGAGCGAGCGCAGCCCCACCGGCCCGTCGAACGCGGTGCCGTCGGGCAACTGCCCCGACGAGTCGATGGGCAGCCCGGCGGTGCCGGTGGTGCGCCAGCGCCCCACCGCGTCGTAGTTCTCGAGGGCCAGCCCCAGCGGGTCCATGGGGGCGTGGCACACCGAGCAGGCGGGGCTCTCGCGGTGGCGCGCCAGCCGGTCGCGCACGGTGGCGGCCCGGCCGTCCTCGCCCCGCTCCGGCAGGTCGGGCACGTCGGCCGGGGGCGGGGGCGGGGGCGTCCCGAGGATGTTGATCAGCATCCACTTGCCGCGCAGCACCGGCGACGTCCGGTTCGGGTACGACGTCACCGTCAGCACGCTGCCGTGCCCGAAGATGCCGCCCCGCCGCTCGGCCAGGTCGTCGTCCAGGCGCACCCGCCGGAAGTGGCTGCCGTAGACGTTGGGGATGCCGTAGTGGTCGGCGAGCCGCTCGTTGACGAACGTGTAGTCGGCCCCGAGCAGGTCGAGAACGCTGCGGTCCTCGCGCAGCAGGCTGTCGACGAAGAGCTCGCTCTCCTGCCGGAACGCCTCGCGCAGGTTCTCGTCGAACTCGGGGAAGGTGATGGCGTCGGGCACCACGCTGCGCAGGTTGCGCAGGTACAGCCACTGGCCCGCGAAGTTGCGCACCAGCTCGGTGGCCCGCGGGTCGGCGAGCATGCGCCGCGTCTGCGCCTCGAGCACGTCGGCGTCGGCGAGGCGGCCGGCCTCGGCGAGGGCGAGCAGCTCCTCGTCGGGGCCGGTCGACCACAGGAAGAACGAGAGCCGCGACGCGAGGTCGAGGTCGCTCAGGGCGTAGGCGGTCCCCGGCCCGGCGTCGACGGGGTCGCGGACCACGCGGAACAGGAAGTCGGGGGCGATGAGCACCCGCTCGAGGGCGAGCTGGATGCCGGCGTCGAAGCTGCCCCCGTCGCGCCCCGCCCGGTAGAACTGCATCAGGGTGGCGAGGTCACCCGCGTCGACGGGCCGGCGATAGGCGCGCCGGGCGAGCGAGCCGAGAATCTCGCGCGCGCACCGCTCCTCGTCCGCCGCCGTCTCGCCGTCGGGGCGGCACGTGAAGATGGCGCGGCGGCTCGGCGTGTCCCCCGGCCCGCCCGCCGACGAGTAGGGGCCGCCGATGACGACGTGCTCGACCGCGGCGTAGCCGTCCCGCATCTCGTTGACGGCGACCGCGAACACGCTCTGGCGGGGCTGCAGCACCCCTTCAGGCTCGGTGAACCGCCGCACGAACGAGACGCCGACGACGTGCGGGCCGGCCTCGGCCTCGAAGCGCACCCGCATGTTGGCGTCGGCGAAGAGCATGTACTCTTCCCACTCGGGGTCGCCGAACAGGTTGCCGCCGTAGCTGGCCGGGGCCTGCACCCCCTCGGGCTCCTCGCCCCCGAAGACGAAGGTGCGGACGAGCTCGCCGTCCAGACGCACCTCGAGCTCGTGGCGCGACCCCATGCCGCGGACGTAGTTCACGTAGTTGCGGTGCAGGCGGATCTGCAGGTCGTACTCGCCGGCGACGGGGAAGACGTGGCGGATGGCGATGCCCCCGCGCGACCCGAACGGCAGGTCCTCGCTCATGCGGTCGTCCTGCAGCAGGAGGATGGGGACCTTGTAGGTCTCCGCCGCCGGCCCCAGCGGGGCCTCGCCGAGGGCGGTCCGCCCGATCTTGCGGGCGGCCGACAGGTAGCGCTCCATGAGGGCGGACGAGACGGTCAGCACGTCGGCGTTGTTGTCGAAGCCGTACTCGTCGAAGTCGTCGGCGGGCAGCAGGTTGGCGACGTCGACGTCCACCGCCAGCAGGTCGCGCACCGCGTTGGCGTACTCGGCGCGGTTCAGGCGGTGCACGGCCTGGGTGCGCCCCGGGTCCGGCGCGGCGAGGGCGACGCGGTCGATCTCCGATTCCAGCCACCCCGCGACCCGGTCGTAGGTCCCGGCGTCGGGCCTCGGACGGCCCACCGGGGGCATGGCGCGGGTGCGCAGCTTCGTCACCACCTTCTCCCACAGCTCGGCGTGGCCGGCGACGGCGGAGAGGTCCCGGCCGTCGAGGCTGAGGCCGGCGGTGCGGAGCCGGTCGTTGTGGCAGGTCAGGCAGTACCGGTCGACGGTGGCCCCGAGCAGATCGGCCCCGGCGGCAGCGTCGGGCTGGGCGAGCGCCCCGGTGACGGCGAGGGCCGGCGACAGCAGCGCGGCCAGGACCAGGGCCGCGCCGAGACGGAACCGTTGCGGAACAGCTAGCATCGTGGGTCGGCCCCCCTGCGCGCCGCCGAGAATCGGCCTGAACCCGTTCCCCGCGACAACCCGGCGCGCCGACGACCGCGGCGCCGGCAACGGGCGCGACGAGACCGCAAGTCGCGGTCGGGGAAGAACGGACCGTGCGCTCTGGTCAATGTGACTGTGGAACGGCGATTTCGCCACGGATCGAATCGGTCATAGTCTGGCCGAACGCCTGCGCGGTGTCAAACGAGCGCGATCCCGCGAATCGTTCCCGCCGTTCCCGCCTCCGACCCGGAGCGTAGTATCGTGTCGTCCAGGAAACTCGGATTGCGCCAACCCAACCAACGGTTCACCTGCACCCTCCCGGTCGTGCGGCGTGACGAAGAGGTCGTGCCGGCCGAGCAGGAGCGCCCCATCGGCGCAACCGGGCTAAGCGATGCAGAATCGGACGCCGCGGCAGGGCCCGGTCGCCGTAGCGGGGAGACCGGTCTCGAAGACCATCGTCGAGCAGCGGGGCGAGCGGGCCTGACGGTGCGGCCATGCCGCTGACACCAGGGACGTCGATCGGCGCCTACGACATCACCGCCCCCCTCGGGGCCGGGGGCATGGGCGAGGTCTACCGCGCCCGCGATACGAAGCTCGATCGGCACGTGGCGCTGAAGGTGCTGCCCGAGGCGTTCACCGCCGACCCCGACCGGCTGGCGCGCTTCGACCGCGAGGCGAAGGTCCTCGCCTCGCTGAACCACCCGAACATCGCGCAGATCTACGGCGTCGAAGAGAGCCGGGGCTCGCGGGCGCTGGTGCTGGAGCTGGTCGAGGGCCCGACCCTCGCCGACCGCCTCGACCGCGGGCCGATCCCCCTCGACGAGGTGCTGTCCATCGCCCGGCAGATCGCCCTCGCCCTCCAGTCGGCGCACGAGGCGGGGGTGCTCCACCGCGACCTCAAGCCCGCCAACGTCAAGGTGCGCCCCGACGGCGCCGTGAAGGTCCTCGACTTCGGCCTCGCCAAGGCCCTCGACCCCGCGCCCCCCGCGGCCGAGGCGGACTCGGACATGACGGCGACCCTCACCGCCTCGGTGACGCGGATGGGCGCCGGCCTCGTCATGGGGACCCCGGCCTACATGTCGCCCGAGCAGGCCGAGGGCCAAGCCACCGACGCGCGCGGCGACCTCTGGTCGTTCGGCGTCGTCCTCTACGAGATGCTCGCGGGCGAGCGGCTGTTCGCGGGCGAGACGGTGGCGCAGGTGCTGGCCCGGGTGATCGACCGCGACCTCGACCTGTCGGTCCTGCCGGCCGCGACGCCGGCGCCCATGAGGCGGGTGCTGCGCCGCTGTCTCGAACGCGACGGGCGGCGGCGCATGCGCGACGCGGGCGAGGCCGTCAGCGACCTGGAGGCGGCGGCCTCGCCGGAGAACCGGCCGGAAGACGCGGCCCGGCCCGCCGCGGCCGAGCCGTCGCCGCTGCGGGCATCGCGGGTGCGCCTGGCCTGGGCGGCCTGCGGCCTCGCCCTC